>NZ_CP049199.1:4899097-5256297 GCF_011045195.1 Caulobacter soli | reverse complement strand
CGTCACCGCCTCGGTATGTCGTGTTATCCCCGATCGCCGCCCCCCATGGCGCACGACCGTGCCTCAGCCTTCTCCAACCAGCAGACACAGGGGGTTGATCGGCGAACGCAAGGGTTCGACCGCCGCCAGTGATCTCCATGGACTGGAAGAGCGTTGAGACGCTTAAACTAGCCAGCGGCCCCCGCCGGTCAAACGGAAAACTTGAGTCCGTCGGCGGATATTTCTGTTGACTCGGCAGACGTCCTCGCCCGCCAAGGGAATGTAGTTTGGGGGCCCGAGAAATGTCTCGGAGGACAATCCAGAGTGTAAAAAAAGGCAATAGAAAAAGCCGACCGAGTTTCCTCGATCGGCTTTCCTAAGTCTTTGAATTCGCTAGCCGAACAGCGTTCGGCGAGAAACTGGATTAGGCCGCGGCCTGATCAAGCTTCTTCAAGCGAGCCGCCAGGCGCGAAACCTTGCGCGAGCCGGTGTTGGGGTGGACGACGCCCTTGGAGACGGCGCGCATCAGTTCCGATTGCGCTTCGATGAACGCGGCCTTGGCGACGACCTTGTCGCCGGCGGCCAGGGCGTCTTCGAACTTGCGCAGGAAGGTGCGCACGCGCGAGCGGCGAGCGGTGTTCACTTCGGTGCGACGAGCGATCTTGCGGATCGCTTTCTTGGCGCCGGGATTATTGGCCATTAGTTCGGACCTTCAAACGGACAGCCGCGCGGGCGGCCGCGAAGCAGGAGAAATCAAGAGCGCGCGGATATACGGGAACGACCGCCGTGGGTCAATCACCGTGGGTCCAGAATCTCGCGAGGCGGTCGAACGATCGTTCACGAGCCCTTGAACGCCGGCTTCCGCTTCTCGACGAAGGCTCCCATGCCTTCCTTCTGGTCATCGAAGGCGAACAGCGAGTGGAACAGGCGCCGCTCGAACACCAGGCCCGTGCTGAGGGTGGTCTCGTAGGCGGCGTTGACCATCTCCTTGTTCATGGACACGGCCAGGGGCGACTGGGCGGCGATCTTGGCGGCGATGGCCAGGGCCTCGACCTCCAGCATGTCGGCCGGGAAGATCCGCGAGGCCAGACCGGCGCGCTCGGCTTCCTCGGCGCCCATCATCCGGCCGGTCAGGATCATATCCATGGCCTTGGACTTGCCGATCAGTCGGGTCAGGCGCTGGGTGCCGCCCAGGCCGGGCGTGACGGCCAGGGTGATCTCGGGCTGGCCGAACTTGGCCGTGTCGGCCGCCAGGATGAAGTCGCACATCATCGCCAGCTCGCAGCCGCCGCCCAGGGCGTAGCCGGCCACCGCGGCGATGATCGGCTTGCGGATCGACTCCACGCCGCGCGCGCCGGCCGCGAAGAAGTCTTCCCTGAACATCTGGGGGTAGGTCTTGTCCGACATCTCCTTGACGTCGGCGCCGGCCGCGAAGGCCTTGGCCGAGCCGGTGATGACGATGCAGCCGATGGCGTCGTCGGCCTGGGCCGCCGCCAGGGCCTGGGCCAGCTCGCCCAGCAGGACGGAGTTGAGGGCGTTCAGGGCCTCGGGCCGGTTCAGGCGGACCAGGGTCACGCCGGGCGCGGACTCGGGCGTTTCCACGATCAGGGTCTGGTACTCGGCCATCGGCGGCTCTCCTGTTAAGCGCCGCCTTTATAGAGGGACCCACGGCGTTGGCGAGCCCCGGGCGGCGCGTGAGCCAGCCCACTTTTTCCTTGGCGGTGTCAGGCGTCAGTCCTTCGGACACAACCCCTTGGGCGTCCAGGCCGAGGTCAGGGTGGTCGGCGGGCTGCTGGTGTCGTGCAGGATGAGGGCGAAGCCCTGGCGGGTTTCCGGGCCGATCGCCATCAGCAGCATCGGCGGGCCGCGCGGAACCATCAGGGAATGGCCCGCGCCCCGGCCGACCTGGACGCCGTCGGGCGTCTCCAGGCAACTGGCGCCGCTGATCGCGTAGAACGCCTCGGGCCCGGAATGGGTGTGCACCGGCGCCGTCATCCCCGGCGCGAAGGTCGATTTCAGATATTCGGCGGTGAAGTCGCCCTTCGGCGCGCCCAGCGGCAGCGGGCCGACATCGGCCAGGTGATGGCCGCCCTTCAGCGCCCGCCCCTTGTCGCCCACGTCGAACAGCCAGACCTGACCGAAGGCCCGCACGATCGCCCCTTGCGGCGGGCGAACCTTCGCGGCGGCCTTCTCGTCGTCGAATGTATAGATGCGCCAGTAGAGCGGACCTCGCGGCAGCGTCCCCAGGTTCTTGCGGGCGGCCAGGCAGGCGGGACCCGGCGCCTCTCCGGCCTGGTCGGCGCACAGCCGCGACGTCGCCTGGGCGTGGGCCGCGATCGGCGCCAGGGCGAAAAGAACGACGAGACCGAGGATCGCCGTCGAAATTCGGGGTGACATCCGGACCATGGCGCGCTCCAGCGGCGAAGGACTTCAAGGGATCAGACCCAGTGAAGCCCGACAACCGGCGTGTCGCCAATAGAGCAAATCCCGTCCCGGTCGCCCTGGCGACGCCTCTAAACCTGGCAGACCGGGCAGAAGAAGGTCGAGCGGCCGGCCTGGACCTCGCGGGCGATCGTTCCCTTGCAGCCGGGCGTAGGGCAGGGCTGGCCTTCGCGGTCATAGACCCGGAAGCGGTGCTGGAAGTAGCCCAGGGCCCCGTCGGCGGCGGCGAAATCCTTCAGGGACGAGCCTCCGACCTCGACCGCCTCGGCCAGGACGTCCTTGATCGCCGTGGTCAGGGGCCCCAGCCGCTTGCCGGCGATCAGGCCCGACGGCTTGAACGGCGAGATGTGGGCGCGGTGCAGGGCCTCGCAAACATAGATGTTGCCCAGGCCCGCGACGGTCTTCTGGTCCAGCAGCAGGGTCTTGGGGCCTTGCTTGCGGCCATTGAAGGCGGCGACCAGGGTCCTGGCGCCGAAGGCGTCGCTCAAGGGCTCGGGCCCCATGGTCGCGAACCAGGGGTGATGGTCGACCCGATCGGTGGGGATCAGGTCCATGAAACCGAACCGGCGGGGATCGTAATAGGTGACCGTCGCCCCCTCTTCTGTCTCGAAGACGACGTGGGCGTGCTTGTCGTCGGGCTTGACCTCGCGGGCGAAGTCGCCGGGCCGGGTCGCGCGATCGGATGACGGGGCGGCGATCTCGAAGCGCCCGGTCATGCCCAGATGCATCACCAGGGTGTCGCCGCGATCCAGCGGGGCCAGCAGGTACTTGGCCCGGCGGTCCAGCCGCAGGATCCTGGCCCCCGTCAGGCGCTGGACGAAGCCGTCGGGCAGGGGAAAGCGCAGGTCGGGACGGTTGGCGCGCACGCGGCTCAGGCGCGCGCCGCTCAGCACCGGCTCCAGGCCGCGGCGCACGGTCTCGACTTCGGGCAGTTCGGGCAAGGAAGACCTCGGGTCAGCTGGGGCGACAGATATCGGGCATCCCCGGCTCCGTTCCTAGAGCCGCCCACGCAAAACCGGTGACGGACAAGCCGGGGCGGTTATAAGAGCCCTGCACACACGGGTTCGACCCGGACGATTTTCGAGCGCCAAATTCGAGCGATGACATGACCAAGGCTTCCGCCACCTTCGGATTCAAGGACGTCGACGCCTCGGCCAAGGCCGGCCTGGTGCGCGGCGTGTTCGACCGGGTCGCCAAGAACTACGACCTGATGAACGACGTGATGAGCGGCGGCGTGCACCGTCTGTGGAAGGACGCGGTCGCCGCGCGCCTGAACCCGCAGCCGGGCGAGATCATCATCGACTGCGCCGGCGGCACCGGCGACATGGCCCGCCGCTTCGCCAAGATGACCCGGGCCGCCCAGGAGCGGCGCGGCGGTCCCGACGCCCTGATCAACATCATCGACTACAACGCCGAGATGATCGGCGCGGGGATCGAGAAGGGCGGCGCGCCCGAGATCACCTGGACGGTGGGCGACGCCCAGCGCCTGCCGCTGCCCGACGCCTATGCCGACGCCTATGTCATCTCGTTCGGCATCCGCAACGTCACCGACATCGACGCGGCCCTGCGCGAGGCGCGCCGGGTGCTGAAGCCTGGCGGCCGGTTCATCTGCCTGGAGTTCTCCAAGCCGGTGACCGAGGCGCTGGCGAAAGCCTATGACGCCTATTCCTTCAAGCTGATCCCGCAGTTCGGCGAATGGCTGGCCAAGGATCGCGACGCCTACCAGTACCTAGTCGAGAGCATCCGTCGCTTCCCCGACCAGAAGACCTTCGCGAGCATGATGGAAAACGCCGGCTTCAAGCGGGTGACGATCACCAACTTCACCGGCGGCGTCGCGGCGATGCACCAGGGCTGGGCGGTTTAGGACGGGGCGCTCGGGGAGCAAGACCCATGCGCATCGCCATCGCCTCGGACCATGCCGCGATCGCGCTCAAGACCGATCTGACCGCGTGGCTGACCGGCGAAGGCCATGACGTGGCCGATCTGGGTCCCGCGAACGACACGCCGGTCGACTATCCCGATTGGGGCTACAGGCTGGCCGAGCACGTCGCCAGCGGTCGGTCGGAACGCGGCGTCGCCCTGTGCGGCTCCGGCGTCGGCATCTCCATCGCCGTCAATCGCCATCCGGCCTGTCGCTGCGCGCTGGTCAACGAGCCCGTCTCCGCGAAGCTCAGCCGCGAGCATAACGACGCCAACGTCATCGCCCTCGGCGCGCGCTTGGTCGATCTCGATATGGCCAAGGCCTGCGTGACCGCCTTCCTCGCGACCGCGTTCGCCGGCGGTCGCCACGAACAGCGCGTCGAGAAACTCGGCGCGCCGCCGTTTTCGCCCGCGAGCGGCTGATCGACGACGCCGTCAATCCTGGGCGGTCGGCCGTATCACGATGCTGCCGACGTC
Organism: Caulobacter soli; assembly: GCF_011045195.1. Lineage (GTDB taxonomy): Bacteria > Pseudomonadota > Alphaproteobacteria > Caulobacterales > Caulobacteraceae > Caulobacter > Caulobacter soli. The sequence continues at coordinate 5,251,479 of NZ_CP049199.1, read as the reverse complement.
GACATCGGCGGGCTGCTCGATCGCATAGGCCACGCCGCGAGCGATGGCGCCGGGCGAGATGGCGATGTCGCCGATGCGTTTGCTCATGGCTTCCTTGACCGCCGGATCGGTCATCGAATCCGCGAAGCCCGTCGAGGTCATGCCGGGCGATATCTCGGTGACTCGCAGGTGCGGCCCGGCCTCCTGCCTCAGGGCTTCGGTGATGGTCCGCACGGCGTTCTTGGTCGCGGCGTAGACCCCCATGGTCGGAAGGATCTTGATCCCCGCCGTCGACACGATGTTGACGATGTGGCCCGCCCCCTGGCGCTGAAAGACCGGCAACGCGGCGGCAATACCGTAAAGCGTACCGCGCAGGTTGACGTCGATCATGGCGTCCCAGTCCTCCACGCGTAGCGCGTCGAAGCGCGATATCGGCCCGATCCCGGCGTTGTTCACGAGGACGTCGAGCCTGCCCCCCCGGTCGATCGCCAGGCCGACAAGCGCTTCCAACTGGTCTCTGTGGCGAACGTCGGTGACCTTGTACGCGGCCCTGCCGCCCATGGCCGTGATTTCATCGACGACGGCCGCCAGATCCGTCTCGCGGCGCGCGCCCAACACGACGAACGCGCCGCGTTCCGCCAGGAGCATGGCGGTCGCGCGCCCAATGCCGCTGCTCGCACCCGTGATGGCGATGACCTTGCCCGTGACACCCATTGCAAGTCTCCTTCTGGAGGGAGATATGCGGATCCCGGGTGAGACGAACTATAGTGAAAAGTCCATGATTTTGTCGCAACCGTCTGAAACCCTGATCGATCCGCTCTCCGATGTCCTGACGGTCCTCGGGGCCCAGGTCACCCGTCGCACGCGGCTGGAGGCGTCGGGCCGGTGGGCGATGGACTGTCCAGCGCTTGATCGACTGAAGTTCGTCGCGGTGCTGAAGGGAACCTGCTGGATGATGCTGCCGCGACAGGATCCGCAGCTCATGAACACGGGTGATATCTGCTTGATCGGTCGCACGACCTACGCGGTGGCCAGCGACCCGAAGCTGCCGCGTCTGGACGGCCAGACCTTTTACGACGGCCGCGATGTCGCGCGGCTTGGCGGCGACGACACCGTCGCTCTGGGAGGAACCGTGACGTTCTCGTCCGAGACCGCGGACTTCTTGCTCGACATGCTACCGGATTTTCTCCTGGCGCCCCGATCTTCGGCGACGTCCGGCGTGGTGACGACGATCCTGGCCCTGCTCAACGCCGAAGCGGGGCGGGGCGGCATGGGAAGCCAGGTCGTCAGCGCCCGGCTCGCGGATGTCTTGCTGGTGGAAGCGATCCGAGCCTATGCGGCGAACGGCGAGGTCGTTCAGACCGGATGGCTCGGAGCGCTCTCGGATCCGCGGCTCGGTCGCGTCCTCCAGGCCATGCATGCGGACATCGCCCGCCCTTGGACGGTGGCGGATCTCGCCAGCCTGGCCGGCATGTCGCGCGCGGCGTTCTCAGCGACGTTTGCTCGCCGAGTGGGCCAGCCGCCGCTCGGCTATGTGCGGACATGGCGCCTGACCATCGCGCGTACGGCGCTCGCGCGGGGCGAAGCCGACATCGCTCAAATCGCGGGCAAGCTTGGCTACACGTCACAGAGCGCCTTCACGCACGCTTTTCGGTGCGCCTTCGGCATAACGCCGAAAGCCGCCGCCCGAGCGCGAGTCGCCTAAGGCGAAGATGGTTTTCGCCGTCTCAACGGACGCGCTGAAGGTTCGCGGCGGCGCCAGAGCTGACCTTATTTCCTCCTGAGAAACGGCTTTCCGCCCCGCTTTTCATCGTCCGCGCCCAACCGACGGCGAAAGCGGCCTTGACCGAAGCGTGCGGAGCGGGCTTTCAGGCCGGGACATGAGCCTTTTTCCGCCTCCCCGCCATTCGCCGATCGAGACCCTCGCCGCATGACCCGGGTCGCCGCGGGCCTGCGCCTGATCTCGACCGGCTGGGCCTTGGTTCGAGCCGACGCCCTGGTTCCCCGCGAACTGGAGCCGGTTCTTCCGCCTTCGGCGCTCTGGGCGGGGCGAGTCCTGCGCCTGTTTTCCGGCGGCGCGTCGCGCAAGGGCCGGCCGGGCGAACGCCTGGCGCGGGTGCTGGAGCGCGAGGGTCCGGCGGCGATCAAGATGGGCCAGTTCCTGTCGACCCGGGCCGACATCTTCGGCGGCGTGTTCGCCGAGGACCTGTCGCACCTGAAGGACCGACTGCCCGCCTTCCCGCTGGATGTCGCCAAGGCCGAGGTCGAGCGGGGCCTGCGCCGGCCGCTCGACACGGTCTACGCCAGCTTCGAGACCTCGATCGCCGCCGCCTCCCTGGCCCAGGCCCACGCGGCGACCCTGCTGGACGGGACCAAGGTGGCGGTGAAGGTGCTGCGGCCCGGCGTCGAGCGCCAGGTCGTTCGCGACAGCGCCGCCCTGCGCCTGGCCGCCGACCTGGCCGAACGGCTAGTCCCCGCCGCCCGTCGCCTGCGGCCGCGCGAGTTCGTCGAGGTGGTGATCCGGGCGCTGGACCTGGAGCTGGACCTGCGCTTCGAGGCCGCCGGCTGCGCCGAGCTGGGCGAGGCGATGAAGCTGGACCCCTATATGCGCGCCCCGGACGTGGTCTGGGACGGGGTCGGCAAGCGCTTCCTGACCCTGACCTGGGCGCCGGGCGTGGCGCTGTCGGAACCCGCCTCGCTGGAGCAGCCGGGTCTGGACCGTAAGGCCCTGGCCGAGGCCGTGACGCGCGGCTTCCTGGCCCAGGCCCTGGACCACGGCCTGTTCCACGCCGACCTGCACGAAGGCAATCTGTTCGTCAGCGCCCCAGTTCAGGGCGGGGGGCCCGCGATCGTCGCGGTCGACTACGGCATCCTGGGCCGTCTGGGTCCGGCCGAGCGCAAGTACCTGGCCGAAATCCTCTACGGCTTCCTCAATCGCGATTATCCGCGCGTGGCGGCGATCCATTTCGACGCCGGCTACGTGCCCGCCCACCAGGACCGCGACGCCTTCGCCCAGGCCCTGCGGGCGGTGGGCGAACCAGTGTTCGGCCGCGACGCCAGCGACGTGTCGATGGGCAAGCTGCTGGCCCAGCTGTTCGAGATCACCGCCCTGTTCGACATGGCCCTGCGGCCCGAGCTGGTGCTGCTGCAAAAGACCATGGTCACCGTCGAGGGCGTGGCCCGCCGCATCGACCCCACCCACGACCTGTGGGCCGCCGCCGACCCGGTAGTGCGCCGCTGGATCGCCCGCGAACTGTCGCCGGCCGCCAAGATCCGCGAGTTCGCCGACGAGGCCGCGCGGGCGATCAAGGCCCTGGCCCGCCTGGCCGAGGCGCCGGCCGCTCCGGCGGTCGCCGTGGTCGAGCCGCGTCCGGCGCGACCGCTGCTGTGGTTCCTTGCCGGCGCGGCGGTGGCGGGGTTGGCGTTCGCGGCGGGGGCGTGGCTGATTTAGCCAAACGCTGTCTCCAAGCTCATCAAGACCCTGCCGGCACGCCAATCGACGCCTTCACCCCTCACCCTCCCACCGCTTCGCGGCGGGCCTCTCCCTCTCCCCTCCGGGAGAGGGAGAGGCTCATGGCGTCATCAAGCTCGCCCAGGGGCGTTGCGCACCGCCCCTGGGTCCCGATCGCCCGCCAGGCCGACCGGGGTGACGAGGCGGGTCGGCGCGGATCGCGCCCTGCCCTCGCCTCGGCGCCGCCCCCCAACGGCGCGCTTGTGGAGGATCCTAGCTGTCGGCGCTGGACGTGCGGTCTCGCGACGCGGCCGTTCGGCGGGCCTGGCCGGCCTTCTGCGTCGCCCAATAGGTCGCGCCGTCGTCGGGCTTGAACATCGTGCGTGGCGCGCCAGCCTTGGTGACCACCGCGAAGACGTTGTCCTTGGGGTCGTAGATCAGGGTGTCGCCGTTCGCCCGCTGCAGGGTCTCGGCGCCCGTCGGCGGATGGCCGACGAAGGCGTGGGTCTTGCGGACATAGTCGTCGACATCGGCGGCGGCGAATTCGGCCCCGTAGCGCTCGAAGCCCCGCTGGGCGTTCTCCTCGGCCGTGCGCGTGCGGTTGGCCGCCCACATCGGCTTGCCCGCCACCTTGCGAACCGGCGCGTCGCGCGGATCGGGCCGGGCCGTGGTCGCGCCTTCGTAGGCCGGCGCATCACGGTCGGACGCCGGCTCGACCGCCGAGGCCACCGCGCCGCCCTTGGGCGCCTTCACCGCCGAGGCGCCGCCGTCGCAAGCCGCGACGCCGAGGGCCAGGCCCACGGCCGCCAAGGTGGAAAGCCAGGACGCGCACCGTACCGTCATGATCGATCTCCGAGGTTCTGATCTACTTTAACGATTAAGAACGAAGACGGAACGGATGTCGAGTCCCTGTTAAGGTTTTTGCGCGTGGGGGCTTACGCAAAAGGCCGCGTCGCTCTATGCGCCTGATGACGCCTCCGTGGGGGCGTGGCGCGCCGGAGACCGACACCATGTCCGAGAAGCGGGTTCTTCTGATCGTCGGCGGCGGCATCGCCGCCTACAAGGCGCTGGAGCTGACGCGCCTGCTGCGCAAGGCGGGCGTGGGCGTGCGGCCGATCCTGACCAAGGCGGGCGCGGAGTTCGTCACCGCCCTCACCCTTTCGGCCCTGGCCGAGGACAAGGTCTATGCCGAGCTGTTCTCGCTGACCGACGAGGCCGAGATGGGCCATATCGAGCTGTCGCGCTCGGCCGACCTGGTGGTGGTGGCCCCGGCCACCGCCGACCTGATCGCCAAGGCCGCCAACGGCCTGGCCGGCGACCTGGCCTCCACGACCCTGCTGGCCACCGACAAGCCGGTGCTGATGGCGCCGGCCATGAACGTGCGGATGTGGCTGCACCCGGCGACCCAGCGCAATCTCGAGACCTTGAAGAAGGATGGCGTGCTGTTCGTCGGGCCCGACGACGGCGCCATGGCCTGCGGCGAGTTCGGCCCGGGTCGCCTGGCCGAGCCGCCCGTGATCTTCGACGCCATCATGGCGGCGCTGGAAGGGCCCGCTGACCGGCCGCTGGTCGGCAAGCACGCCCTGGTCACCGCCGGCCCCACCTTCGAACCCATCGATCCGGTGCGCGGCATCACCAACCGCTCCAGCGGCCGCCAGGGCTACGCCATCGCCGGCGCCCTGGCCAAGCTGGGCGCGCGGGTCACCCTGGTCAGCGGGCCGGTGTCCCTGCCCACCCCGTTCGGCGTCGATCGCGTCGACGTCGAGACCGCCCGCGACATGCTGGCCGCCTGCCAGGCCGCCCTGCCCGCCGACGTCGGCGTGTTCGTGGCCGCCGTCGCCGACTGGCGCATCGACGAGGTGTTCGGCACCAAGCTGAAGAAGGACAAGGGCGGCCCGCCGGCCCTGACCTTCGTCGAGAACCCCGACATCCTGGCCACCCTGTCGGCCACCGGCCCCAAGCGGCCCAAGCTGGTGGTCGGCTTCGCGGCCGAGACCAACGACGTCGAGATGCACGCCCGCGCCAAGCTGGCGCGCAAGGGCTGCGACTGGATCATCGCCAACGACGTCACCGAGCCCGGCGTGATGGGCGGCGACGAGAACGCCGTCCTGCTGATCTCCAAGGACAAGACCGAACGCTGGACGCGGGCCGCCAAGGACTCCGTGGCCCACGACCTCGCCCAACGCATAGCAAAGAGCCTTTCATGACCGCCCCGCACATCCCCGTCGTCCAGCTGGCCCATGCCGAAGGCCTGCCCCTGCCCGCCTACGAGACCAACGGCGCGGCCGGCATGGACCTGCGCGCGGCGGTGGCCGAGGACGCGCCGCTGGTGCTGAAGCCGGGCGCGCGGTTCATGGTCCCCACGGGCCTGGCCTTCGCCGTGCCGCTGGGCTTCGAGGCCCAGGTGCGGCCGCGCTCGGGCCTGGCCGCCAAGTCCGGCGTCACCTGCCTCAACACCCCCGGCACCATCGACAGCGACTATCGCGGCGAGGTGAAGGTGATCCTGATCAATCTGGGGGAAGAGGACTTCACCATCCGCCGGGGCGACCGCATCGCCCAGCTGGTGATCGCGCCGGTGGTCCAGGCCTCATGGGGCCTGACGACCAGCCTGGACGAGACGGCGCGCGGCGCGGGCGGCTTCGGTTCGACCGGCGCGAAATAACGAAAGGGCGTGGCGGCGACTAGCCGCCGCGCCTCAGCCGCCGTGCAGAGCCGGCGACATCGCCAGATAGCCGCCAAAGCCCGCGGCGAAGGCGGCGGCCGCCAGCCACAGCACGGGGCGGAACATCGACAGCGGGCCGGGGGCGTTCGTCGGGGCGTTCATGGGCGCTTCCTGGGCGACAGCGCGGAACGGCACGGTCCCGCACTTGGAAATACGCGCGCGCGGCTCCCCCGGTTGCGCCGGCGCGCGAAGATTAATGCCGCGATTCGTCCTTTGCGAGAAATCGACGCTAGGAACACGCTCGCAGGTCGAGAGGCGACGAAATCCAAATAACGATGTTCATCATTTCAAACAACTGAAGTATTGATTGGATAACGCACGCTGCGGCGATCCGCCGCATGTGGAAGAAATCCTTTCAATTCCAGGCCATTGTCAGGCGCGTTGGGCGAACTTGGTAAGGGTTTACCTGGGACCGGGAAGCCTTGCCGGCTTTGTTAAGGATGTTCTGGCCAGAAGTTCCTCGCAACACGTTCGCCAGGGACCGCGGAAATGCTGAACAACCTCAAGGTAGCGCGCAAACTCTTGGTCGCCTTCGCGATCCTCGTGCTGGCCGTGGCCGCCGCCGGAGCCCTGGTGTGGAGCAGCCTGACGACCATTCGCCAGGCCGCCGCCCTCAACGATCACAGCTACGCCTATATCGGCGCGATCGACGAGACGCTGATGACGCTGATCGAACAGCAGAACGCGGCGCGCGGCTTCGTCGCCAGCCTGGATCCCGCCTTCGCCAAGCAGTACGACACGCTGCAGGGCGTGTATGACCAGCATTTCCAGGCCCTGCGCGACGGTGTCGAGAGCGACGCCGAAAAGGCCCGGCTCGACACCCTGACCCAGACCGTCGAGGTCTTTCGCACAGAAAGCCGCCAGCAACTGGCCAGCGCCCGCGACCCCGCTCAGCTGGAGGCCGCGCGTCTCGACGTCGTCAAGGTTGGGCGCCTGACCCAGGTCCGCAAGGCGCTCAAGGCCATGCGCGACAACGAGACGGCCGAGCTGACCGAACGCGCGGCGAACCAGTCCAAGGCGCTCACCGCCGCCAACGCGGCCTTGGCCGTGGGCGGCGCGATGGCGGTCGGGATCGCGGTGCTGATGGGCTGGCTGCTGTCAGGCGCCATCGCCGCGCCGATCGCCGCCATGACCGCCGCCATGCGTCGCCTGGCCGATGGCGACAACACCGTCGCCGTGCCGGCGGTGGGCCGCAAGGACGAGATCGGAGCGATGGCCGCCGCCGTGATGACCTTCAAGGACGCCGCGATCGAGAAGCTGCGCGTCGAGGGCCAGGCCGCCGACCAACGTCGTCAGGCCGAGGACGAGCGCCAGACCAACGAGGCCGGTCGCGCCGCCGCCGCGCGCGAGCAGTCCGGCGTCGTCGAAGGTCTCGGCGAGGCCCTGGAGCACCTGGCGCAGGGCGACCTGACCTACCGCCTGACCCAGACCTTCCCGGCCAGCTATCGCAAGCTGCAGGACGACTTCAACGCCGCCATGGGCCGGCTGCAGGAGACCATGACGGTGATCACCGGCGCGGTGCAGGGCATCCGCTCGGGCTCGGGCGAGATCAGCCACGCCGCCGACGACCTGTCGCGCCGCACCGAGCAACAGGCGGCAGGGCTCGAAGAAACCGCCGCCGCTCTCGACGAGATCGTCGCCACCGTCCGCCGCACGGCCGAGGGCACGAGCGAGGCCGATCGCACCGTCCAGGCCGCCCGCCGCGACGCCGAGACCGGCGGTCAGGTGGTCGAGCGGGCCATCCAGGCGATGACCCAGATCGAGGAATCCTCGCAGCAGGTGTCGCAGATCATCGGCGTCATCGACGAGATCGCCTTCCAGACCAACCTGCTGGCCCTGAACGCCGGCGTCGAGGCGGCGCGCGCCGGCGACGCGGGACGCGGTTTCGCGGTGGTGGCCCAAGAAGTCCGGGCGCTCGCCCAGCGCTCGGCCGACGCGGCTCGGGAAATCAAGACCCTGATCTCGACCTCGTCGCAGCAGGTCGGCCAGGGCGTCGAACTGGTCGGTGAGACCGGCGAGGCCCTGAAGCGGATCACCGCCGGCGTCGTGGCCATCAACCGCACGGTGGCCGAGATCGCCGCCTCGGCCCAGGAACAGGCCACCGGCCTGCAGCAGATCAACACCGCCGTGAACCAGATGGACCAGGCCACCCAGCAGAACGCGGCCATGGTCGAGGAATCCACCGCCGCCAGCCATTCGCTGTCCAACGAGGCCTCGGAACTGCAGCGGCTGGTGGGGCGCTTCCGCATCGAGGGCGGTCCGGCGCACGCCGTTCGCGCGGCGTGATGTCGCGGCCCTGAGGCTTTCAAGTCAGCCCCGTTGATTTTTGGACGGGTGCGTCCATTTATCCCTTGCCCGGGGCGAAGGTCCGATATATCGCCCCGGTTCATCGGGTTGTTTTCAGGATCTCGTCCATGGCCGCCGCGTCGAAGAAGAAACTGGTTCCGCTGATCGTCGGCGGCGTGGCCGTCGTGGCCCTGATCGTCGGCGGCGGACTGTGGTTCGTCGACAAGCAGCGCTACGAGTCCACCGACAACGCCTTCGTCCAGGCCGACACCGTGCAGGTCAGCCCGCAGGTCTCGGGCTATGTCGCCGAGGTGCTGGTGGCCGACAACCAGCGGGTCGAGGCCGGCCAGGTGGTCGCGCGCATTGATCCGGCCCCGCTGCAAGCCAAGCTGGACCAGGCCATCGCCAACGCCCAGGCCCTGGAAGCGGCCATCAAGGGCGTCGACGACAAAGCCGCCCTCGAACAGGCCATGATCGCCCAGCGCGCCGCCGGCGTGGTCAGCGCCCAGGCCGACCAGGGCCGCGCCAAGGCCGACCTGGTCCGCTACGACGCCCTGGCCAAGCAGGGCTGGGTGTCGACCCAGAAGGTCCAGACCACCCAGGCCAGCGCCGCCCAATCGGCAGCCGCCGTGCAGAGCGCCCAGGCCGCCCTCGAGGCCGAGCGCCGCGCTTCGGAATCCCTGGGTTCGGCCCGCGCCCAGACCGTGGCCCAGGCCGCCGCCGCCCGCGCCGCCGTCGAGCAGGCCCGCATCGACCTGGACCGCACCGTGATCCGCGCGCCCGCCGCCGGCGTGGTCGGCGCCCGCAGCTTGCGCCCCGGCCAGCTGGTCTCGCCGGGCGTGGCCCTGATGTCGATCGTCCCGGTCGGCCAGGGCTATATCGTCGCCAATTTCAAAGAGACCCAGGTCGCTCGCCTGCGCGTGGGTCAGCCGGTCGAGATCAAGGCCGACGCCTTCGGCAAGAGCGTGATCCACGGCAAGCTGGACAGCTTCGCCCCGGCCACCGGCCAGGAGTTCGCTCTGATCCCGGTCGAGAACGCCGTGGGCAACTTCACCAAGATCACCCAGCGCCTGCCGGTGAAAATCGTCGTGGAGAAGTCTGAACTGGGCGCGGCCCTGCGTCCGGGCCTGTCGGTCGACGTCAAGGTCGACGTGCGCGACCGCTCGGGCCCGAGCTTCGCCCAGGCCGGCCTGCCGAACGCCGGCCAGTACGCCCAAGGCAATCCGAAGGACCAGGCGCGCTAAGGCGCTCCGGTTCGGATCGCCGCCATGACCGACGCCGCCCTCCCCGCCAACGCTTCATCCGCGGTCCCCAAGCCGGCGGCGCCCGAAGTCGACTGGACCAAGCTGTTCCTCGGTTTCGGGGCCATGGTCATCGGCCAGTTCATGGCCATCCTCGACATCCAGATCGTGGCGGCCTCGCTGCCGCAGATCCAGGCCGGGGTGGGCGCCAGCGCCGACCAGGTCAGCTGGATCCAGACCGCCTACCTGATCCCCGAGGTCGTGATGATCCCGCTGTCGGGATATCTGTCGCGACTGTGGGGGACGCAGCGCGTCTATCTGATCTCGTGCGCCGGCTTCATCCTCATGAGCGTGCTGACGGGCCTCAGCTCGTCGATCGACATGATGATCCTCACCCGGGCCCTGCAGGGCTTCATCGGCGGGGCCATGATCCCCACGGTGTTCGCCGTGGCCTTCACCGCCTTCCCGCCCGAGCGGCGGGTGACGGCCAGCGTGATCATGGGCCTGATCGTCACCCTGGCCCCGACCGTCGGCCCGACCCTGGGCGGCCACCTGACCGAGGCGCTGAGCTGGCGCTGGCTGTTCTTCATCAACGTGCCGACCGGCCTGATCGTGCTGTTCGGCGTGGCGCGCTGGGGCCAGTTCGACAAGGGCGATCCCAGCCTGGCCAAGGGTTTCGACTGGTTCGGCCTGGCCGTGATGGCCACCTTCCTGATGAGCATGCAGTTCGTGCTGGAGGAAGGCTCCAAGGACGGCTGGTTCGAGGACAGCGGCATCCTGGGCCTGACGGTGCTGGCGGTCGTCACCGGCGTGCTCTTCGTCTGGCGGTCCCTGACCTACAAGAACCCGATCGTCCAGCTGCGGGCCTTCAGCAATCGCAACTTCACGATCGGCGTGGCCATGACGGCGATGTCGGGCGCCAGCCTGTTCGGCGGCACCTTCCTGCTGCCGCAGTTCCTGGGCCGGGTGCGGGGCTATTCGGCTTCCGAGGTCGGCACGACCATGGTGGTCTCGGGCCTGTCGATGTTCGCCACCGGCCCGCTGGCCGGTCGCCTGGTCCGTGGCATAGACCCGCGTATTCCGCTGTTCGTCGGCTTCATGCTGGCGGGCTTTGGCATGTACATGGCCCATGGCGTGACCAAGGACTGGGGCTTCTGGCAGTTCGCCGGCGTCCAGGCCTGCCGAGGCGTGGGGGTGATGATCGCCATGATCGCCACCCAGCAGGTGACGATGAGCACCCTGCCCCAGAGCATGGTCAAGAACGCCTCGGGCCTGGTGAACCTGTCGCGCAACACCGGTGGGGCGATCGGCCTGGCCCTGCTGGCCACGACGATCACCAACCAGACGGCGCTGTACTACATGAGCCTGTCGGACGGGGTCAGCCAGAGCGACGCCCGGATGGCCGGCATGATGCAGGGCCTGGCCGAGCGCATGGCCCAGCTGGGCGTCGCCGACCCCGACGGCGCGGCCCGCAAGGCCATCGGCGGCATGCTGCAGCAGCAGGCCACGGTGCTGGCCTTCGGCGACAGCTTCACCATGCTGGCCATCGGCTGCTTCGCGGCGGCCTTCATCTCGCTGCTGGCCAGGCCGGTCAAGAACGCCCCTCCTCCGCCTTCGGACGCGCACTGATGCCCAAAGTCTTCTGATGCCAAGAGTCGCCGGACAGATCGACGTCGCCAAGACCGAAGCCATTCTCGACGCCGCCGTCGAGGTGATCGGCCAGCGCGGCCTCTCCGCGCCGATGGAGGCCATCGCCAAGCGGGCGGGCGTCTCCAAGCAGACGGTCTACAACCACTATGGCTCCAAGGCCGAGCTGGTGCGGGCCCTGATGGCCCGGCGGGTGGCGGCGATCACCGCCCCGCTGCGCGATCCCGGCGCCATCGACAATCCGCGCGAGGCCCTCGAAGCCTTCGCCCGCTCGATGCTGGAGACCGTGGCGACCACCAAGGCCTATGGGATCATGCGCGTGGTGATCCAGGGCGCGGGCGAGATGCCCGACGTGGCCCGCGAGGTGTTCGAGGCCGGCCCGCGACAGACCCGCCGCCAGCTGTCGCTGTTCCTGGCCGAGGAAAGCCGCCTGGGCCGGCTGAAGGTCGAGGATCCCGACCAGGCGGCCGAATTCTTCGGCGGCATGGTGCTGAGCCACCACCAGCTGCGCAGCCTGCTGGGCCTGCCGTCGGAAAAGACCGCCGAGGAGTTCGCCGCCCTGGCCACCGAGGCGGCCGCGCGGTTCATGCGGGCCTACGCGGTCTAGCTAGACGATATCCCTGAGCACCAGGCGCACGGGCACGGCCTGGCCGTCGCGCTGGGCCGTGAACTCGATCACCTCGCCGGGGCCGCCTTCCAGCGACCACCAGAAGGGACCCGGGCCGCCCTGAGGGTCGATCACGTCGCCGGCCTTGAGCCCGGCGGTCTCGGCCGGAGACCCGGCCACCACGCCCACGACATGCACCTTGCCCTGATGGTTGTAGCCCTCCAGGCCCGAGCGATCGATGCGCTGGGCCATGGTGAAGGCCCCGTTGGGCTTGATCCAAAATTGGCCGCCCGCCGCGTCGATCACCACATTGAAGCGGCGCAAGGCGTCCAGGCCCAGCAGGCCGTCGATGTCGTTGTAGCTGGTGCGGGTGGGGTCGATCATCGTCACCACCGGCGACTTGATCACCGACGAGCCGATCGTCAGGTCGCCGGCCCGCATCTGGCGACCGGCATAGGCGCCCGAGACGCCGGCGCCGCCCACCTGGCGCGCGCCCTCGGCCTTCCACAAGCCCAGGCGGCGATTGGCGTAGGGGAACAGGGTCAGGACGTTGGGCGAACCGGTGTCGAGCACGACGCGCAGCTTGTGGCCGCCCAGATCGACATTGACCAGCATCTGCGGATCGCGGATGCGGCGCTGGTCGAGCAGCGAGCCGGCGCCGGTCTCACGCTGGCGGTGGATCAGCTTCACGGCCTCATAGCCGCTCGTGTCCGGCGCGCCGCTCGGATAGAGGCGGATCTCGCCGCCCTGGAAGTCGATCTCGGTCTTGTAGGCCTGCAGGAACCAGCCCGGCAGGGCGCCCTTGATGAAATCCTCGAAGTCGGTCCCCAGCATGAAGACGTCCTGGTCGGCGAAGGCCTCGCCGATCACGATCCTCGGCGTCCAGTAGCCGTGCACGCCCTTCGAACCGACGACGCCGGCGACCTCGGCCGGCAGGCTGGGCTTAAGACCCAGCTGGGTGGCGATATCGCCGTCGACCAGATAGCCGTCCGAGCCGGTGTCGATCATGAACCGCACGGGCTCGTGGCCGTCGAAACGGACGCTGGTCCACAGGCGGTTGAAGCTTTGCCGGACCGGGATGCGAATGACGTCCGAACCGGCCGCCCGGGCGGCGCTCCCGACCAGGGCCGCCAGGCCCGAGGCCAGACCCGACGCCAACATCACACGACGCGAAACCATCACTTCCCCCGAAGACGCGCTCGACTTGCGGTCGTATAGCGCGTCTTCGGAGAATGGCTAGGCTTCGGCTTCGTCGGGCATGCCCATCATATGGAAACCCGCGTCGACGTGAACGACTTCACCGGTGGTCGACAGGCCCAGATCCGAGACCAGCCACAGGGCCGCCCCCGCGACGCCTTCCATCGAGGTGTCTTCCTTCATGGCGCTGAACGCCCGGCCCTGGGCGATCATGCCCCGGCCGCCCGAGATGCCGGCCAGAGCCAGGGTGCGCATGGCGCCGGCCGAGATAGCGTTGCAGCGGATGCCCTTGGGACCCAGGTCCCGGGCGATGTAGCGGGTCGCCGCTTCCAGGGCGGCCTTGGCCACGCCCATGGTGTTGTAGTTCGGGATGGTCCGCTCCGACCCCAGATAGGTCATTGTGATCAGCGAACCGCCGTTGGGCATGATCCGCGACGCGCGCTTGGCGACGTCCACGAAGCTGAAGGCCGAGATGTTCAGCGCCGTCAGGAAACCCTCGCGGGTGGTGTTCTCGACGAACGAGCCCTTCAGCTCGTCCTTGTTGGCGAAGGCCACAGAGTGGACCACGAAGTCGATCGTCCCGAATTTCTCCTCGATGGCGGCGAAGGCCGCGTCCATCGAGGCGTCGTCGGTGACGTCGGCCGGGACCAGGGTGGTGACGCCGATGCTCTCGGCCAGCGGCCGCACGCGGCGCTCCAGGGCCTCACCCTGATAGGTGAAGATCATCTCGGCGCCCTGGGCGGCCAGCTGGCTGGCGATGCCCCAGGCGATCGAATTGTGGTTCGCGACGCCCATGACGAGGCCCTTCTTGCCTCGCATCAGCTCGCCCTTGGGGAATGCGTAATCGTCGGCCATGGCTTGGCTCTCCTGGAATCCTTGAGCGCTAGCTAGCAGGTGGATTCTTCCTGCGGAACCCTTCAGACGGGATCGATGTCGAAGCCGGCGGGCGCAAGCCCGGCCCGGGCGCGAGCGTGAAGGGCCTCGAACGCCGCTTCCAGCGTGCGGGCGAAGGCGGCGGGATCGAAGACCGCCGAGGTTCGTAGCGCACCCTCCAGACGCTGTTTCAGCGCCCGAAGCGCCGGACGGTCGGCGGCCAGGCGCACGGCGGCGGCGACATAGGCCTCCACGTCCGGCGCGATCAGTGCGGGCAGGTCCAGCGCCGTCAGCAGGCTGGCCCCGACCCGGCTGGCGAAGCTGGCGCCCGGCAGGGTCAGCAGGGGAACTCCCATCCGCAAGGCGTCGCTGGCGGTGGTGTGGGCGCCGTAGGGCCAAGTGTCGAGCACCAGATCGGCCAAGGCCTGGCGCGCCAGGTGATCGGCGTGCGGCGCCGGCTTGGCGAACATCAGGCGCCCGGGTTCGATCCCCGCCTCGGCGGCGCGGGCCCGCAGGTTGGCGGCGACGCCGGCCGAGCCTTCGTAGAGCCACAACACCGCACCGGGCGCGCCGGACAGGATCGCCATCCAGGCGGCGAAGGCCTCCGGCGTGATCTTGGCCGGATTGTTGAGGCAAGCGAACACGAAGGCGTCATCGGGCAGGCCCTCCGCCTGTCGGGCCGGCGGCGACCCCGGCGGCGCCAGGGCGTCGTTGGGCTGATAGAACGGCAGTCGGACCACCGCCTCGCTCCAGTCGCCTTCCGCGCCGGGCGGCAGCACCACCCCGTCGGCGATCACATGGTCGACATAGGGCGCGGCCAGGGTTCCGGGATAGCCCAGCCAGCTGACCTGAACCGGCGCGGCGCGATGGGCCAGGATCCCCGGCCGGCCGTCCTGGGTGTAGCCCTTCAGGTCCACGACGATGTCGACGCCCAACTCGCGGGCCAGGGCCGCGACGGCGGCGTCCGACATCCGGCGCACGTCGATCCGGCGCTCGAACGTCGCGTCGATCCTTTCTCGTAAGGGACCGCCCAGGTCGGGTCCGTGGGACAGGGCCAGGATCTCGAACCGCGCCCGGTCGTGGGCCTCCAACACGCCAGCCATCAGCCGGGCGGTGGCGTGGTCGTGCAGGTCGGCCGACAGGTAGGCGACGCGGATCCGCTCGCGGTCCGGACGCGACGACCAGGCGGGCGGCGGACCGGCGGGCGGCGCGGTCAAGCGGGCCGCGACGCGATGCAGCGCGGGATCGTCGAAGGCCGAAAGGGCCGCGAACGGGCTGATCGCCAGGCGATCGGCGCGCAGGTCGGCCTCGATAGCGCTCAACAGGGCCGCGTCGTCGCGCCAGTCACAGACCTGGCGGCGCGCATGCAGCAGGTCGCCCAGGGCGCGGGGATGGCGAGGGTTCAGGGCGACCACCCGCTCCAGGTCTCGCGCCGCCTCGATCGGCCGGCCCAGCAGCATCAGCAGGGCGGCGCGGTTGGCCAGGGCCTGGGCATGGTCCGGCGCGGCGGCGCAGGCCTTGTCGTGGGCGGCCAGGGCCTGGTCGAACCGTCCCAGGTCGGCCAGCGCGCCGCCGCGATTGCACAGGGCGTCCACGAAGCCCGGCGACAGCGCCAGGGCGCGGTCATAGGCCGCCAGGGCCTCGGCCGGACGGCCCAACCGGCGCAGGGCCACGCCCTGGGCGTTCAGGACCACCGGATTGTCGGGATCGACCGCCAGGGCGATATCGCAGGCGGCAAGGCCGTCCTCGAGCCGCTCCAGCGCCACCAGGGCCGCGGCGCGGGCCGACAACACGCCGGCGCGGGCGGGATCCAGCGCCAGGGCGTGGTCCAGGGCGTCCAGGGCCTGGACCGTCAGGCCCAGCGCCAGGCGCGAGACCCCCAGCACGTGCCAGGCGGCGATCGCGGCGGGATCGTCGCCGACCAGCCGCTCGCACAGCATCGCCGCCTCGGCGGGTCGCCCGGCCTGATAGAGGTCGAAAGCCTGGCGCGCGGTCATGGCGCGAGCCGCCCCCTGGGGACGATCAGTCCGCCTTGCTGAAGATCAGCGTGCCGTTGGTGCCGCCGAAGCCGAAGCTGTTGGACATCACCGTGGTCAGCGGCTTGTCAGACCGCTCCAGCAGGATCGGCAGGTCGGCGAACTCGGGATCGAGGTTTTCGATGTTGGCGCTCTGGGCGGCGAAGCCGTTGTCGAGCATCAGGATCGAATAGATCGCCTCCTGCGCGCCCGCCGCGCCCAGGCTGTGCCCGGTCAGCGACTTGGTCGAGGAGATCAGCGGAGCCTTGTCGCCGAACACGTCGCGGACCGCGCCCATCTCCTTGCTGTCGCCCACGGGCGTCGAGGTGCCGTGCGGGTTCAGATAGTCGATGGTCCGGCCGCCGGCCTCGGCCATGGCCAGCTTCATGCAGCGCGCCGCGCCCTCGCCCGACGGGGCGACCATGTCGTAGCCGTCGGAATTGGCCGCGTAGCCGACCAGTTCGCCGTAGATCTTGGCCCCGCGCGCCTTGGCGTGCTCGTACTCTTCGAGAACGACGACGCCGGCGCCGCCAGCGATCACGAAGCCGTCGCGGTCCTTGTCATAGGCGCGGCTGGCCACGGCCGGACGGTCGTTGAAGTTGCTGCTCATGGCGCCCATGGCGTCGAACAGGTTCGACAGCGTCCAGTCCAGCTCCTCGCAGCCACCGGCGAACACGATGTCCTGCTTGCCCAGCTGGATCTGCTCGGCGCCCGCGCCGATGCAGTGGGCGCTGGTCGCGCAGGCCGAGCTGATTGAATAGTTGATGCCGCGGATCTTGAACCAGGTCGACAGCACGGCCGACGGGCCCGAGCTCATGGCCTTGGGCACCGCGAACGGACCGATCCGCTTGGGACCCTTTTCCTTGGTCGTGGCGGCGGCCTGGACGATGATGCTGGTCGAGGGACCGCCCGAACCGACGATCAGGCCGGTGCGCTCGTTGGAGACCTGCGCCTCTTCCAGCCCGGAATCGGCGATAGCCTGCTCCATGGCGATATGGGCATAGGCCAGGCCGGGCGACAGGAAGCGCGCGGCGCGGCGGTCGACCAGGGCTTCCCAGCTGTCGAGCTTGACGCTGGCGTGGACCTGGCAGCGGAACCCCAGTTCCGCGTATTCCGGCGCGGAGACCACGCCGGACTTGGCTTCACGCAGTGAGGCGAGCACCTCATTGGCGTTGTTGCCGATGGACGAGACGATCCCCAGTCCGGTGACGACGACGCGACGCATGAACAATCCTCTTTCTTCCCCACGATCCAGAAGGGGGCGGCTCTAGGCGGCCACCCTACAGGTGGATCACGACGCCATTTGTTCCGGGGTGAACAGACCGACCTTCAGATCCTTGGCCTCATAGATGGGCTTGCCATCGGCTTCCACCACGCCGTCGGCGATGCCCATGACCAGCTTGCGCATGATCACGCGCTTCAGATCGATCTTGTAGGTGACCTTTTTCACGTCCGGCGTGACCTGGCCGGTGAACTTCACCTCGCCCACGCCCAGGGCGCGGCCGCGGCCGGGACCACCGGACCAGCCAAGGAAGAAGCCGACCAGCTGCCACATGGCGTCCAGGCCCAGGCAACCGGGCATGACGGGGTCGCCGATGAAGTGGCAGGCGAAGAACCAGAGGTCGGGACTGATGTCGAATTCGGCTTCGACATAGCCCTTGCCGTACTTGCCGCCTTCCGACTCGATACGGACAATGCGGTCAAACATCAGCATCGGCGGCGCCGGCAGCTGGGCGTTGCCGGGGCCGAACAGTTCGCCTCGGCCGCAGGCCAGGAGCTCGTCGAAGGTGTAGGAACTTTGTTGCATGGCCTCGCCCTAGCACGGCGGTGGGCCGCGCCTCAATGTTACTTTCGGTAACGCCCGTGATCACCAATCGCTGCCCGAGGGCTGAAACGGGGCGAAAACGCCCTATTCCTTGCACTGCACCTGGGGCGCCGCGCCCCAGATCTCGGTTTGCGGAGCCCAACCGGATTCGCCGTCCAGCTTCAACTTGCACCACCCCTTCTCGCAGCGATCGAGATTGGCCGTGGCGCGACCGGCCAGATAGGCGCTGATCCGCGCGCCGGCCTTGGGCTGGGCGCGCAGCGGCAGGGGCGTGGGCTGGACGCGCATGGCCGTGCGGCGGCCGTCGGTGGTGCGCTTGTGCACCCAGGCCAAATTGCCCTCGGGGTCGCAGATCCGCCGCCACTCGCGGGTTTCGGCCACCACCTGCACCGGCAGGCCCTTGGCCTTGTAGATCCACAGCAGGCGGTGGGCCTCATCAGGCCCGACGCGCGCGTTCACTTCGCCATATTTCAGCGACACGTAGCGCGGCACGTCCATGCCCGACGGCGTGACCTTGGGGGCCTGGGCCCAGGCCGCGCCGCCGCAAAGCGCCGCCAGCACGATGATCATGCGGCCGAGCGAACGATGTTTGCAATTCGTCGGCATGTTGCTTGGCCCCATGGGGCCCCTTTGCTACAGATTTCAAACGCCCGCCTGGGAAACTCCCATCTGGGAAAGGCTTTTCGAACCGCTCATGTCAGCTCGCAAGCTCAAAGTCATCGTCACCCGCAAACTCCCCGATCCGGTGGAGACGCGGATGTGCGAGCTGTTCGACACCCAGCTGAACGTCACCGACAAACCCTTGACGGCCGATGAACTGGTCGAGGCCATGAACCAGGCCGATGTTCTGGTGCCCACCATCACCGACCGCATCGACAGCCGCCTTCTGTCGCGGGCCGGCGACCGGCTCAAGCTGATCGCCAATTTCGGGGCGGGCGTCGACAATATCGACGTCGCCACGGCCAACGCCCGGGGCATCATCGTCACCAACACGCCGGGCGTGCTGACCGAAGACACCGCCGACCTGACCATGACCCTGATCATGGCCGCCTCGCGCCGCGTCGTCGAAGGCGCCGAGGTGGTCAAGGCCGGCGGCTTCCACGGCTGGTCGCCGACCTGGATGCTGGGCCGCCGCCTGTGGGGCAAGCGCCTGGGCATCATCGGCATGGGCCGCATCGGCCAGGCCGTGGCCCGCCGCGCCAAGGCGTTCGGCATGCAGGTGCACTATCACAACCGCAAGCCCGTCAGCCCCCGCATCGCCGAGGAGGTCGGGGCCACCTATTGGGAAAGCCTGGACCAGATGCTGGCCCGGATGGACATCATCTCGGTCAACTGCCCGCACACCCCGGCCACCTACCACCTGCTGTCGGCCCGCCGGCTCAAGCTGCTGCGGCCCCAGAGCATCATCGTCAACACCGCCCGCGGCGAAGTGATCGACGAAGGCGCCCTGGCCAACATGCTGGCCCGCGGCGAGATCGCCGGCGCCGGCCTGGACGTCTACGAGCACGAGCCGGCCATCAATCCCAAGCTCCTGAAACTGCCCAATGTCGTGCTCCTGCCCCACATGGGCTCGGCCACGGTCGAAGGTCGCGTCGACATGGGCGAAAAGGTCATCGTCAATGTGAAGACCTTCATGGACGGGCATAGGCCGCCGGACCGGGTGATCCCGGCGATGCTCTAGGGCGCGCCCCGCCCTAGCCCCGCATCGTTCCTGTCTCGATGAACCGCTGGTGCCAGGACAGCGCCTCGCTGGGCAGGGTCGGCGTCTGCTGGCCATAGGCGCCGGCCTTGGCGCGGGTGAAATAGTCCTCGAGACCCGGTCGGAAGTCGGGATGGGCGCAGTTGTCGATGATGAGACGCGCCCGCTGCTTGGGCGACAGGCCACGCAGATCGGCCAGGCCCTGCTCGGTGACCAGAACCTGGACGTCCTGGTTGATGTGGTCGACGTGGCTGGCCTGGGGCACGATCGCCGAGATCTTGCCGCCCTTGGCCGTCGACGGGGTCATGAAGATCGAGACATAGGCGTTGCGCGCGAAGTCGCCTGAACCGCCGATGCCGTTCTGGATGCGCGAGCCCATGATGTGGGTCGAATTGACGTTGCCGTAGATGTCGGCCTCGATCAGGCCGTTCATGGCCAGGCAGCCCAGGCGGCGGATCAGCTCGGGATGATTGCTGATCTCCTGGGGCCGCAGGATCATCTTGTCGCGATAGCGGCCCATGTCGGCGTTGAGCCGGGCGGCGGCCTCGGGGCTGAGCGAAAAGGCGGTGGCCGAGGCCATCCGCAGCTGGCCCGAGTCCAGCAGATCGAGCATGCCGTCCTGGATCACCTCGGTATAGGCGGTCATGTTCGCGAACGGTCCGTCGACCAGGCCGGTCAGCACGGCGTTGGCGATATTGCCAACCCCCGACTGCAGGGGCAGCAGCGAAGCCGGCAACCGGCCCTTGGCCACCTCATGGGCGAAGAATTCCAGAAGATGGCCGGCGATCTTCAGGGCCGCGTCGTCGGGCGGGCTGAAAGGCAGGTTGCGGTCGGGCGCCTCGGTCTCGACGATGGCGACGACCTTGGCCGGATCGACCCGGAACCAGGCCTCGCCGATGCGGTCGTCGGGGCGCACCAGCGGGATCGGCACGCGATTGGGCGGCAGGGCCGTGCCGTAATAGATGTCGTGCATCCCCTCCAGCGCCGGATTTTGCCAGCGATTGACCTCGAGGATGATCTTCTCGGCGCGGTCCAGCCAGGTCTTGTTGTTGCCCACCGACGAGGACGGGATCAGCGACCCGTCGGGCCGGATCCCGGACACCTCGACCACCGCCGTGTCCAGCGGACCCAGAAAACCCTGCCACGCCATCGGCGCGACCTGGGACAGGTGCATGTCGAAATATTCCATCTCGCCGCGATTGATCTTCTCGCGGGCGACGGGGTCGGAATTGTAGGGCAGGCGAAACTCGATCCCGTCGCTGCGCGCCAGGGCGCCGTCCAGTTCGGGCCCCGTCGAGGCGCCGGTCCAAACCCGCAGGCGGAAAGGATCGCCGGCGGCATGGGCCGCGTCGATCCGCGAGGCCAGGGCCAGGGGCACGGCCTTGGGATAGCCCGAGCCCGTGAAGCCGCTCATGCCGACGGTGCTGCCCGGCGCGATCAGCGCCGCCGCCGCCTCGGCGTTCATCACCTTGGCCCGCAAGGCCTCGTTGCCGATCCGCTTGTCGCTCATCCCCGTCTCCCAATTCAGGTCCGGAACCGACAGGCTAGATCAACGGGCCGAGGCTTTCGCCTCCGTAGCCGCCCCTAGCCGCCGCAGCTCGGGCAGGTCGGGTCCGCGCCGATCCGCACCGTGCGGGTCTCGGCCGCCAGGGCGTCGTAGATCAGCAGGCGGCCGGCCAGGCTTTGGCCGGCGCCGGTGATGACCTTCACGGCTTCCAGCGCCATCATCGAGCCGATCACCCCGGCCAGGGCGCCGACGACGCCGACCAGGGCGCAGGTCTCGGCGTCGGGCGGGGTCTCGGGGACCAGGCAGCGGTAGCAGGGCCGGCCCTGGAACACCCCGACCTGGCCGGTCCAGCGGCCCAGAGCCCCGCTGACCAGGGTCTTGCCCTCGGCCAGGCACGCATCGCTGACGGCGAAGCGGGTGGCGAAGTCGTCCGTGCCGTCCAGCACCAGATCATACCCGGAAACCACCGCCCGGGCGTTAGCCTCACCCAGCCATACCGGATGGGTTTCGACGGTCAGGTGAGGGTTCAGGGCGGTCAGGTGTTCGGCGGCGGCCTCGACCTTGGGCCGTCCGGTGTCGGCCGTGGAGAACAGCACCTGGCGCTGCAGGTTGGACAGCGAGACGGTGTCGGCGTCGACCAGGCCCAGGGTCCCGACCCCCGCCGCGGCCAGATAGAGCGCGGCGGGCGCGCCCAACCCTCCCGCTCCGACCACCAGCACCCGCGCCGCCTTCAGCTTCTGCTGGCCGGGTCCGCCGATCTCGCGCAGCACCAGATGGCGGGCGTAGCGTTCGACCTCGGCGTCGGAAAAGCTCATGGCGCTTGACCCTCAGGCGCGGCCTCGCCACATGCGAAGCCATGCAAAACTCCAATTCCTTCCCGGACTGGCACGGCACGACCATTCTGGCGGTGCGCAAGAACGGTCAGACCGTGATCGCCGGCGACGGACAGGTCTCCATGGGCCCAACCGTCGTCAAGGGCAACGCCCGCAAGGTTCGACGCTTGGCCGGCGGCAAGGTGGTGGCCGGCTTCGCCGGGGCCACGGCCGACGCCTTCACCCTGATCGAGCGGCTGGAAGCCAAGCTCGAACAGTATCCCGATCAGCTGGCCCGGGCCTGCGTCGACCTGGCGAAGGACTGGCGCACCGACCGCTACCTGCGCCGGCTGGAAGCCATGCTGCTGGTGGCCGACGCGACCTCGATCTACACCGTCACCGGCGTGGGCGACGTGCTGGAACCGGGCGAGAGCCAGGGCGGCGGCTCGGTCGCGGCCATCGGCTCGGGCGGCAACTACGCCCTGGCGGCGGCCAAGGCCCTGATCGACCAGGACCTGACGGCCGAGGAGATCGCCCGCCGCGCCATGGCCATCGCCGCAGAGATCTGCGTCTACACCAACGGCAACCTGACGGTTGAAAGCCTCTAAGGCCTTCAAGTTACGACGAATTCACGAGCGGAAGTCCTCTTCGCGCGCTTAGCTGCGGCGTGGAGGGCCCACATGCTCAAGACCGTTCTGATCGCTTCGCTGCTGTTGGTCGCGCCGGCCTGGGCGGCGACGCCGTCCCCGACCGAGATCGAGACCGCCGAGCGCGCCTTCGCGGCCGACGGCCTAGCCCTGGGCGTGCGGGACTCGTTCCTCAGGCACATGGCCGACGACGCCATCGTCTTCCGGCCAGGCCCGGTGAACGCCAAGGCCCTCTACGAGAAGCGACCGTCCAGCAAGACGCCCAGGCTGAACTGGTGGCCGCAAAAAGTGGCGATCGCCCGCTCCGGCGACCTGGGCCTGTCGGTCGGTCCCTGGTCGATCGACGGCAAGCGCGGCGGCTACTACGCCACGATCTGGCGCAAGGGCCCCGACGGCCAATGGAAATGGATCTATGACGGCGGCGCCGAGGCCGGCGCGGCCAGCGCGCCCGACGCCTCGGCCCCCGCCATCCAGGGACCGATGGCCGCGAAGGGCTCCAAATCTCCCGCCGAGGCTCTGAAGGCCGTGCGGACCGCCGAGGACCAGCTGGCCACGGCCGCCGTCGACGATGCTCCAAAGGCCTACCGCGCCGTCCTGGCGTCCGACGCTTGGCTGACGGGCCCGGGCGGAACCGAACACCTCAAGCCGTCCGACCTTTCCGCCCGGATCGACCAGCGTCACGACCGCATGGCGATCCATATGGACGGCGGCGGTTCATCGGCGGCCGGCGACCTGGTCTGGACCTACGGAAGGGCCGGTTGGGCCGACCACTCTGACACCCCGGTCGACACGCACTATATGCATGTCTGGCAAAAGCGCCCCGAAGGGTGGCGCCTGATCTTCGAGACCCTGAACACGGACCAATGACCGAATTCTCCCCCCGCGAAATCGTCTCCGAACTCGACCGCTACATCGTCGGCCATACCGAGGCCAAGAAGGCTGTCGCCGTGGCCCTGCGCAACCGCTGGCGTCGCCGCCGCGTGCCCGATGACCTGCGCGACGAGGTCACGCCCAAGAACATCCTGCTGATCGGCCCCACGGGCGTGGGCAAGACCGAGATCGCCCGCCGCCTGGCCAAGCTGGCCCAGGCCCCGTTCCTGAAGGTGGAGGCCACCAAGTTCACCGAGGTCGGCTATGTGGGCCGCGACGTCGACCAGATCGTCCGCGACCTCGTCGAAAGCGCTCTGTCGATGGTTCGCGACAAGCGCCGCGCCGGCGTGAAGGCCAAGGCCGAGGCCGCCGCCGAGGAGCGCATCCTGGACGCCCTGACCGGTCCCGGCTCGACCGCCGCCCGCGACAGCTTCCGCAAGAAGCTGCGGGCCGGCGAGCTGGACGACAAGGAAGTGGAGCTGCAGCTGGCCGACACTGGCGGCGGCGGCGGCATGTTCGAGATCCCCGGCCAGCCGGGCGCCTCGGTGCTGAACCTGTCGGAAATGATGAAGTCGTTCGGCGGCGGGCGCACCAAGACCCACAAGACCACCGTCACCGGCGCCTGGGCCCCGCTGATCGCCGAGGAAAGCGACAAGCTGCTGGACCAGGAGGCCCTGACCCAGGAAGCCCTGGAGCTGGCCGAGAACCACGGCATCGTCTTCCTGGACGAGATCGACAAGGTCGCCAGCTCAAGCCAGCGCGGCGGCGCCGACGTCTCGCGCGAAGGCGTGCAACGCGACCTGCTGCCGCTGATCGAGGGCACGACGGTCTCGACCAAGTACGGGCCGGTCAAGACCGACCACATCCTGTTCATCGCCTCGGGCGCCTTCCACGTAGCCAAGCCGTCGGACCTGCTGCCTGAACTGCAGGGCCGCCTGCCGATCCGCGTGGAGCTGAAGGGCCTGACCCGCGACGACCTGCGCCGCATCCTGACCGAGCCGGAAGCCAACCTGATCCGCCAGCACCAGGCCCTGATGCTGACCGAGGGCGTGACCCTGGTGTTCAGCGACGAGGCCATCGACGCCGTCGCCGACGCGGCCGTGGCGGTCAACGCCTCGGTCGAGAACATCGGCGCCCGCCGGCTGCAGACCATTTTGGAAAAGGTGGTCGAAGAGATCAGCTTCACCGCCGCCGACCGCTCCGGCGAGACGGTGACGGTGGACGCCGACTACGTGGCCAGCCGCATCGGGGCCTTGGCCGCCAACGCCGATCTGAGCCGGTTCATCCTTTAGAACCTTCTCCCCTTGGGAGAAGGAGGGGCCCGCGCCGTAGGCCACCGCTACGCGGCGGGTCCCTCCCTCTCCCCTCCGGGAAAGGGTTCAGGAATAGGCCTTCCAATCCGCCTCGACCTGATTGGCCGCCGCCTTGGCGTGGGTCCTCAGCCAACCATCCGGCAAGGCGGCGACATGCGCGGCCAAGCCCGGCGCTCGGCCACCGTCGCCCATGTGGCAATTGGCGATCTCCCAGCCCATGGCCGTCAACATCTCGCGATGCAGCAGTTGCTCGCTGGAGTCCTTGACCTCGATCTTCCGGCTGTTGGGCGACAGGCGGCGGACGACGATCCCGTCGGCGACGCGATAGTGGGGATCGACGGCCCGGAAGCGGCCCGCCGCGATGTCACCGATCCGCATGACGGGATCGCCGCCCCGCGCCAGCGTCCAGGCCGACAGGACCACCGCCTTGGCCTCGCGCAGCACCGGCCCGCCACGCCATTCGGCCCGGGCCACGAACCGCGGCCGGCCCAGGCTGCCCAGCCCCGCCTGGCGCGGAAAGACCGCCACCTTCGCCGACGGCTCCGGCAAGCCGTCCAGCAGGCGGTCGCGATAGCGCCCGACGACCGACGGCTGGTCGGGCTGGTCGGGCTGGTCGTACTTTTCCCAGAAGTCCTCGCGGTCGGCCTCGGGCAGCCGCACCGCCTGGCGCAGCCAGGGGTGACGGCGATCGAGGACGAACGGCGTCGGAGCCTCCAGCCCGGTCCTGTAGCCCTTCAGTATGGCGTCGCAGATGTCGCCGGCGTCGGGACCCTCGTCGCCCCGCGCCAGCAGGGCGCTGGCCGCCAGGCGCACCAGGTCCAGCGGATAGGGCATGACCGCCGCGTCGTCGAAATCGTTGGCGCCCCAGACCAGCCGCCCCTCGGCGTCGCGCCAGCAGCCGAAGTTCTCGACATGGGTGTCGCCGATCGCCAGCACCGGCGGGGCGCTCATCAGGTCCGGACAGACGTCGCCCACGGTCTCCGCCCACCGCCAGTAGGTGGCGCGAAGGAAGGGGAACGGCCCCTTCTCCATCTTCCGGTGCTTCTCGACCAGGTCGGCTTCGACCAGGTCGCCGCCGAGCGCGGCCGCCAGCCAGGCTTCGTACGCCTTCACCGAAGCCTTGATCGACATCGTCATGGCGCGCCCCCGACCGGCGACCGTTCAGGTCGCGAGGCGAACTATAGCTCGCGCTCGCGGCAAGTCGCCAGGTTCAGGCCGAAAGCCGGGCGCCCGCCTCCACCGCCTCCCGGCCCAGCATCGCCGCCTTGCGGGCGAGACCCCAGTGATAGCCGGTGAGCCGGCCGTCCTTGGCGATGGCGCGGTGGCAGGGGATCAGCAGCGAGATCGGATTGGCCCCGATCGCCCCACCGGTGGCCTGATAGGCGCGCGGGCTGCCGGCCCAGGCGGCGATCTCGCCATAACTAGAGGTCCGGCCCGGCGGGATGCGCAACAGGGCCTTCCAGACCTGGACGTTGAACGGCGAACCGATCAGCACCACCGGCAGGGGCTGGTCGCCGCCCGTGAAGGCGTGGAGCGCGGTGCGAGCAGCCGCCTCGTCGTCGCGCCGCCAGTCGGCCGCCGGAAAGCGCCGGTGCATGTCCGCGAAGGTCGCCTCGTCGTCGCCGTCGGAGAAGGCCAGCCCGGCCAGGCCGCGCGGGGCCATGACGAACAGGCCCTTGCCGTAGGGGGTCGGGGCCCAACCCCAGGTCAGAGCGATCCCCTCGCCGCGCCGGCGCACGTCGCCGGGCGTGACGGCCTCCTGGGCGATGAACAGGTCATGCAGGCGCGAGGGGCCCGACAGGCCGGCGTCATAGGCCGCGTCGAGCACGCTGGCCCCCTCCTCCAGCGATCGCCGGGCCTCGGCGTGGGCGATGGCGGCGACGAAGGTCTTGGGGCTGACGCCGGCCCAGCGGCTGAACACCCTCTGGAAATGGAACGGCGACAGGCCAACGGCCTGGGCCGCCTCGTCCAGCGACGGACGCTCCTGCCAGCGGTCGGCCAGCCAGGCCAGGGCCTTGGCCATGCGGTCGTAGTCCTGGGACTGTTCCGTCAGGTGGGCGAAGGCTTGCGAAGGGGAAATGTCGAGGGCCATGGGGAGAAGATAGTGCGGGTCGCCCGCCCCGTCCGCCCGGTTCTTGCGGCTCTAGGCATGCCGCTCGGACCGCGCCTTCAGGATCGCCCGCTCCAGCGCCTGGGCGAAATCCACCCGCTCGGGCGGACTGAGCGCTCGGCCCAGGGTCAGGCGCTGGCGCGACATCATCAGCCGCACCCGGGTCTCGTGCTCGCCCGGCTGGTCGACGCCCACCCGGGTGAAGGCGGTCGGCGAGGTCCAGATCACCCGCGCGCCCTTCTCGTCCTCGCGGCTGACGGTCACCGCCTCGGCCGTGACCCGCACCCGCTCGGACCGCTCGGCGGCCCGGAAGCTGGCGCGCAGGGCCAGGCCGACGGCCAGGACGTCCAGCCCCAGGAACGGCAGCACCGGCGGCGCGCCGATCACCAGCAGGAACACCGCCACCATCAGGTTGAAGGCGATCATCACGCCCAGCACGACATAGAGCCCCCGCCGGCTCATCGAGCGGTTCGGTTTGATCACGGCGTCCATGTAGAGCGGCTGGGCCATAGTGCTGATTTAGGACTCCCCTCCCCGCTTGGCGAGCCTCCTGGCTTGGCGAATTTGGCGCATCACGGCATGGTCGCCGCCCATGGCCAAAGCTTCCAAACCGCTCGTCAAGAAACGCCCCGCCGCCAAGCGCGTCTCGCCGGCCGAGCGCGAGCGGGTCGAGGTGCTGTTCTCGCGGTTCGAGAGCCTGGAAGACCATCCCAAGACCGAACTGCACTATTCCAACGCCTACACCCTGGTGACCGCCGTGGCCCTGTCCGCCCAGGCCACCGACGTCCAGGTCAACAAGGCCACCGGCCCGCTATTCGCCAAGGTCGACAGCGCCGCCAAGATGCTGGAGCTGGGGGAAGCGGAGCTGACCCGCTACATCGCCTCGATCGGCTTGTTCCGCACCAAGGCCAAGAACGTCATCGCCTCGGCCCACATCCTGGTCGACCGCTATGGCGGCGAGGTGCCGCTGAACCGCGAGGCGCTTGAAAGCCTGCCGGGCGTGGGTCGCAAGACCGCCAGCGTGGTGCTCAACGAGCTGGACATCGAACCGGCCATCGCCGTCGACACCCATGTGTTCCGCGTCGCCCACCGCCTGAAGCTGTCGGCCGGCAAGACGCCCGACGCGGTCGAGGACGACCTGATGCGGATCGTGCCCGACCGCTACAAGACCCGCGCCCACCACTGGCTGATCCTGCATGGGCGATATGTGTGCGTGGCGCGCAAGCCGAAGTGCGAGATTTGCCGGATCGCGGATCTCTGTCCGTCGCGGGAGCTGTTTCTGGGCGCCTAGAGCGCCCGAACCACCGCCTCGGCGAACGCCGCGCCACCGTCGTGCGCATGCCCCAGGAACAGGTCCGGCTCGATGACCTCCAGCTCCATCAGCTGCGGCGCGCCGTCCAGGCCCCGGATCAGGTCCACGCGCGCATAGGTCAGGAACGGCCCGGCCGCCTTCAGCACCATCTCGGCCGCATGGAGAGCCTCGGGCTCGGGCGCGACGCCGCTGACCTGTCCGCCGAACTGCGGTTGGACGCGGAAGTCGCCGGCCAGGGCCACCTTGGTCACCGCGTGGCTGAACACGCCGTCGAAATAGAACAGCGACAGCTCGCCTTCCTCGCCCACGGCCGGCAGGAAGGGCTGGATCAGGGCCGGGCCGG
This sequence comes from Caulobacter soli, assembly GCF_011045195.1. Taxonomy (GTDB): domain Bacteria; phylum Pseudomonadota; class Alphaproteobacteria; order Caulobacterales; family Caulobacteraceae; genus Caulobacter; species Caulobacter soli. Next base: position 5,223,023 of record NZ_CP049199.1, on the reverse strand, counting down.
TCGTGCAGCCTTTCAGGCCGTCGGCGTGGCGCAGCTTCACCGTGTCCTGCGAACCGCCCGAGATCTGCGGCTTGGTCACCAGCACGTCGACGCCGAACACGTCGCGAGCATGGTCCAGCGCCTCCATCGTCAGCCGGTCTACCGCATGGGTCGGAACGACGGGCGCGCCCTTGGCGGCCAGTTCGGCAAGATAGGTCTTGGTGGTGTTCCAGCGCAGCACCGACGCCGGATTGGCCAGACGGGCCCCAGAGGCTTCCAGGGCGTCGAGCCGCGCGAACCATTCGTCGGACCGCAGGTGATAGCCCCAGCTGAGCAGCGGCAGCACCACCCGAGCCCGTGTCGCATCGGCGTCGACCCAGCTACCGGCCTCGACCGTCAGGCCTCGAGCCCGCAACGGCGCGGCCAGGCGCTCAAAGAGCGGCGACCAGCTGTTGGCGAACAGAGGCTCGTCGCGCGCGGGGGTGAGAATAAGGACGTCAGTCATACTCTTGGCGGTAGAACGCCGTGATCCCCGGGGCAAGGCTCGCGTTGCCTTGCAGGCCCCGATCCGGTACTCCGCGCGCGTCGCCCTTCGAAAAAGGCCTTTCATGACCGCCCTCTACGACGTCGCCGCCATCGGTAACGCCATCGTCGACGTCATCGCCCAATGCGACGACGCCTTCCTGGAGCGGGAGGGCCTGGTGAAGGGCTCGATGGCGCTGATCGACCCGGCGCGGGCCGCCAGCCTGTACGACGTGATGGCCGCGGGCATCGAGGCCTCGGGCGGCTCGGCCGCCAACACCGCCGCCGGCGTGGCCAGCTTCGGCGGCAAGGTCGCCTTCATCGGCAAGGTCGCCGACGACCAGCTTGGCAATGTGTTCCGCCACGACATGAAGGCCATCGGCTGCGACTTCACCACGCCGTCGCTGGCGGAAGGCCCGGCCACCGCCCAGTGCCTGATCAACGTCACCGCCGACGCCCAGCGCACCATGTCGACCTATCTGGGCGCCTGCGTCGAGCTGAACCCGGCCGACGTCGACCCGGCGATCATCGAGGCCGCCCAGTACTCCTATCTCGAGGGCTATCTGTTCGACCCGCCCGAAGCCCGCAAGGCCTTCGCCAAGGCCGCCGCCCTCAGCCACGGCGCGGGCCGCAAGATCTCCATGACCCTGAGCGACAGCTTCATGGTCGACCGTCACCGTTCGGCGCTGCTGGGCTTCATCGAGACCCAGTGCGACATCGTCTTCGCCAACGCCGACGAGGTCTGCTCGTTGTTCGAGACCACCGACTTCGAGGCCGCCGTGAAGGCCCTGGCCGCCCGCTGCGAGATCGCCGCGGTCACCCGCAGCGAAAAGGGCTCGGTAATCGCCCACGGCGCGGCCTTGCACGAAATCTCGGCCTATCCAGTGGAAAAAGTCGTGGACACGACCGGCGCGGGCGACCAATACGCCGCAGGTTTCCTCTACGGCCTCTCCCAGGGTCGGCCCCTGCCCGTCTGTGGCCAGCTGGGCTCCCTGGCCGCCGCCGAGGTGATCGACCACTACGGTCCGCGTCCGCAGGTCAACCTGCGCGACCTGGCCCAAAAGAACGGACTCTAAGGAAGCTCATGGCCCGCACCGCTGAAGTGGTCCGCGAGACGAAGGAGACCCAGATCCGGGTCTGGATCGATCTCGACGGGACCGGCGCCTCGACGATCTCCACCGGCATTGGTTTCTACGACCATATGCTGGAGAGCTTCGCGCGCCACGGCGGCTTCGACCTGAAGGTCGAGACCAAGGGCGACCTGCACATCGACATGCACCACACGGTGGAAGACACCGGCATCGTCCTGGGTCTGGCCATCAACAAGGCGCTGGACGGTTTCAAGGGCATCCGCCGCTTCGGCCATGCCTATATCCCGATGGACGAGACCCTGACTCGCTGCGCCATCGACCTTTCGAACCGGCCCTATCTGATCTGGAAGGTCGACTTCAAGCGGCCCAAGGTCGGCGAGATGGACACCGAGCTCTTCAAGGAGTTCCACCACGCGTTCGCCATGAACGTGGGGGCCTGCGTCCATCTGGAGACCCTCTACGGCGACAACACCCACCACGTCGCCGAAAGCGGGTTCAAGGCCCTGGCCCGAGCGCTACGTCAGGCGGTCGAGATCGACCCCAAGACCGGCGGCCTGGCCCCCTCCACCAAGGGCGTGCTGTAGGGAATCTGATTTCATGCAGACCGTCGCCCTGATCGATTACGGGTCGGGCAACCTGCGCTCGGCCGAGAAGGCCTTGCGCGAGGCGGCCCGTCGCCACGCCATTGACGCTGACATCGTTGTCACCGCCGAACCCTCCATCGTGGCCGCCGCCGACCGCGTGGTGCTGCCCGGCGTCGGGGCCTTCGCCTCGTGCCGCGCGGGCCTGGACGCCTCGGGCGTCTATGAGGCCATGAACGAAGCCGTGCACGGCAAGGGCGCGCCGTTCCTGGGCATCTGCGTGGGCCACCAACTTCTGGCCAGCGAAGGCCTGGAATTTGGCGTCACCCCCGGCCTGGACTGGATCGGCGGCCAGGTGAAGAAGCTGGAGCCCCGCGATCCGGCCCTGACCATTCCGCACATGGGCTGGAACGCGATCGCTTTTTCGCGCGACCACGTCCTGTTCAAGGGCGTCGAGACCGGCGCCCACATGTACTTCGCCAACTCCTTCGCCCTGACGCCGACCGACCCGGCCGACGTCCTGGCCACGACCGATCACGGCGGCCCGTTCACGGCCGCTGTGGCCAAGGGCAACGTGGCGGGCGTACAGTTCCACCCCGAAAAATCCCAAGCCGCGGGGCTCGCCCTGCTCGCCAACTTCCTGGAATGGCGCCCATGATCCTCTATCCCGCCATCGACCTGAAGGACGGCCAGTGCGTGCGTCTGCTGCACGGCGACATGGAAAAGGCCACGGTCTTCAACACCTCTCCGGCCGACCAGGCCGAGCGGTTCGTCAAGGACGGCTTCAGCTGGCTGCACGTGGTCGACCTGAACGGGGCGATCGAGGGCAAGTCGGTCAACACCGCCGCCGTGCAGTCGATCCTGGAGTCGATCTCGATCCCGGTGCAGCTAGGCGGCGGCATCCGCACCCTGGAAGGCATCGAGGCCTGGATCGAGGCCGGCGTCAGCCGCGTGATCCTGGGCACCATCGCCGTCCACGATCCCGAACTGGTCCGCAAGGCCGCCCGCCTGTGGCCCGAGCAGATCGCCGTGGCCGTCGACGTGCGCGACGGCAAGGTGGCGGTCGACGGCTGGACCGGGCTGTCGGACATCGACGCCATCACCCTGGGCAAGCGCTTCGAGGACGTGGGCGTGGCCGCCTTGATCGTCACCGACATCAGCCGCGACGGCGCCTTGACCGGCGTCAATGTCGAGGGCGTGGGCGAGCTGGCCGACGCTGTCTCGATCCCCGTCATCGCCTCGGGCGGCGTGGCCTCGGTGGCCGACATCGAGCGGCTGAAGGCCCGTCCCGGCGTCGAGATCGCCGGCGCCATCCTGGGCCGTTCGCTCTATGCCGGCACGATCCGGCCGGCCGAAGCCCTGACCATAGCAGCCGCCTGATGCTGAAGACCCGGATCATTCCTTGCCTGGACGTCAAGGACGGCCGGGTGGTCAAGGGGGTCAACTTCGTGGCCCTGCGCGACGCCGGCGACCCGGTGGAGCAGGCTCGGGCCTATGACGCGGCCGGGGCCGACGAGCTGATGTTCCTGGACATCACCGCCTCTAGCGAAAAGCGCGGCCTGCTGCTGGACGTGATTTCCCGCACCGCCGAGGTCTGTTTCATGCCGGTCTCGGTCGGCGGCGGCGTGCGCGAGGTGGCCGACATGCGCCGCCTGCTGCTGGCCGGCGCCGACAAGGTCTCGACCAACACCGCCGCCGTCGAGAACCCCGACCTGATCGCCGCCGGCGCCGACGCCTTCGGGGCCCAGTGCGTGGTCGTGGCCATCGACGCCAAGGCGCGCGAGGACGGCTCGGGCGGCTGGAACGTCTGGACCTATGGCGGTCGCAAGGACACCGGGATCGACGTCGTCGACTGGGCCGCCAAGGTGGTCGAGCGCGGGGCGGGCGAGATCCTGCTGACCTCGATGGACCGTGACGGGGCCAAGATCGGCTACGACATTCCCCTGCTGAAGGCCGTGACCGGCGCGGTGACCGTCCCGGTGATCGCCTCGGGCGGGGCTGGGACCACCGATCACTTGGTGGAAGCCGCCCGCGACGGCCACGCCGCCGCCGTGCTGGCCGCCTCGATCTTCCACTTCGGCGAGATCAGCATCGGCGAGGCCAAGCGGGCGATGGCGCAAGCCGGCATCCCGGTGCGCCTGGACGATCTGAAGGGGGCGGCATGAGCCAGCGTCTGTTCGAGGTTCTGGAGCGCCTGGCCGCGACGATCGAGACCCGCAAGGGCGGCGATCCGGCTACGTCCTACACCGCCAAGCTGCTGAACGATCCCGCCCTGGCCGCCAAGAAGCTGGGCGAGGAAGCCGTCGAGACGGTGATCGCCGCCGTGGCCCAGGGCCCGGACGCCCTGGCCGCCGAAAGCGCCGACCTGCTGTACCACTGGCTGGCCCTGATGGCGGCCTCGGGCGTCTCGCTGGACGCGGTGGCCGAAAAGCTGGCGGCGCGTGAGGGCACGTCGGGGCATGCCGAGAAGGCGTCCCGGCCCTCATAGACCCTCCCCCTGTGGGGGAGGCGATCGCATAGCGATCGGTGGGGGGAGATCTAGGATCTCTATCGTAGGCTCGACCACGCCCCCCTCCGTCGGCTTCGCCGACACCTCCCCCACAGGGGGAGGATCTTGTAGGCGGGCAACCTAGCTCAACAGCTTGCTCAGAAACGCCGAGTGCAGGCTCCAGCCCAGGAAGCCGGCCAGGCCCATCACCACGCCCAAGGCGCCGAACGCCCAGGCCGCCCAAAGCGCCATCGGCATCTCGACCAACGCCGCCACCGCCGCGATCGAAACGGCGATGGAGATCAGGGCGTCCGAGGCGTCGAACTGATCATCGTGGACGTTCAGCGCGTCGTACTGGGCCGAAAAGCCCTCGGCCTTGGTCTTCAGCGTCGGGATTTCGCTTTGGTACTTGGCGATCTCGGCGTTCAACCGAACCGTCTCGACGGCCACGGCGGCCCGCATCGCCTCTCCGCCGGATAGGGCCGTGAGCCGCGCCTGGGTCAGGGCCGCTTCGTCGATGTGCAGCTTGGTCTTGGTGGCCTGGTACTCGTTCCAGGCGTCGACGCCGTCCGACTGAGCCTGCTGCATGGCCTGGACGATATTGCCGTCCTTGACTCCGCACAGCCCCATGAAGATCGACAAGGCGACCACGGTGATCGCCACCTGGCGGTTGAAACGCTTGTCCTTGGCCTCGGCCCCGATCTCGATATCCATCTCGCCTCTCCGAAATCCGGTGGAGCTTGGCGCGCCAATCGTGGCGGAGACGGGGCGCTAGACCTTCGGCGGCCTGCGCTTCAGCGCCACATAGAGCGCCCCGTCGCCGCCGTGGCGTTTCTCGGCGGGAGACACCCCCGCCACGATATCGCGCAGGGCCGGGCCGGCCAGCCATTCGGGCGTGCGGGCCTTCAGCACGCCCACGCCCATCTTGCCCTTGCCGGTGACCACCAGGGCGGCGCGATGGCCGTCTTCCCAGGCGCGGCGCAGGAAGGCCTCCAGCACCGGGCGGGCGCGGTCCTGGTCCAGGCCGTGCAGGTCGAGGCGCGCCTCCAGCGGCGTGTGCTCGCGGGCGATCTTGCGCTTGCGGTTGGGCTCGATGCCTTCCAGGGGGCCGGGCATGCGCTTGGTCCCCGCCGGCTTGATCGTCTTGGGATCGACCAGCAGCGGGGCCATGGGCTGCAGGCTGGTCGGCTGGATCAGCGACTTCTCGGCCTTGGGCGTCCAGCCGGCCGCCTTCTGGGTCGACTTGGCCCTCACCGTGGCGGTGACCATGCCCCACAGGCGCATTTCTTCCTGGCGCGGGGGGCGCTTTGTCACGTCAGCCCCCTCGCTTAGCCTTTGGGGACCAGGCGGTAGAGGCGCAGGTCGTGGCGCACGCGCCCCGCCTCGGCCCCGGCCGCCGCGCCCGTGCCGGTATACAGATCGGCCCGCGCTTCGCCCTTGATCGCTCCGCCCACGTCCAGCGCCACGGCCAGGCGGCGATAGGTCGGAAAGGCTCCGGACAGTTTCGGGGCGCTGGCGTCCAGCCAGAAGAGCTCGCCCATCGCATGCTTGCCGGGATCGACGGCGATGGCCCGGCCGGCCGGCAGGGCGATCCCCGCCGCGCCCACCGCCTGCTTGCCGTCGTCGGGCAGGGTCTGGAAGAACACGTAGCGCGGGTTCAGCTGCATGATCGCATCGGCCTCGGGACCGCGATGATCAGCCAGCCAGCTGCGGATGGCGTCGCCCGAGGTGTTGTTGTCCGGCAGCAGGCCGCGGTCGCGCATGGGCGTAGCGATGCCGACGAACGGCCGGCCGTTATGACCCGCGAAGGCGGCGCGCACCCGGCGACCGTCGGGCAGGTCCAGGATGCCGGACCCCTGGATCTGCAGGAAAAACAGGTCCTCCGGTCGCATCCAGGCCAGGGGACGGGTTTCCGGCGTGGCCTCGATGGCGGCGCGGTCGGGATAGGGCAGCACCTGGCCGCCCTCGATCTCGCCGGCCACCTTCTTGCCCACCAGACCGGCGTCGAATTGGCCGAGGTCCAGGGTGACCAGATCGGCGGGCTTGCCGCGCATCGGCGCGCTGAACTCGGCCGAGCGCGACATCCGCGCCTCGTATTCGGGCGCGAAATAGGCGGTCAGCACGCCCGTGCCGGGAACGGCTTCGGGCCGGAAGCGCGCCTCGAAAAAGCGGCGGGCGTCGGCGTCGTTGCCCGGCCGTTCGGCGCGGGCCTTACGGCAGACTTGGGCCATGGCCGGGTCCTTGGCCACGCCGCAGCCCTGGCGGAAGGCGTCGAGCGCGCCGAGGTGATCTTCCTGAGACCAGCCCGCCAGGTCGTTGAACGACAGGGCGCCGGAGGGACCCGTGACCGGCGGCGTCGTTGGACCGACGCCCGGCGTGACCGGGCCCACCGGCTTGAGCGGCGCGGTCGTACAGGCCGCCAGCGTCAGCAGGGCGAAGGCGGCGACAAAACCCCCTCGCACACCAAAAAGGCGCGACATCACGCCTCCGCGACGTCGACGCGGACCAGGGTCCAGTTCGGGTTCTTGTTCTTCAGGTCGCGCTGGAACGTCCACAGATCGGCCGTGCGGCGATCGTCGACCGCCTCGCCTTCGGCGCTGGTCGAGCGGGTGCGGATCTCGGCCAGGATGCGGACCACCGCCTTGGCGACGTCGCCCTCGACCGTGATGGAGTCCAGATCCGTGCGCGGCGTGACCAGAAACTCGGCCTTCTCGGTGCGGTTCAGGGCTTCGCGCGCGGCGATGGCGGTTTCGAAATTGGCCATGACGTCGGCGGCCAGCAGCGGCTTGAGCGTCTCGCGATCGCCGGCGGCGAAGGCCTTGACGATCAGCTCGTAGGCCTGGCGGGCGCCGCTCAGGAAGTGGCCGACGTCGAAGTCGGCCTGCCGGGCGCGCAGGGCGGCCAGGCCCGACAGGGCTTCGCCGGGGATTTCGGGAGCCTTCAGGTCACGGGAACCGGCGCTGGCGGGGACCACCGCGGGGGCGTCCTCCGGCTGACGCCCGACCCGGCGACCCAGGGTGGCGTAGAGCTGGTAAAGGATGACCGCGGCCAGGGCCGCCAGGATGATCCATTCAAACACGATATTTTCCGCTCACTCGGCCAAGGCGCCGCCTACTGCCTATATAGGCGATAACAGGCTCGCGCGTCAGGCGCCTGGCGTTGCGCGCCAGCCGCCCTCGTGTTAGCAGCCCGGCTCTCTCCTAGCGGCCAATTTCGACGCCGAATACGGATTTATCGCACATGACCGACACGACCGCCGCTCCGCCCGCCGCTCCCGAAGACGGCGCGCCCGGCGAAACCGGCATCCGCATCATCGCCCAGTTCGTGCGCGACTTCTCGTTCGAGAGCCCGCACGCCCCCGACTCCCTGCGCGCCGGCGGCGCTCCGCCCGCCATCGACATGGGCGTGGAAATGAACGCCCGCGGCCGTCCGGACGGCCTGTTCGAGGTGGACCTGAAGCTCTCGGCCCGCGCCACGCGCGACGAACAGACGGTGTTCCACGTCGAGGTGATGTACGGCGGCCTGTTCCACATCTCCGGCGTACCGGAAGCCGACCTGGAGCCGGTGCTGCTGATCGAGTGCCCGCGCTTCCTGTTCCCCTACGCCCGTCGCCTGATCTCGGACGTCACCACCGAAGGCGGCTTCCCGCCCTTCCTGATCGACCCGATCGACTTCGCCGGCGTCTACGCCGCGCGCAAGGCCCAAGCCGAAGGCGTGGTGGTCGGCAACGCCTGATCGCGTTCCAAGCGCTGAATTGAAAAGCCCCGGTCGCTCGCAGCGGCCGGGGCTTTTTCTTGCCTGGAAAGCCTGACTACGGCTGCAGCCGATAGCCGCCCATCTCGGTGATCAGGATCCGCGCCACGGCGGGATCGGGCTCGATCTTCTGGCGCAGGCGGTAGACGTGGGTTTCCAGCGTGTGGGTGGTGACCCCGGCGTTGTAGCCCCAGACCTCGGTCAGCAGCTCCTCGCGCGACACCGGCTTGGACCCGGCGCGGTAGAGGTACTTGAGGATATTGGTTTCCTTCTCGGTCAGCCGGACCTTCTTCTGTTTCTCGTCGATCAGCAGCTTGGCCGAGGGGCGGAACTCGTAGGGACCGATCCGGAACAGAGCGTCTTCCGAGGCTTCGTAGCTGCGCAGCTGGGCGCGGATGCGGGCCAGCAGCACGCCGAAGCGGAAGGGCTTGGTCACATAGTCGTTGGCGCCGGATTCCAGGCCCAGGATGGTGTCGCTGTCGCTGGCCGCCGCCGTCAGCATGATCACCGGCGCGGTGACTCCGTTCTTGCGCATCAGGCGGCAAGCCTCGCGACCGTCCATGTCGGGCAGGTCGACGTCCAGCAGGACGAGATCCGGCTTGAGTTCCTTGGCCATCCGCACGCCCTCGCCGGCCGTGGGAGCTTCCGCGACCGCGAACTCCTCGTGGAGGGCGAGCTGCTCGGCCAGAGCTCCGCGCAGATCATCGTCGTCGTCGACCAGGAGAAGGGTTTTGCGTTGCGCCATGAACGCGAACATGCACCGCTGCGGCCCCTGGCGCCAAGGCGGTTCTCGACTTGGCGCGACGCCACGTCCCTGGAGACCGTCTTGACGATCTTTCGCGCCCGCCCCGACGGTCCGAACGCCTGGGATGGCCAGATCAGCTGGGACAGGACCTCCACCCGGGCCGCCCTGGGCAAGGCCGGGGTGATCGCCGGCGCCGACAAGCGCGAGGGCGACAACCGCAGTCCGACGGGCGTCTGGCCGATCCGCCGCGTGCTCTATCGGCCCGACGTCTATCCGAACGGCCCGGCGACGGCCTTGCCGACCCAGCCGATCGCGCCGGATGACGGCTGGTGCGACGCGTCGGACGATCCGGCCTACAACCAGCCGGTCAAACTGCCCTACCCCGCCAGCGCCGAGCGGCTGTGGCGCGACGATTCCGTCTATGACCTGGTGGTGGTGCTGGGTCATAACGACGACCCGCCGGTTTCGGGGATGGGCTCGGCGATCTTCCTGCACCTGGCGCGCGACGGCTATGTCGGCACCGAGGGCTGCGTGGCCCTGGCCCGGGCCGACGTGGAGGCGCTGCTGGCGGTGGCCAGGCCCGGCGACGCGGTGGAGATCGCGGCCAGCTAGGCGCGCGAACCGAACAGGGCCGATCCTACCCGCACGGAGGTCGCCCCGCAGGCGATGGCGGTCTCGAAATCGTCGCTCATGCCCATCGACAGCCTCGAAAGCCCGTTGCGGGCCGCGATCTCGCCCAGCAGGCGGAAATGCGGGGCGGGATCGAGATCGGCCGGCGGAATGCACATCAGGCCTTCCACGGGCAGGTCCAGGCCCCGGCACAGGGCGATGAAGCCGTCGGCCTCACCGGGGTGCACCCCGGCCTTCTGCGGCTCTTCCCCGGTGTTGACCTGGACGAACAGCCGCGGCGCCCGGCCCTGGGCCTGGACCTCGTCGGCCAGCACCCGGGCCAGCTTCTCGCGGTCCAAGCTCTCGATCACGTCGAAGAAGGCCACGGCGTCGCGCGCCTTGTTGCTCTGCAGGGGCCCGATCAGGCGCAGCTCGATCCGCGCCCGGCGCTCGCTCCAGCGGCCCATGGCCTCCTGGACGCGATTTTCTCCGAACACCCGCTGGCCCGCGTCGAGAATGGGCGCGATATGGTCCCAGGGCTGCAGCTTGGACACCGCCACCAGGGTGACCGCGTCGGCCGGGCGGCCGGCGGCCAGGGCGGCTGCGCGGATGCGGGATTGGATCGAGGCGTAGGTGGAGAGAGATTCCGGGGACATGGGCTCGAAACAGACGATCAGCGAGATGGAAACCCTGTCTAGAACGGCGGCGCGCCTTCGCCCATGGCTGGTGCGCGGAAAGCCGCTGCCGAACCTGCTGTTCTTCACCGATCCCCAACGGACGCCCGATCCGGAAGCGGTCGCCGAGCGCCTGCCGGCCGGCGCGGCCGTGGTGTTCAGGGCGTTCGGCGCGGCCGATGCGGCGGAGCAAGGCGGGCGGCTGCGGGAAATCACCCGACGGCGCGGCCTGATGCTGCTGGTTGGAGCGGATGCCGCCCTGGCCTTGGACATCCAGGCCGACGGCCTGCACTTGCCCGAACGCTTGGCCGCCCAGGCGCTGGATCTACGGCCCGCTCATCCAGGGTGGCTGATCACAACCGCCGCTCACGACCTGGCCGCGGCCCTGGCCGGCGCGGCGGCGGGCGCGGACGCGCTGGTGGTGTCGCCAATCTTTCCCAGCCGCAGTCCCTCGGCGGGCGCGCCACTAGGCGTGGAGAGCCTGAAAAGGATCGTCGAGGCGTTGGAAACGCCGGTCTACGCGCTGGGCGGCGTGCGCGCGGGCACGGCGGAGCAACTTGTGGACATGGGAATTGTCGGGATCGCGGCGGTCGAGGCGCTGAACGCCTAGGCCGATCCTAGAACTTGAACGCGGTTTCCAGCTTCACCCGCGGCGCGGGCTCCTGGATTTCGTTCTTGCGGGCGGCCAGGGCGGGGTTCTGCTCGCCCAGGGCCACGGCGCCGCCGACGCGGATCGACGGGGTGACGCTGTAGTAGGCCCCGGCCTGAACGTCATGAGCTTCGAGTTCGCGGTTGGCCGGCTGATCCAGATCCAGCTTGAGGCCCCACTTGCCCTTCTTGTCGTCCCACTTCAGGGACTTCTTCGGGCCTTGGGTGGGGTTGAACGGGGCGATCGGGGTCGGATTGCTGAAGTCGCTCTTGACGGCGAAGTCGGGCGAGGTCGTGCGCGGCTTGCTCTGGGCATAGGCTCCCGTAGCCGATCCCGTGAGGATCAGCGCGGCGGCCCCTGCCATGAAATACCGTGCGGCGAACATGTTACTCGAACCCAATCCCCAACCCGCGCCTCGATAGAGTCAAACCCTATATAGGAACGGGGTCCCTGAACTTCGATTAAAGGTCCTAGTACAACGCGGTCAACCGCCGTTGGATTACGCTTGGCGTCGCAGGAGTCGATTCAAGCGGCGCCTGTGGCGGTCCTGCCACGCGATTCCTGTTTTGACGCAGCGCGACCATGCTATAGACCGGCTCCGGCTGCGGGGGCGCGCCAGAGATGCGCGAACGCGTCGGCGAGACATTGGAGCGAGGTACTATGGCGTTTGAGCGTGGGTCGGTGTTGCGCGGCGTCGCCGCTGGCGTTCTGGCGTTGACCGTTCTGACCGGGGTTTCCGCCTGCGGCGGCAATAAGGGCGGTGGCACCTTCACCAGCCAGGACAATGAGCCCGGGTTCAATCCCTTCAAGGGTCGCGGCGGCGGTGGCGGCAAGTCCACGTCGCAACCCGGCTCGATCGGCGTCAACGGCTTCCTGTGGCGCGCGAGCCTGGACACCCTGGCCTTCATGCCCCTGGCCTCGGCCGACCCGTACGGCGGCGTGATCGTCACCGACTGGTACACCAATCCGGAAAAGCCGGACGAGCGCTTCAAGGCGACCGTCTACATCCTGGACACCCGCCTGCGGGCCGACGGCCTGAACGTCACGATCTTCAAGCAGGTCAAGGACGCCAGCGGGACCTGGACCGACACGGCCGCGACCGAGCAGACGGCGACCGACATCGAGAACGCTATCCTGACCCGCGCCCGTCAGCTTCGACTTTCCAACATCAAGAACTAGGGTTTTCCCTGGTTCTTCGCGGGAGCCCTTTGTCCGCGTGACAAAAGGCTCCCGTTCGCACTTTTAGAAGCGCGCCCCCCTTTTTTTGAACGCGCCTGGGCCCAAACCGCTTAAGACTTCCGCGGATTGCGCCGACCGCGCGATCCCGCACGAACAGTCTGGTTTCATGGCCCGCTACAATCCCAAAGACACCGAGCCGAAGTGGCGCGCCGCCTGGGCGACCGCCAATACCTTCCTGACGCCGATCACTCCCGACGCGCGTCCGAAGTACTACGTGCTCGAGATGTTCCCCTATCCGTCGGGGCGCATCCACATGGGCCATGTGCGCAACTACGCCATGGGCGACGTCGTGGCCCGCTACAAGCGCGCCCAGGGCTTCAACGTGCTGCACCCTATGGGCTGGGACGCCTTCGGCATGCCAGCCGAGAACGCGGCCATGGAGCGCGGCGTCCACCCCAAGGGCTGGACCTACGACAACATCGCCGCCATGCGCGAACAGTTGAAGGCCCTGGGCCTGTCGGTCGACTGGTCGCGCGAGTTCGCCACCTGCGACCCGGAATATTACGGCAAGCAGCAGGCCTGGTTCCTGCGTCTGCTGAAGCGCGGCCTGGTCTATCGCAAGGAAGCCTCGGTCAACTGGGATCCGGTCGACATGACCGTCCTGGCCAACGAGCAGGTGATCGACGGCAAGGGCTGGCGCTCGGGCGCGACCGTGGAGAAGCGCAAGCTGACCCAGTGGTTCCTGCGGATCACCGACTACGCCGACGCCCTGATCGACGGCCTCAAGACCCTGGATCGCTGGCCCGAGAAGGTCCGGATCATGCAGGAGAACTGGATCGGCCGGTCCAAGGGCCTGCGGTTCACCTTCAAGTTCGACGGCGAGGCGCCTGCCGGTCACGCTGACGGCCTGGAAGTCTACACCACCCGCCCCGACACCCTGTTCGGCGCCAGCTTCGTGGGCGTCGCCCCCGAGCATCCGCTGGCCGAGCAGCTGGCGGCGGCCGACCCGGCCGTGGCCGCCTTCGTCGCCGAATGCCGCAAGGGCGGCACGTCCGAGGCCGACATCGAGGGCGCCGAGAAGCTGGGTCGCGACACTGGCCTGCGCGTCGTCCATCCGCTGGATCCGACCCTGACCCTGCCGGTGTGGATCGCCAACTTCATCCTGATGGACTACGGCACGGGCGCGATCTTCGCCTGCCCGGCCCACGACCAGCGCGACCTGGACTTCGCCCGCAAGTACGACCTGCCGGTCAAGCCTGTGGTCCTGCCGCCGGGCGAGGACGCCGCGACGTTCAACGTCGGCAAGGAGGCCTATGTCGGCCCCGGCGCGATCTTCAATTCCGAATTCCTGGACGGCCTGGACATCGAGGCCGCCAAGACCGAGGCGGTGAACCGCATCGAGGCCCTGAACCAGGGCCAGGGCGCGACCGTCTACCGCCTGCGCGACTGGGGCGTCTCGCGCCAGCGCTATTGGGGTTGCCCGATCCCGGTCATCCACTGCGAGGCCTGTGGGCCGGTGGGCGTGCCGGAAGACCAGCTGCCGGTGGTGCTGCCCGACGACGTGGCCTTCGACAAGCCGGGCAACCCGCTGTTGCGCCACCCGACCTGGCGCCACACCACCTGCCCCAGCTGCGGCGGCAAGGCCGAGCGCGAAACCGACACGCTGGACACCTTCGTGGACAGCAGCTGGTATTTCGCCCGCTTCACCGACCCGACCGCCGCCGAGCCGATCAGCAAGGACGCCGCCGATCACTGGATGGCCGTCGACCAGTATATCGGCGGGGTCGAGCACGCGGTGCTGCACCTGCTGTACGCCCGCTTCATCACCCGCGCCCTGAAGGACGAGGGCCTGCTGTCGGTCGAAGAGCCGTTCGCCGGCCTGTTCACCCAAGGCATGGTCACCCACGAGGCCTACAAGAACGCCGCCGGCGAGTGGGTCGAGCCTTCGGACATCCGCATCACGGTCGAGGGCAATACGCGCACCGCCGCCCACGCCACGACCGGAGAGCCGATCACCATCGGCGACATCGAGAAGATGTCGAAGTCCAAGAAGAACGTCGTCGCCCCCGAGGACATCTTCGAGGCCTACGGCGTCGACGCCGCGCGCCTGTTCGTGATGAGCGACAGCCCGCCCGAGCGCGATGTGCAGTGGACCAACAGCGGCGTCGAGGGCTCCTGGCGCTTCACCCACCGGGTCTGGAACGAGTTCGAAAGCCAGCCGGCCGGCGATTTCGCCCATGACGAGACCGACGCGGCCGCCGTGGCCCTGCGCAAGGGCGCCCACCGCCTGATCGGCTTCGTGACGGACTCGATCGAGGGCTTCCGCTTCAACAGCGGCGTGGCGCGCCTGTACGAGTTCCTGAACATGCTGAAGGCCGCGCCTGCGGAGGGCGCTTCGCAAGGCGTCCTGGCGGCCCGCGCCGAGGCCCTGGAGATCCTGGCTCGCCTGATCTCGCCCTTCACGCCTCACCTGGCCGAAGAAGCCTGGGCGCACCTGGGCAAGGCCGGCATGGTCGTCGACGCGCCCTGGCCCAAGGCCGACGCCGCCCTGGCGGCCGACGACGAACGCGTGCTGCCGATCCAGATCAACGGCAAGCGTCGCGGCGAGATCAAGGTCAAGGCCGGCACGCCCGAAGCCGAGGTCGAGAAAATCGCTCTGGCGGACGCCGCCGTGCTGGGCCACCTTGAGGGCCTGACCGTTCGGAAGGTGATCGTGGTGAAAGACCGTATCGTCAACATCGTGGCCGGCTGATCCATGAAGCGCTTTTCGCTCTCCAAGACCCTTCCCGCCGCTCTCCTGGCCCCTCTTCTGGCCATTGGAGCCCTGGGCCTGTCGGCCTGCGGCTTCACCCCGCTGTACGGCTCCCAGACGGTCACCAAGGGGCTTGGCTCGATCGAGGTGGTCGCCGCCAGTGGCCGCTCGGGCTATCTGCTGCGCGAGAAGCTGGACGACGCCCTGGCGCGCGACGTCAACCTGCTGCCCACCTACCGCCTGGTCTACACCATCAATGAGATCCGCTATGCGCGCGGCGTTCGCGTCGACAATGTCGCCAACCGCTACGAGTTGAGCCTGACGGCCAACTGGCGGCTGCTGGATATCAAGACCGGCCAACAGCTGCGCTCGGGATCCACCAACACGACGGTGACCTACGACTCGGCCGACCAGCCCTACGCCTCCATCGCCGCCCAGCAGGACAGCCAGGAACGCGCCGCGACCGAACTGGCTCGCCGGATCCAGCTGGAACTGGCCACCTGGCTCGCGGGCAAGGCCCAGCCCAAAGCCTAGGGCCCTATCGCCATGATCCTGTCGAAACGACCGGACATCGAACGCTTCCTGCGGGATCCGGCCGCCGATATCCGCGCCGTGGTCATCTATGGCCGCGATCGCGGCGTGGTGCGCGATCGCGCCGACCAGCTGGTCAACAAGCTGTTCGCGCGCCCCGACGACCCGTTCGACACCGCCCAGCTGACCGAAGGCGATCTGGACAGCCAGGCCGGCAAGCTCGAGGACGAGCTTTCGGCCCTGTCGATGATGGGCGGCCGTCGCCTGGTGCGCCTGCGCCTGAGCGGCGAGAAGAGCGGGCCGGACAAGCAGGCCGCCGAGGCGCTCACCCGTCACGTCGAGGGCCAGCTGAACCCCGACGCCTTCTTCCTGATCGAGGCCGGCGTCCTGGGCCGAGACTCGACCCTGCGCAAGGTCGCCGAGAAGGCCAACGGCGCCGCCGTGATCCCCTGCTACGAGGACGAGGCCGGCGACCTGGCCCGCCTGGCCCGCGAGACCCTCGCCAAGGACAAGGTCAGCCTGAACGGCGAGGCCCTGGACCTGTTCGTCTCGCGCCTGCCCAAGGAGCGCGGCGTGGCCCGCGCCGAGATCGAACGCCTGGCGCTGTTCCTGGGTCCGGGCAGCGGCGTGGTGGCCACCCCCGCCGACCTGACCGACTTCCTGGGTGTCGAGCCCGAGGCTTCCCTGGGCGACGCCGCCATCGACGCTTTCGGTGGTCGCGTGGGTCCCGCCCAGGCCGGCCTGCGTCGCGCCGCCGCCGAGGGCGAAGGCGGGCCCGCCGCCGTGCGCGCCATGGGCTACCACCTGGGCCGCCTGCGCCGTACCCTGACCCTGCACAAGAACGGGATCGACCTGGCGGCCGCGGCCAAGGCCTCGGGCGTGTTCTGGAAGAGCGAGCGCGAGTTCCTGCGTCAGGCCCGGGCCTGGACCCTGGACCAGCTGCTGGTGGTCCAGGCCGAGGTGCTGGCCGCCGACAAGGCGTGCAAGACCTCCGGCTCGCCCGACCAACTGATCTCCGAGCGCCTGGCCCTGCAGATCGCCGGCAAGGCGCGCCGGCTCGGTCTCTAGACGCGAGTTCGCCGTCCGGACCGGTACGCCGAGGATTCGTCAAACCGCCGATCACTTCATCCACAGGAATCTATCGATTCCGACCTTGGAACGGCGCGACCGAATTCAGAGCCGAATTCGGCGTTTTCAGTTATTTTTCAGCCGCTTGTCCGAAAATCGACGCTTCGTCAGGCTCGATTCTGACGAACAGCTCGACCAGGGACACGGTCGAGCCGCCTTCTGTGCGCGACAGAAGACCCTCCGAAACGGCCTCAGGCGCCCCGCGTCAGGCGATTGCAGAGATCGTCCAGTTGTTCGAGCGTGGCGTAGCGAATGGTCAGGGCGCCGGCGCCGCCGCGATCGTCGATCTCGACATCGAGGCCTAGCAGCGACGACAGATCCGCTTCCAGGGACTGGGTGTCGGTGTCCTTCGATTTCGGAGCACGACCGCCGCCCGACTTGGCGCGGGCTTCGCCGTCGGCGTTCGGCGCGCGACGGGCCAGGGCCTCGGCGTCGCGGACCGACAGGCCCTTGTCGATGACTTCGCGCGCCAGGGCGGCCGGATCCGGAACGTTGGCGATGGCGCGAGCATGGCCGGCGGTCATCTCGCCCGAGGTGACGTAGTGCTGGACCGAGTCCGGCAGCGACAGCAGGCGCAGGGTGTTGGCCACATGGCTGCGGCTCTTGCCCACGGTCTGGGCGATCATTTCCTGGGTCTGGCCGAACTTCTCGATCAGCACCTTGTAGCTCAGCGCCTCTTCAATGGCGTTGAGGTCGGCGCGCTGGACGTTCTCGATGATGCCGATCTCGAGCACGGCCAGGTCGTCGAGTTCGCGGACCATGATCGGGATGGTCTTCAGGCCGGCCCGCTGGGCCGCTCGCCAGCGGCGCTCGCCGGCGACGATCTGGTACTCGCCCGCCGCGCCCGGGGCGGGGCGGACCAGGATCGGCTGCAGGACGCCCTTCTCCCGGATCGAATCCGAAAGTTCTACCAAGTCTTCCTCGCGGAAGGTCCGGCGAGGCTGATCGGGATTGCGTCGTACCAGCTCGATCGGCGCCTCGCGCGAGCCGGCCACGGTATCACCGGGCGCCTGAGCGGGAGCGGAATCGACCTCGCCGAGCAAGGCGGAAAGCCCGCGACCCAACCCACGACGACCTTCAGACATTCCCGGCTCTCCCACCACGACCGACTCCCTCACGCGCTCAACACTCAATTTCGACAATGACTTGGATGGTTATCCTCAGACGGGCTCTAGGCCGCCTGGGCCAGCCTGGACTTTTCGCGGCTGATCACTTCGCGCGCCAGGCGCAGGTAGGCCTGGCTACCCGCGCATTTCAGATCGTAGAGCAGCACGGGCTTA
Organism: Caulobacter soli; assembly: GCF_011045195.1. Classification (GTDB taxonomy): domain Bacteria; phylum Pseudomonadota; class Alphaproteobacteria; order Caulobacterales; family Caulobacteraceae; genus Caulobacter; species Caulobacter soli. The sequence goes on along the minus strand of NZ_CP049199.1, from coordinate 5,205,062 downwards.
CCGAAGGACGGCGCCTCGGACACTCGGACGTTACGCGGTATGACCGCGTCATAGACCTTGTCGCCAAAGTGCTCCCGGACATCCTTGGCCACCTGGTCCGACAGGCTGTTACGGCGATCGTACATGGTCAGCACCACGCCCTGGATTTCCAGCTTCGGATTGAGGCTCCCGCGCACCCGCTCGATGGTGCGCATCAACTGGGTCAGACCCTCCAGGGCGAAGAACTCGCACTGCAGCGGCACGAACACCGCGTCGGCGGCGGTCATGGCGTTGACGGTCAGCACGTTCAGCGACGGCGGGCAGTCGATCAGCACATAGGTGTAGGGGCCGTTGGCGCGCAGCGGCTCAAGCGCATCGCGCAGGCGGTACGAGCGCCGCGCCTGCTGGCCCAGTTCGATCTCGACGCCCGACAGGTCGGCGTCGGCCGGGATCACGTCCAGGCCCGGCAGCTCGGTCTTGACCGCGGCGTCGACCACCGGGGCCTCGCCCATCAGCACGTCGTAGAGCGTCGTGCGGCGCTGCAGGCGGGTGATGCCCAGGCCCGTCGAGCAGTTGCCCTGCGGGTCGGCGTCGATCAGCAGCACGCGCTCGCCGCAGGCCGCCAGGGCGGTGCCCAGATTGATCGCGGTCGTGGTCTTGCCCACCCCGCCCTTCTGGTTGGCGATGGCGAGAACGCGCAGCGGTTGGTCAGACTTTACGGACACTCTTAAGCCCCTTCACTTGCACGATCTGGCCTCGCGGGTCGCTCAACGACGGCCGCAGGGTCGACTCGAATTTCCAATATGTGGCGGCCTCGGCCAGCTCCGTCGCGACATCTTGTCCCTTCAGGAACCAGGCGGTCGCGCCGCGCTTGAGGTAGGGCTGGGCATAGCCCAGCAGTCTGACCATCGGCGCGCAGGCCCGGGCGGTGACGACGTCGACCTTCAGGTCCAGCTCTTCGGCCCGGACGTTGTGGATCTCGGCGGGCAGTCCCAGCGCATCGACGGCGACGCGCAGGAACTTGCAGCGCTTGGCCATGCTCTCGACCAGGTGGACCTTGGCTCCGGGCGTGTCCTTCAACAGGATCGCCAGCACCACGCCGGGCAGGCCGGCGCCGGCGCCCAGGTCGGCCCAGGTCTTGGCGTCCGGGGCCAGCTGCAGAAGCTGGGCGCTGTCCCAGGCGTGACGGTTCCAGTAAGTGGCGATCGTCGCCGGACCCACCAGGTTCATCACTTCGTTCCACTCGGCCAGCAGGGCCTGGAACCGTGTCAGATCGGCCAGCTGCGCGTCGGTGCAGCCCGTCAGCCGCTGGAAGGCCGTCGCGTCGACGGGGTCAAGATCCTCGATCACCAAGGGCGCGGCGGCGGTGGACATCAGGCGGCCTTCGCGCGACGAACATGCGCCAACAGCGCCGTCAAGGCGCCAGGCGTCACGCCTTCGATCCGGGCCGCCTGGCCCAGAGTCAGGGGCTTCACGCGGGTCAGCTTCTCGCGCACTTCGTTCGACAGGCTGCCGACCAGGGCGTAGTCGAGGTCGGCCGGCAGGCGCAGATCCTCTTCCTTGCGGAAGGCTTCGGCGTCGTTGCGTTGGCGATCGAGATAGCCTGCATAGGCGGCTTCGATCTCGATCTGCTCGCGGGCCATCGGGCTCCACGTGGAAATCTCCGGCCATACCGTGGTCAGGCCGTCGAGCGTGACGTCAGGCAGGGCCAGCATGGCTAGGACGTCGCGGCGCTGACCGTCGTGATTGACCTTGAAGCCGGCGCGATTGGCTTCGGCCGGGGTCAGGGTCACCGAGCGGGCGAAGGCGCGGACGGCTTCCAGCTCGGTCTTCTTGGCGGCCCAGGCTTCGGCGCGAACCTCGCCCACCACGCCCAGGGCCAGGCCCTTGTCGGTCAGCCGCTGGTCGGCGTTGTCGGCCCGCAGGATCAGGCGGAACTCGGCCCGGCTGGTGAACATTCGATAGGGTTCGGTGACGCCCCGGGTGACCAGGTCGTCGATCATCACGCCGATATAGGCCTCGTCGCGAGCGAAAACGGCGGGCTCCCTGCCCTGCGCCGCCAGCGCCGCATTGAGTCCGGCCATCAAGCCTTGAGCGCCGGCTTCCTCATAACCCGTCGTGCCGTTGATCTGACCCGCCAGGTAGAGCCCCGGCAGGCGCTTGGTCTCCAGCGTCGGGTAGAGCTCGCGCGGATCGACGTAGTCATACTCGATCGCATAGCCGTACCGGATGACCTCGACGTTCTCGAGGCCCGGCATGGTGCGCAGGAACAAGAGCTGGGTTTCGGCCGAGACCGAGGTCGAGACGCCGTTCGGATAGACCGAGTCGTCGTCCAGGCCTTCGGGCTCCAGGAACACCTGGTGACTGGTCTTGTCGGCGAAGCGGACGACCTTGTCCTCGATCGACGGACAATAGCGCGGGCCGATCCCCGTGGCGCGGCCGCCATAGACCGCCGACTCGCCCAGGCGCTCGGCGATGATCTTGTGGGTCTCGGCCGTGGTGTAGGTGATGCCGCATTGGATCTGCGGCACATCCACGTGGGACGTCAGGAACGAGAACGGCTCGGGCTGGGCGTCGGCGGCCTGCATCTCCAGGCGATCCCAGGCGATGGTCTTGCCGCTCAGGCGGGCGGGCGTGCCGGTCTTCAGGCGGCCCATGTCGAAGCCCAGGGCGTAGAGCCGATCCGACAGGCCGATCGACGGCGCGTCGCCGACACGGCCGGCGGGGGTGCGGGTCTCGCCCTGGTGGATGACGCCTTTCAGGAAGGTGCCGGTGGTCAGGATCACACGTGAAGCGCGGTAGACGCCGCCCTCCCCGTCGATCACGCCGGCCACCACGCCATCCTCGACGATCAGGTCTTCCACCGCCGCGGCGACGACATCAAGGTTCGGATAGGCGAACAGCTCGGCCTGCATGGCTTCGCGATAGAGCTTGCGATCAATCTGCGAACGGGGACCACGCACGGCGGGGCCCTTTGAGCGGTTCAGAAGACGATATTGGATGCCGGCCTTATCGCCGATCCGGCCCATCAAGCCGTCCAGGGCGTCGATCTCGCGGACCAGATGGCCCTTACCCAGGCCGCCGATGGCCGGGTTGCACGACATCTCACCGACGGTCTCGCGCTTGTGGGTCAGCAGCAGGGTCCGCGCGCCGGCGCGGGCCGACGCGGCGGCGGCCTCGCAGCCGGCGTGACCGCCGCCGATGACAATGACATCCCAAGTGTTGGACAAGCTGCGCGCCTCAATGCGAACGCCCCCATCGCGACTTGGACGTCTCGGCGGGGGCGTGGTTAGCCTTATACGTGGAACTCCCCGGATCGGCGAGTCGGACTCCGGTGTTTCACGTGAAACACGCCCGAGACATCTGTGATCAGCCTGTGGACAATTCAAGCCGATGTTTCACGTGAAACATCACTTCCCGATGCAGAAGCTTGAAAACACTCGATCGAGCACATCCTCGGGATCAATACGGCCCGTGATCCGCGACAGGGATCGAGCGGCCAAGCGGACGTCCTCCGCCGCCAGTTCGACCTCCAGGCCAACGTCAGAAAGGGCGCGCTGAAGATAGGTGCGGGCCTCGGCCAAACTCTCGGCGTGGCGAATGCGGGTGGCGGCCGGAAACTCCGCGCCTGACAGAGCGTCGACGACATGCGCCGTCAGAGCCGCCCTCGCCTCCTCCGCACCGCCGGGCTTGCGGGCCGCCAGTTCGACGACCTTCAGCCCCTGAGCCGCCAGGATCTCGCGCAGCTCTTCCAAGCGGTATGCGTCGACGAGATCGATCTTGTTGATCACCGCCCAGTCGCCGGACCGCAGCACGGACAGCTCGTTGTTCTGTTTCACGTGGAACATGGCCGCATCGACCACCCAGAGACGCAGATCGGCGTCGGCCGCCCAGGCCCTCGCCCGGCGCACGCCTTCGGCTTCGATGGCGTCCTCGGTTTCGCGCAGGCCGGCGGTGTCCGCGAGCAAGGTCTTGTAGCCGCCCAGGGTCAGCGGAACCTCGATGATGTCTCGCGTCGTCCCGGGAGTTGAAGTGACGATGGCCGCATCACGCTCGACCATGGCGTTGAGCAAGGTGCTCTTGCCGGCGTTGGGCGCGCCCACCAGAGCGATCCGGAACCCATCCCGCACCCGCCGACCCCGTGAAGCATCCTCCAGCGCGGTGGCGATCTCAGCCTCCAGAGCCTCCAGGCCTGGTCGAGCGCGCGCGGCCACATCCTCGGGAAGCTCTTCATCGGGAAAGTCGACCGCCGCCTCCAGCATGGCCAGCGCCTGAACCAGCATGCCTCGCCAGGTATCGTATCGTTCGCTCAGCGCGCCGCCGAGCTGGCCGAGCGCCTGGCGGCGTTGGGCCTCGGTTTCGGCGTCGACCAGGTCGGCCACGCCTTCGGCCTGGGTCAGGTCCAGCTTGCCGTTCTCGAAGGCTCGGCGCGTGAACTCGCCCGGCTCGGCCAGGCGAAGGCCGTTGTCCGCCAGGGCCTGCAGCACCGCCTCGACCACCGCGCGGCCGCCGTGCACGTGAAACTCCGCGGAGTCCTCGCCGGTGTAGCTGGCAGGCCCTTCGAACCAGACGACCAAGGCGTCGTCCAGGGGCACGCCCTGATGGGTCAGCTGGCGCAGGACCGCCCGGCGCGGTTGGGGCACGGCGCCCGCCAGATCCCGCACCGCCTCGCTGGCGCGCGGACCGGAGATCCGGATGACCGCGACGGCCGCCCTGCCCGCGCCCGTGGCCGGCGCGTAGATCGTGTCGTTCATTCCGACTTGCCGCCCATGCCGCTGACCGCCGCGCCGGCGGCCGCCGTCATCAGCTTGCGGAACTGATCCTGGGCTCCCGCTCCGAACGCCATCCAGTTCTTCATCAGCTCTTCCGGCGCCAGCATGGCCATGTTGGAGGTCATGCGATCCTGCATTTCCTTGACCAGATGCTCGTTCAGGCTGCTCACATCGGGTAGGCCCAGGAAGGCGCGGGCTTCCACCGGCGTGCAGTCAATCTCAATGGTCATCTTCATGATCTGGGGTTCCCTGCCGTGGAAGCACGATGTTGTTATGCCTCGACCGCACCGGCGCACGTTAGAGCGCTTCGGTCGAAAGTCCCATCGACGCCGCAAGATCCCTATCGATACGGAGCGCCCCAATGAGCGAGACCCTCACGATCACCACGCCCGACGGCGCCTTCTCCGCCTATGTGGCGCGTCCGTCGGCCGCCTCCGCGCCGGCCATCGTCGTCATCCAGGAGATCTTCGGCGTCAACAAGGTGATGCGCGATGTCTGCGACGCCCTGGCCGACCAAGGTTTCGTGGCCATCTGCCCCGATCTCTTCTGGCGCATCGAACCCGGTATCGACATCACCGACCAGAGCGAAGCAGAGTGGAAGCGAGCCTTTGAGCTCTTCAACGCCTTCGACGTCGACGCCGGCGTTTCGGACATCGCCGCGACCATCGCCGCCGCCCGCGTCCTACCCGGCGTCAGCGGCAAGGTCGGCGCGGTGGGCTATTGCCTCGGCGGCCTGCTGGCCTTCCTGACGGCCACCCGCACCGACGCGGACGCCAGCATCTCCTACTATGGCGTCGGCATCGAGAAGCACGTGCCCGAGGCCGAGAAGCTGGCGCGGCCCTTGCTGATGCACATCGCCGAGGAGGACCAGTTCGTGCCGAAGGAGGCCCAGAAGGTCATCCTCGATGCGCTGAAGGAACATCCGCAGATCCAGATCCACACCTATCCCGGGCGTGACCACGCCTTCGCCCGCGTGGGCGGATCGCACTATGACGCGGCCGACGCCGGTAAGGCCAACGGCCGCAGCCTGGCCTTCTTCAAGTCCAACCTGGGCTGACCGTCATGCTGGCCATACAAGCCGTCCGGACCGGCGGCCCCGAGGTGCTCGAGATCGTCGACCTGCCCGTCCCCTCACCCGCTCCCGGTCAGATCCTGGTCCGGCATCAGGCCGTGGGCCTGAACTTCATCGACACCTATCATCGCTCCGGCCTCTACCCGATGAAGATGCCGGCGGTGCTGGGCCTGGAGGCGGCGGGCGTCGTCGAGGCGCTGGGCGAAGGCGTCACCCGGTTCAAGGCCGGTGACCGCGTCGCCTATAACGGCACGCTCGGCGCCTATGCCGAAGCCGCCGTGGTCCCGGCCGATCGCGCCGTGAAGGTCCCGGAAGGCGTCAGTCTCGAGACCGCCGCGGCCGTGCTGCTCAAGGGTATGACCGCCGAGTTTCTCGTTCGCCGCTGCCATACGGTCGAACCGGGTCAGACCGTGCTGATCCATGCCGCCGCCGGCGGGGTGGGTTCGATCCTGGTGCAATGGGCCAAGGCCCTGGGCGCGACCGTGATCGCCACGGTCGGCTCGGAGGCCAAAGCCGTCATGGCCCGCGACCACGGCGCCGACCATGTGATCCTCTACGGCGAGGAAGACGTCGCGGCTCGGGTTCTGGAGATCACGAGCGGTCAAGGCGTGGCCGTCGCCTATGACGGGGTCGGCAAGGACACCTTCGAGGCCAGCTTCAAGAGCCTGGGCCGGCGCGGCGTGTTGGTCACGTTCGGCAACGCCTCCGGGCCCGTGCCGCCGTTCGCGCCGCTGGAGTTGTCGGGCAAATCGCTGTTCGTCACCCGGCCTCGTCTGTTCGACTACATCGCCACCACCGCCGAGCTGGACGAGAGCGCGGCGGCCCTGTTCGCGGTGCTGGAATCCGGCGCGGTGAAGATCGAGGTCGGGCAGACGTTTCCGCTGGCGCAGGCCAGAGCGGCCCATGAGGCTCTGGAGGGACGGCGGACAACCGGGGCGACGTTGCTGATTCCGTAGATCCAGCCGCTTGGGCCCGCTCGCGGGGATAGACGGCGCTCTATCCCCGCCACGGCGGAGAGAAATCCCAGCCCTTTCAACACCCTGAAAATAATCAGCGTCACCAACGCGCCAGCCCTCAAACCTCCCGCACAATAATCCCGTCTCCATCACGGGGAGGGCTCTTGGTACCGGCCCAAGCAGGCGATGGAGATGGAACCGAGCGGGGCCGCGCAGCGCCTTGCGCGAGGCAGGTTGTGGGTCTGTTCGTGGATAGATCCGGGACCCAACGAAACCTCGCCGGGATCTGCGCGGGTTGACGGGGCTGGAAAGTTCAAACCGGCCTGTTCGAGGATCAGTCGGAGTCGCCGACGGCCCCTTCCGGGTGACTTTGATCCTGCCCGCCTGAGGGGAAACGTCGATCGGGATGAAACAGGCCCTCAATCGCCGTCCCTTGAGAAGAACGGTTTCGCGGAGCGGACGGGTCTAGCCGAAACGCACTTTCAAACTCACGGTCATCCGGGCTGGGCCCGGACCGCTTCGCGCCTCCCCACCTCGCTCACAGCCAGATTCGCGTGGGATCACACCCGCTTGTCCCCACCGCATGAAAAAGGGCGGCTGGATCTCTCCAGCCGCCCTTCGTGTTTCACGTGAAACACCAAGCTTAAGTGTTCATGCTCTGGAAGAAATCGCCGTTCGTCTTCGACTGGCGCATCTTCTCCAACAGGAACTCGATGGCGTCCGAAGCGCCCATCGGGTTGAGGATGCGGCGCAGGACGTAGGTCTTCTGCAGCTGGTCGCGCGGAGTGATCAGCTCTTCCTTGCGGGTGCCGGACTTCAGCACGTCGATGGCCGGGAAGATGCGCTTGTCAGCGACCTTGCGGTCCAGGACGATTTCCGAGTTACCGGTGCCCTTGAACTCTTCGAAGATCACCTCGTCCATCCGGCTGCCGGTGTCGATCAGGGCGGTGGCGATGATCGAGAGCGAGCCGCCCTCCTCCACGTTCCGCGCGGCGCCGAAGAAGCGCTTGGGGCGCTGCAGGGCGTTGGCGTCGACACCGCCGGTCAGAACCTTGCCCGACGACGGGACGGTGGTGTTGTAGGCGCGGCCCAGACGCGTGACCGAGTCCAGCAGGATGACGACGTCGCGCTTGTGCTCGACCAGGCGCTTGGCCTTTTCGATGACCATCTCGGCCACCTGCACGTGGCGGGTCGCCGGCTCGTCGAAGGTCGAGGCGATGACCTCGCCCTTCACCGTGCGCTGCATGTCGGTCACTTCTTCCGGGCGCTCGTCGATCAGCAGGACGATCAGGTAGCACTCGGGGTGGTTGGTCTCGATGGACTTGGCGATGTTCTGCAGCATCACCGTCTTGCCGACGCGCGGCGGGGCGACGATCAGGCAGCGCTGGCCCTTGCCCAGAGGGGCGACGATGTCGATGACCCGGCCCGAACGATCCTTGATGGTCGGATCGGGCAGTTCCATGTGCAGGCGCTCTTCAGGATAGAGCGGCGTCAGGTTGTCGAAGTGGACCTTGTGCTTGACGTTGTCCGGGCTCTCGAAATTGATCTTCGAGACGCCGGTCAGGGCGAAGTAGCGTTCGCCTTCGCGCGGCGAGCGGATGGCGCCCTCGATGGTGTCGCCGGTGCGCAGGCCGAACTTGCGGATCTGCGAGGGCGACACGTAGATATCGTCCGGACCCGGAAGATAGTTGGCTTCCGGCGAGCGCAGGAAGCCGAAGCCGTCCTGCACCACTTCCATCGTTCCCGAGCCCGAGATCTCCACGCCTTCCTCGGCGAGGGTCTTCAGGATCGCGAACATCATGTCCTGCTTGCGCATGGAGTTGGCGTTCTCGACCTCGAAGGTCTCGGCGAACGCCAGCAGGTCGGCCGGGGATTTCTCCTTCAGCTCCTGCAGGGACATGGTCTTCAGGCCCATGGCCGCCACGGTGGCGCCCACTTCGGATTCGTCGTCGCCGCCGTCGCCTTCGGGCGCGTCCTGCGGTTCGCTGGAAACCTCGGCCGTCGTGTCGATGACGGGCTCTTCGGTCTCGGATTGGTTTTCGGTCTGGTCGGTCATAGGTGACACTCAACGTCGCGCGGCCCGCGAGGATGCGAGCCGAGCCTTGGTTCTAAAACGGACTCGTCGCGGTAAGGCGGCGAGCGGGTCGCGCCATGACGACGGCGCGTATCGATCGGGGGACAGACCTTCGAAGCTAGAGGCTCCGGGGGCGCGTCAGGACGAGCGCCGGTCCGTAAGAGGCGGGAACGCGGAGCCTGGGCGCCGCGTCTGCTGGATGGGAACCACAAGCGGCCCGCCCGGTCAAGCGGAGCCGCTGCAAGGTTAAGGAACCGGACCTACATCCATTCCGTCGTAGGTCGCCAACCCCTCGCCTTGGGCGAAGGCGTAGAATTCCGCATTACGGGCGTCGAGGCTGTCCACGGTATGGTGTTCAACGCGCTCGACGTGCAGCCACCAGACGCCCCTGTCGCGATGGATTTCGACCAGCCGGTAGCCTCGGCCGACGAGGATCTTGGCGGCCTGATCGACTTTCGCTCGATCGGGACTGGTGAAGAAATAGCCCCAGAGTAGCGGACCATCGACGTTCCATGCCGCCGAACCCCGCATGTTCGAAAACATCTCTTCCAGCTGAGCGTGCGAGATCCGCGGAGCCGCCCATGCCCCGATTGGGCCGGTGGTCAGCACCAAGGCGGCCATCGCCGCGCCAAACCGGTTGACCCTCATGTCAGTGGCCCAGGAACTTGGTCGTCACCGACAGCACGATGACGATCGCCGCCAGGAACGGGAGTTCGTTGGTCATCCGCCAGAACTTCTCCGAGCGGGCGTTGGTCCCGGCGGCGAACTGGCGGCGGGCCTTGGAAACGAAGCCGTGCCAACCGAACAGGAAGATCAGGGCCGCGATCTTGGTCAGGGCCCAGGGCTTGAGGAAGAAGTCGTGACCCAGGCGCTGGGTGTCGATCATCGCCAGCAACAGGCCCATCAGCAGGGCCAGGATCATGGCCGGGTTGATGATGATCCGCAGGGTGCGCAGCTCGGCCAGCTTGAAGACGGCGTCCATCTCCGAGCCGGGCTCGGTCTTCATATGGTAGACGAACAGGCGCGGCAGGATCAGCATGCCGGCGATCCAGGCCATCACGAAAATGATGTGCAGGCCACGGATCAGGTCGAAGTGGCCGGCCAGGAAATCCATCATGCGCGTGCCCCCGATTTGTTCGGACATTGGGTGCGATCCCCGCCGCAGCGCCAGGCGCAGGCGGTGACCAAACGGTCGGGCGCGCCGAGCACGTTCCCGACGGCGCGACCTAGGCCCTCGATGAATCCCGGCGTGACGCCCAACGCCGGCACGCGGACATAGACCGGGCAGCCGTTCTCGAACGCCACCTGACGGTATTCGTGGTCCAGTTCGACCAGAGTCTCGATGTGCTCGGACACGAAGGCGATCGGAGTCACGACCAGGGCCAGGCCCTGCTGGCTGGCGGCGCGGATCTCGTCCTCGGTCGAGGGGCCAATCCATTTCATCGGACCGACCCGGCTCTGATAGGTCACCCGCCAGTCCCAGCCCTCGCCCTCGCCCAGCCTGGCGGCGACCGCCGCCGCCGTGGCTTCGATCTGCTGCTGGTAGGGATCGCCGGCCAGGATCACCTTTTCGGGCAAGCCGTGCGCCGAGAATAGCAACCGCGCCGGACCGGGACGACCGGCCTTGTCGTAGGCGGCCTTGATCAGGTCGGCATGCGCCTGAACCAAAGCTTCGTCCGTCGGATAGCAGCAGACCGTCGAGACCCGGCCCGGACCCTTACGATAGGCCCGCTTCCAGGCCTTCAGCGACGAACCGGTCGTGGTCGACGAATATTGCGGATAGAGCGGCACCAACACGACCTCGTCCGGGGCGAAGGCCTTCACGGCCTTGGCGGTCTCGTGGGTCAGCGGCTTCCAGTAGCGCATGGCGATGAAGCAGCGGGTCTCAGCGTCCGGAAAGCGCGCGGCCAGATCGGCCTCCAGCGCCCTGGCCTGCTTTTCCGTCTCCGGCAGCAGGGGCGAACCGCCGCCCATCAGGGCGTAGTTCTCCTTGGCCAGCTTGGCGCGCGTCCCGGCGATCAGGGCGGCGATCGGATAACGCAGCAGGGCCGGCAGGCCGATGATGGCCGGATCCCGGAACAGGTTGAACAGGAACGGCCGCACCGCGTCCGGCCCGTCGGGTCCGCCCAGATTGAACAGGACGACGGCGATCCTGCGCCCCTGCCCCTTCATGGTCGTCACTTGCCGGTGACCCGGGCCAGCACCGCCTCGACGTGGGCGATCGGCGTGTCGGGCAAGATGCCGTGACCCAGGTTGAAGATGTAGGGACCTTGCCCCCACTGTTCCAGAAGCTGGTCGACCCGCGCCAGCAGGGCGTCGCCGCCGGCCCGCAGCAGCAGAGGATCGAGCGCGCCCTGGATGGCCTTGGTCTTCTGGATCGACTGGCCCAGCGCCGCCGAGGCCTGGGTGTCCAGCGCCACGCCCTGAACCGGCGCGAGCTTGGCGTAGGTCTCGACCAGGGTTCCGGCGCCGCGCGGGAAGCCGATGATCGGGGTCGTGACGCCCCTGGTCCGCAGGCCCTCGACAATGGCGGTGTGCGGCTTCGTCACCAGGCGATCGAACAGCGGCTCGGACAAGCCCTCGGCCCAGCTCTCGAACAGCTTCAGCACCTGAGCGCCCGACGCGGCTTGCATGGCCAGATAGTCGATAGTGGCGTCGACCAGCACCTGGATCAGGGCGTCCAGCTTTTCCGCGTTCTGGTAGGCATAGGTCCGCGCGCCGGAGCGATCGCTGGACCCGCCCTCGATCATGTAGGTCGCCACGGTCCAGGGCGCGCCGGCGAAACCGATCAGGGTGCGCTCAGGCTCGAGCGCCGACCGCACGCGGCTGAGCGTTTCGCCCACCGCGCCCAGCGCCTGGCCGGCCTGGCCCGTCAGGTCGCGCATCGACTCGATCGACGGCAGCCCGCCCAGCTTGGGTCCCTCGCCCGCCTCGAACCACACCTTCTGGCCCAGGGCCTGAGGGATCAGCAGGATGTCGGCGAAGACGATAGCCGCATCATAGGGAAAACGCCGCATGGGCTGCAGCGTCACCTCGGCGGCCTTTTCCGGGTTCAGGCAGAAATCGATGAAGGTCGGCTCGGTCGCGCGAACGGCCCGATACTCCGGCAGGTACCGGCCCGCCTGCCGCATGAACCACACGGGCGGACGTTCGGCCTTCTGGCCATCCAGGACGGAAAGGAGCTTGGGCTTCTGATCGATCGACATGCTGGCCTTAAATCCCGTCAGGCCCGTGGGCTCAAGCCCGTATCTCCCCGGAGGCCTTCTTCCCTTCTTCCTTCTTTCTTTAAGAAGATTTTAAGGAAGATTGTAGGAGATGGTGAGCAAGTGCCTAACGGGGAAAACCCGTTCGCGCCGCACCATGCCCCCCGTCCATCCGAAATCTGTCCAAGCTCGACCCACATGTGGGCTCGGGGCTGTTAACTATGGGGACAAGTCGCTAGTCCGCCGTAATTCCTAATGAAACGTTAAGATGGTGAACGGCGCCGTAACCATGAGCGTTCGCTCATCCCCGGTTTGGGGGAATCGGAAACGCACCGGCGATGGCGGTGGGTCGAGACTGGGGATTGTCGGCGATCAATGTGACCGTTTAACACAGGGTCAGTTCGACGCGCCGTAACGAGCCGGGATTCACCCCCGCTCATCCCCAGGGGCCAGGCCAGTGGTTAAGCAACCGTTAACGGATGATCCACAGGAAGCTGGCGCCGCTGAGGGTGAAAGAAGCCCGCCGCGCTTCGCCACCTACTTCCATATTCACCTGGTGTCGGACTCGACGGGTGAGACCCTGAACGCGATGGCGCGGGCCGTTTGCGCCCGTTTCACCGACATTCTGCCTATCGAACACATCTACGCCCTGGTGCGTTCCACGCGCCAACTCGACCGGGCGCTCGAGGAAATCGCCGGTGCGCCGGGCGTGGTCATGCACACCATCATCGACCCGAACCTGCGGGCGGCGCTGGAGGAAGGCTGCCGACGACTGGAAATGCCGTGCATCGCCGCCCTCGACCCAGTGGTCAGCGCCATGTCGCGCTATCTGGGCGCGCGGATCTCGACCCGGGTCGGCGCCCAGCACGCGCTGAACAACGACTATTTCGACCGGATCGAGGCGCTGGACTACGCCATCGCCCACGACGACGGCCAAGGCGGTCAGGATTTGACCCAGGCCGACGTCATCCTGGTGGGCGTGTCGCGCACCTCCAAGACCCCGACCTGCATCTATCTGGCGCATCGGGGCGTGCGGGCCGCCAACGTGCCGCTGGTGCCGGGCCGGCCGCCGCCCGAGGAACTGTTCACTTTGAAGAACACCCTGATCGTCGGCCTGATGACCTCGCCCGAGCGACTGATCCAGATCCGCCGCAACCGCCTGCTGTCGCTGAAGGAAAACCGCGAGAGCGACTATATCGACACCGACGCGGTGCGGCAGGAGATCATCGGCGCGCGCCGGCTGTTTGAGAAACAGGGCTGGCCGATCATCGACGTCACCCGGCGTTCGGTCGAAGAGACGGCGGCGGCGATCATCAACCTGCTGTCGGGCGGCCGCGGCCAGGTCGAGGTGCTGGGATGAGCTCGCCCCCCATTACCTTGGCGTCGAAGAGTTCGGCCCGCCAGGCGATCCTGCGCAACGCCGGCGTCGTGTTCGAAGCCGTGGGCTCCGGCGTCGACGAAGACACGGCCAAGGCCGGCCTGCTGGCCGAAGGCGCCTCGCCGCGCGACGTGGCCGACGCCCTGGCCGAGCTGAAAGCGTTCAAGGTCTCGACCAAGCGGCCCGGCCTGGTGATCGGCTCGGACCAGACCCTGGAGCTGGACGGCGCCCTGTTCGACAAGGTCGATACGGTCGAGGCGGCGCGCGAGCGACTGATCCAGTTGCGCGGCAAGGTCCACAAGCTGCACTCGGCCGTGGTCGTGGCCCGTGACGGGCAGCCGATCTGGCGCGTGGTCGAGACCACCAAGCTGTCGGTCCGCCCCTTCAGCGACGCCTGGCTGGACGGCTATCTGGCGCGCAACGCCCCTGACATCCTGTCCTCGGTCGGCTGCTATTTCCTCGAAGGCGAGGGCGTGCAGATGTTCGACCGCATCGACGGCGACTATTTCGCCATCCTCGGCCTGCCCGTCGTCGGCCTGTTCGACTTCCTGCGTCTTCATGGAGCCCTCGAGGCATGAGTTTGACTGGAGCCGCCATCGTCGCCGGCGTGTGTGGCCAGCCGATCCGCCACTCGATGAGCCCGGTGATCCACAACGCCTGGATCGCGGCGGCGGGGCTGAACGCGGCGTATGTCCCGTTCGGGCCCGGCGAGGACAATTTCGAGACCTTCGTCGAGGGTCTGCGTGGCGGCGCGATCCGAGGTCTCAACGTCACCATCCCGTTCAAGGAGCAGGCCCTGGCCTGCGCCGACCGCTGCAGCGACCTAGCCAAGCTGGCGGGGGCCGCCAACCTGCTGATCTTCGAGGCCGACGGCGCGATCACGGCCGACAATACCGACGGTCCGGGCCTGATCGGGGCCATCGCCGTCCAGGCGCCGGGCTTCGACCTGACCGCCTCGCCGGTGGTGATCCTCGGCGCTGGCGGCGCGGCGCGGGGCGCGGCGGCCGCCCTGGCCCTGGCCGGCGCGCCCAAGGTCAGCATCGTCAACCGCACCTTCGCCCGGGCCGAGGCTATCGCCCGTTCGATCGGCGGCGTGGTCGAGGCGGCTTCGGACAACGAGCTCGACGTCCTGCTGGCCCAAGCCGGCCTGGTGATCAACGCCACCTCCCTGGGTCTGGGCGGCGGCGCGGGCCCGGCGGCTCGGCTGGAGCTGACCCCGACAAACGCCGTCGTGGTCGACATGGTGTACAAGCCGCTGCGCACCGAGTTCCTGCAACGAGCGCAGGCCGCCGGCCGCCGGACCGTCGACGGGCTGGAGATGCTGCTGCGCCAAGCCGTCCCCAGCTTCGAGCGCTTCTTCGGCGCGACCCCGCCGGCGGAGGTCGATGTCCGGGCCCTGGCCTTGGCCCAGCTTGGAGACGCCGCGACATGATCATCGTCGGCCTGACCGGTTCCATCGGCATGGGCAAGTCGACCACCTCGACCATGTTTCAGGACGAGGGCGTGCCGGTCTATGACGCCGACGCGGCGGTCCACGCGCTCTACGCCAGCGGCGGAGCCGCGGTCGGACCGGTCGAGGCGGCCTTCCCCGGCGTGGTGGTCGACGGCGCCATCGACCGCACGAAGCTCAGCGCGGCGGTGGTCGGTAATTCCGAAGCCCTGGCGGCGCTGGAATCGATCGTTCACCCGCTGGTCGGCGCCCACCGCATCGGCTTCTTCGAGGACGCCCGGGATCAGGGCGCCGACATCGTCGTGCTTGACATTCCCCTGCTGTTCGAGACCGGCGGCGAGCGCAAGGTCGACAAGGTGGTGGTGGTCTCGGCCCCCGCCGACCTGCAGCGCGAACGGGTCCTGGCCCGGCCGGGCATGGATGTCGCCAAGTTCGAGGCCATCCTGGCCCGCCAGACGCCGGACGCCGAAAAGCGGGCCCGCGCCGATTTCGTGATCGATACGGGCCGGGGCCTGGACGCCGCCCGCGACCAGGTCCGCGACATCCTGACTCGCCTTCGATCGGCGGCTCCGCTTGAAGGTCGGGGCGAACAAGCCCATTAGAATCCCATGGCGCGGGAAATCATCCTCGATACCGAAACCACCGGTTTTGACCCCAAGACCGGCGACCGGCTGGTCGAAATCGGCTGCATCGAAGTGGTCGACTTCATGCCCACGGGCCGGTCGTTCCACGAATATTGCGACCCGCTGCGCGACATGCCGGCCGAGGCCCAGAAGGTTCACGGCCTGTCGTCGGAGTTCCTGACCGGCAAGCCGAAGTTCCACGAGATCGCCGACCGGTTCCTGGAATTCGTCGGCGACAGCCCAGTCATCGCCCACAACGCCGCCTTCGACCGCAGCTTCGTCAATTTCGAGCTGGAGAAGTGCGGCCGCCCCCCGATTGTCGAAGCCAGCTGGGTCGACACCTTGGCCATGGCCAAGAAGCGTTTTCCGGGCATGTACAACTCGCTCGACGCGCTGTGTAAGCGGTTCAAGATCAGCCTCGACAGCCGCGACAAGCACGGCGCCCTGATCGACGCCCACTTGCTGGCCGAGGTCTATCTCGAACTGCAAGGCGGCAAGGAACGGGCGCTGGAGCTGACCGCCGTGGTCGCCGTCAACGCCGTCTCGGCCGCCCGCGCCGGCTCGTACGGCGCCAGGCCCCGGCCGCTGGCCCCACGCTCGACCGAGGCGGAGCGCGAGGTCCACCTGGCCTTCATCCAGAAGAACTTCAAGGACAAGGCCGTCTGGATCCAGTTTGGCGTCGGGGTTCCGGCCGAAGGCTGAGTTCACGCCAACCTCCACTTCCCCAGCCTCTCCATGCGGGAGGCTTTGATGAACCGATCACTTGCCCCCACCGGACCGCTTCGCGGTCGTCTTCCCCCGGAGGGGGAAGAGCCTCCGCCCCCTACGGGGGCGGACAGACCGCGAAGCGGTCAGGTGGGGGCAAGTGAGTGTGATCCCACGCCAAATGGCTGTGAGTAGATGGGGAGGTGCGGAGCGGCCGGGCCCAGCCCGGAGACCGTGATGTGAGTATGCGTTTCGGCTAGACCAGTCCGCTCCGCGAAACCGTTCTTCTCAAGGGACGGCGATTGAGGGCCTATTTCATCCCGATCGACGTTTCCCCTCAGGCGGGCAGGATCAAAGTCGCCCGGAAGGGGCCGTCGGCGACTCCGACTGATCCTCGAACAGGCCGGTTTGAACTTTCCAGCCCCGTCATCCCGCGCAGCGTCCGGCGAGGTTTCGGTGGGTCCCGGATCTATCCACGAACAGACCCACAACCTGCCTCGCGCAAGGCCCTGCGCGGCCCCGCTCGGTTCCATCTCCATCGCCTGCTTGGGCCGGTACCAAGAGCCCTCCCCGTGATGGAGACGGCTCTGATTGTGCGGGAGGTTTGAGGGCTGGCGCGTTGGTGACGCTGATTATTTTTCAGGGTGTTGAAAGGATTGGGGTTTGTGGGACGGCTGGCGGGGATAGACGCCGCTCGATCCCCCAAATCACCCTCTTCCTTCCGGGAGGGAGTTCAAGGCGCGTTGGCAAGCCACGGACCAGGCCTCAACTGACCTCGAAATCTTCAGGGCCGAACGTGGTGAAGCCGTGGGCCTGAACCAGCGTGGCCTCGCCCGCCGCGATCCGCGCCGAGGGGTTGGGGCGCGGCTCGGCGACCTTGTGCAGGGTGTTGCGGTCGATGTGCCGGAAGGGCGCGGCGCGGCCTCGGACCTGCAGCATGGTCGTCGAGACATAGGACCACCCGCCATCGGCCTCGAAACGCACGTCCAGCTCGTAGGAGTCGGTGCGGAACGCCCATTCCAGGAAGTCGGTCGAGCAGATGCCATAGCCGGGCCCGCCCCGATCGGCCCGGATCGTGAGGCCCGACCCGTCCGGCGCGGCCTGGCCCTTGGCCAGGGCCACCTGGGCGCGGGGGATGGCCAGGGTCTGCATGATCAGGCCGGTGGCCGGCTCCCACAGCCAGTAACCGACCTGGTCATGGAAGGTGGTGTCCTCGTCCGAAGCGACGATGTGGACGTGATAGCGCAGGCCGTAGAGCAGCTGTGGTCCGTTGGCCTGGGGATCGATCGGCTGCATCTCGATGCGCTCGAGGAAGTCGCGCCGCTCGGGGCCGTCGGCCTTGGGATTGAGATCGACGCCCTTGCGGCCTTCCCAGACGCCGGCCAGCCGCCGCAGCGGACCCAGATTGGCCAGGGTGTCGGGATCCACATCCGCCGGTTCGGTGAAGATGTCGTCGGGAAAGTCGATCATGGCGGGCCTAGTCCGGCAAAGCTTGTGTCGTGCCAGGAGGGATGGCTGACATCAAGGCCAGCTAAGCTTGGTTGCTAAAATGCTTATCGCCTGACAGATCGCGGCTAGGCCGGCGGATCCGGCACCTAAGGCGCTCCACCTGCTCTGCTCGATCAAGGTGGCAGGGAGGTTCACTCGATGTCCATTGAGGCTGGTGACGATGGTCTTGCCGATCGTAGTGCCTTGCCCGTGTGGATCTTCACCGTCCTTCGGTCTCACCTCAGCTCGTGCTGATTTGAACCAAAATACGGCAGCGGCCACCGCAAATAGGACCGAGAGCCAAGTCGTCGCGTTAGCAAGCATTCTCAAATTCCCCCACTTGGAATTGGCGTCCAGTTTAGTGGATGCAACTCCGCCCTAAACCAGCAGGTCCGCCGTCACCGGCGCGTGGTCGCTGGGACGCTCCCACTCGCGCACCGTATCGTGGACCTTCGCGCTGACCTTGCCGTCGACAAACGCCGCGTCGCGCAGGCCGGGGCTGGCCAGGATATGGTCCAGGCGCAGGCCGCGGTTGGATTTGCGGAAGTCGGCGGCGCGGTAGCTCCACCAGGAAAACAGCTTTTCCGGCTCGGGCGTGGTCAGGCGCGGCAGGTCCAGCAGATCCATCGACTTGACCATGGCGTCGAAGGCTTCGAGCTCGGCCGGGGTGTGGCTGACGACCTTCAGCATCTGGCGGTGGCTCCAGACGTCGTTCTCGCCGGGCGCGATATTGAGGTCGCCGGTGACGATCAGCGGGTCCTTGGGATCGCGCTTCTTCAGGGCGGCGGTCAGGGTCTCGTAGAAGTCCAGCTTGTGGTCGAACTTCGGATTGCCGACGCGGTCGGGCGTGTCGCCGCCGGCCGGGATATAGAAGTTCTGGATGTCGACGCCGGCCACCTTGACCGCCACGCAGCGGGCATGGCCCTCGCGGCAGTTCATCAGGGTCGGGACGTCCTCGAACGGCAGGCGTGAGGCGATGGCCACTCCGTGCCAGCCCTTTTGTCCGGCGATCTTCAGGTGCGGCAGGCCGGCGGCGACGAAGGCTTCACGCGGAAACTCGGCCTCCTGGCACTTGATCTCCTGCAGGCACAGGACATCAGGCGCCTGCTCGTCGACGAAGCGGGCGACCTGCTCGGCGCGCAGGCGGACGGAGTTGACGTTCCAGGTGGCGATACGGAGGCGCATGCGGTTCCTCTAGAGCTTGCCGCCTCTCGATCACAACGAAAAACGCCCAAGCGCCGGAGCGCTTGGGCGAAAGTCGGGTCTCTCATGCCGCCGCCGGGAGGGGATAGGTCCGGCACGGTTGCGAAGAGCGGGTCGGGCGCTCCTCGCCATGCGTGTTAAATCTGCCACGGCCAGAATCTAAGTCAAGGACAATCGCGTTAACATCTTGCATGTTGTGAAATTGTCGCATTCGGACCGCTTCGGAGGGCCAAAATACAACTAAGGCTTGCCGACTCGACGCCTTGGATCGGTAAGGACGAAGAGTTTCGGATCCAGGCCCGAGGTCTTTTCGAAGTCCACCAGCCGCACGCGGGTCTCCGCGCCCTTGGCGTCGGTGACGGTCCAGCCGATCAGGTCGGGGCCGTTGCTGAAGTTCAGCTCGATGCGGCCACGGGTTTCCTTCTTGGCGTCGACGGCGTTGATCGAAAAGCCGTCCGACAGCTTGCGCACGCCGGTGACCCGCACGCCGCGATCCAGCCGAACCTCGCGAGCCAGCAGCAGGGTCAGGGGCGTGCGGCTCAGCGGATAGCTCTCGAAGGTCTTCAGGCGGCTGTCGAAGATGTTGACCGCGCTGCCGTTGCTGACGACCAGCAGGCCGTTGGGGCCGTCATAGGCGAAGCGGGCCTTGCCGGGGCGCTGCAGGTAGAAGGTCCCCTGCGTCTGGGTCCCGCGGGCGTCGGTCTGGACGAAGCGGCCCTTGGCCGAGCCCAGGTTCTGGATATAGGCCGTGGCCTTGTCGACCAGGGCCTGGTCCTCGGCCGACAGGGACGCGGCCTGCGGCTGGGCGGCGGCGAGGGCTTGCCCGCTGATCGTGGCGGCCAGGCCGAAGCCGGCGGCGGCGAGGATCAGGCGGCGGGTCGGGGTCGTGGTGGTCATGCGATCTCCTAGGCTCCAACCTTTGCCCTGCCCGCGCGTCGGACGAAAGGCCGTCCCGCGACCCTTTTTCGGCGCTCCGATGAAGCGCCGTTCAGGTTCGGGGTGGTTGGAGGCAGGAGAAACGCCGCCGGACGGTCAAGGTTTCCGGCGGCGCGTCATCACATCGGCGGCGGTGGCGGCGCCAGGATCTCGCGCTTGCCGGCGTGGTTGGCGGCGCCGACGACGCCTTCCTTCTCCATCCGCTCCATCAGCGAGGCGGCGCGGTTGTAACCGATCTGCAGGCGGCGCTGGATGTAGCTGGTCGAGGCCTTGCGGTCGCGGGTGACCACCGCCACGGCGTGGTCGTAGAGGTCGTTGGCCCCGCCCTCGCCGGCGAAGGCACCCTCGATAGCCTCTTCCTGTTCCTCGTCGCCGCCGGCGGTGACTTCTTCCAGGTAGTTGGGGATGCCCTGGTCGCGCAGGAACTTGGCCACGGCCTCGACCTCGCCGTCGGAGACAAAGGGACCATGCAGGCGGGTGATCCGCCCGCCGCCGGCCATGTACAGCATGTCGCCCTGGCCCAGCAGCTGCTCGGCGCCCTGCTCGCCCAGGATGGTGCGGGCGTCGATCTTGCTGGTGACCTGGAAGCTGATCCGGGTCGGGAAGTTGGCCTTGATGGTGCCGGTGATGACGTCGACCGACGGGCGCTGGGTGGCCATGATCAGGTGGATGCCGGCGGCGCGGGCCATCTGGGCCAGGCGCTGGACGGCGCCTTCGATGTCCTTGCCGGCCACCATCATCAGGTCGGCGACCTCGTCGATGACCACCACCAGATAGGGCATGGGCTCGGGGCGGATCTTCTCGGTCTCATAGATCGGGCGGCCGGCGTCGTCGAAGCCGGTCTGGACGGTCCGCTCGAAGTGCTCGCCCTTCTCCAGCGCCTCGTTGGCCTTCTCATTGAAGCCGCCGATGTTGCGCACGCCGATCTTGGACATCCGGCGATAGCGGTCTTCCATCTCGCGCACGGTCCACTTCAACGCCACCACGGCCTTCTTCGGATCGGTGACGACCGGGGCCAGCAGGTGTGGGATGCCGTCATAGACGCTGAGTTCCAGCATCTTCGGGTCGATCATGATGAAGCGGCACTTCTGGGGCGGCAGCTTGTAGAGGATCGACAGGATCATGGCGTTGACGCCGACCGACTTGCCCGAGCCGGTGGTGCCCGCGATCAGCAGGTGGGGCATCTTGGCCAGGTCGGCGATGTAGGTCTCGCCGCCGATCGTCTCGCCCAGGGCCATGGGCAGGATGTGGGTGGCCTTGTCGTAGTCGGACGACGACAGCAGGTCGCGCAGATAGACCGTCTCGCGGCGCGAGTTGGGCATCTCGATGCCGATGGCGTTGCGGCCCTGGGCCACGGCCACGCGGCACGAGATCACGCTCATGGAGCGGGCGATGTCGTCGGCCAGGGCCACGACCCGGGCGGTCTTGGTGCCGGCGGCCGGCACCAGCTCGTACATGGTGACCACGGGGCCGGGGCGAATCTGGTCGATCTGGCCGCGCACGCCGAACTCGGCCAGCACGCTCTCCAGCAGGCGGGCGTTCTGGCGCAGGGCCTCCTCGTCGAACTCGGCCGAGCGCGGCTTGGGCTTGGCCAGCATGGCCAGCTCGGGCAGCTGGAAGCCGCCTTCGGCGTCGAAGTCGAAGGCTTTCTGCTGTTCGCGCTGTTCGCGGGCGTTAGACTTGCCCGGAACCTTGGGCTGGGCGATGGCCAGGGGGCGGACGTCGAAGCTGGGCTCGAAGGCGTCGTCTTCCTCGACCGGCGGCGGCGCGGCCTTGGCCGGCTTGGCGATCTTGCGGGCGACGGGGGCTTCGGGCTCGACCTCGACCACCGGGGCGGGTGCCTTGCGGGGCGCGCGGGGACGGGCTGGCTGCTCCGGCTGGGCGACCGGCTTGGGCTCGGTCGCGCGCTCACGCGGCTGCATCAGGCCGTGGATCAGGTCGCCGACGGCCTCGGGATCGATGCGGCGCACGCCGATCGCATAGCCCAGCGCCACCACCGCGCCGATCAGCAGCAGCAGGGCGGCGATCAGGTGGGCGCCGGGCAGGCGGGCGAAGCTGAGGATCCCGGCCACGCCGTTCAGCAGGCCGTCGCCCCAGAACCCGCCCAGGCCCTTGGCCAGCGGCCAGGCGGCGGGGCGCGGCGGCGCGGCCAGCAGGCCGGCCAGGGCCAGCAGGCCCAGACCGCCGACCAGGGCGCGGACGCGCAGGTCGCGACGATGGGCGGCCGGATCGGGCTGGGTGACGCGCGACATGCCGAACACCAGCATCAAGGCCGCGGCGACCCAGCCGGACAGGCCCATCGACTGCATGACGATGTCGGCCAGGGCCGCGCCGGCCCCGCCCAGCGCATTGGTCGCCGGCAGGCCGGTGGCGGCGTTCAGGCTGGGATCGGCGGCGTTGTAGGTGGCGACCGACAGCAGCAGGCCCGCGCCCACCACGCAGATCACCCCGCCCCGGAACCGCGCCGACCACGGCTGGGCCCAGCCGTACCGCACCGCGTCCCAGACCAGTTCAACGCTCGATCGCCGCGCCGCTCGCGCCATCAGAAGTCACCTTGCACTCGTAGACCCCGGATGTTGTGCCCCAAGAGGGTTAAGAGCCGTTTACGCTGAGGCTTGGATCGTGCGGTTTGGCGTCGCTGCTTCAGTGTTCCTTCCCTCCCCCTCGCGGGGAGGGTGGCCCTGGCGGAGCCAGGGTCGGGTGGGGTCTGCCGAGTTGGAAATCATCCCCCCAACGCCTTGCGCCGTTCCCCACCCGTCGGCTTCGTCGCCACCCTCCCCGCGAGGGGGAGGGAAAACCCAAAGGGAACAAAAAGAGAACATACGTCCGGACTCGACGTGGCCGGGAGTCATTCTGGCCCGTAACCCGCCGTTGGTTGGCGGGTCAGTGGGTGCGGTCATGGACAAGGAGCTTTTGAGTCAGTTGCCGATCATCCTGTCGGCGGTCGCCGGGGTCTTCACCGCCCTGGCGACCTTGGTGTGGGCGTTCCGGCGGCGGCCTTGAGGCCGCCGCCGCCGTGAGGTTCAGGCCGTGCCCAGATAGTCCTTCTTGCCGACCTCGACGCCGTTCTTGCGCAGGATCGCGTAGGCGGTGGTCAGGTGGAAGAAGAAGTTCGGCTGGGCCTGGGTCTGCAGATAGGCCAGGCCCTTGACCACGCTGGTCTCGCCGCGGCGCACCAGGGTGATGTCACGGTCCTCGGCGTTCTCGAACTTGGCCGGGTCCAGGCCCTCGACATAGGCGACGGCGCGGTCGATGCGGTCGATCAGGTCGTCGAAACCGGTCTCGGCGTCGTCCCAGGTCGGAACCTCCTCGCCGGCCAGGCGCGCGGCGCAGCCCTTGGCGAAGTCGGTGGCGATCTGCACCTGGCGCAGCAGCGGGAACATGTCGGGGAAGAGGCGCGCCTTCAGCAGGGCGTCGGGGTCCAGCTTGCGGGTCTCGACATGGGCGGCGGCCTTGGCCAGCACGCCCTTCAGGCCTTTGAGGCCCTGGACGAAGACGGGCACGCTGGCCTGGTGGATGGTGAGGGTCATGAAAGGCTCCTGGAGTTGGAGCGGACTTAGCCTGTGTCGGGCGACGCGCCAAACGGGGCCTTAACGGAACAGCCGCGCCGCCTCGGGGTTCTGACAGGGTCCCAATTCACTCCTTCAGGAGCTTCCCCATGAAAGTCAGCGACGCGATGACCAGCCAGGTCTCCACCGCCGCCCCCACCGACACCGTGCGCAAGGTCGCCCAGGTGATGGCCCATGTCGAAACCGGCGCCGTGCCGATCGTCGAGGGCGGCAAGGTGGTCGGCCTGGTCACCGACCGCGACATCGTCCTGCGCGTGGTCGCCGAGGGCCGCAGCTTCGACAGCCCGATCTCGGAAGCCATGAGCGAGGGCGAGGTCCAGAGCGTCAAGGAAGACGACATCCTGGCCGACGCCACCGCCAAGATGGCCAACCATCAGATCCGCCGCCTGGTCGTCCTAAACGACGCTGGAAACCTGACCGGCATCCTGTCGCTGGGCGACGTGGCCAAGGACTACGGCGCCAAGCAGGTCGGCAAGACGCTGGAAGAGATCTCGGCCGAGCCGGCGGACGCGGCGGCGCAGTAGGTCAGCGGCTCACGCACTTGCCCCCACCTGACGGCTTCGCCGTCTGTCGCGGCGAGGGGGCGGAGGACGTCGCGCTCACGCTCCTCTTCCCCCTATGGGGGAAGACGACCGCGAAGCGGTCCGTAGGGGGCAAGTGTTCACCGCACAAAGAAAAAGGGCGGCTCCTCGCGGAGCCGCCCTTTCCGTATTCGAAGATCGAAACCCGCTTAGACCAGCGAGCTGTCGATCGCCTTGCAGGCTTCCATCAGGCCCTGAACCGACTCGACGGACTTGGCGAACATCGCCTTTTCCTCGTCGTTGGTTTCGAACTCGATGACGCGTTCCGCGCCGCCGGCGCCGATCACGACCGGCACGCCGACATAGAGGCCGTCCAGGCCGTACTGGCCGGTCAGGAAGGTGGCGCACGGCAGGACGCGCTTCTTGTCCTTCAGGTAGCTGGTGGCCATGGCGATGGCCGATTCAGCCGGGGCGTAGAAGGCCGAGCCGGTCTTCAGCAGGGCGACGATCTCGCCGCCGCCGCCGCGGGTGCGCTTGACGATGCCGTCGAGCTCGTCCTGCGACAGCCAGCCTTGCTTGACCAGTTCCGGCAGCGGCAGGCCGCCGACGGTCGAGTGACGGACCATCGGCACCATGTCGTCGCCGTGGCCGCCCAGGGTCCAGGCGTGGATGTCTTCGACCGACACGCCGGTCTTTTCGGCCAGGAAGTAGGCGAAGCGCGCCGAGTCCAGGACGCCGGCCATGCCGATGACCTTTTCCTTGGGCAGGCCCGAGAACTGCTGCAGGGCCCAGACCATCGCGTCGAGCGGGTTGGTGATGCAGATGACGAAGGCGTTCGGAGCGTGGGCCTTGATGCCTTCACCGACGGCCTTCATGACCTTCAGGTTGATGCCCAGCAGGTCGTCGCGGCTCATACCCGGCTTGCGCGGCACGCCGGCGGTGACGATGCAGACGTCGGCGCCCGCGATGTCGACGTAGTCGTTGACGCCCTTCAGGGTGATGTCCTTGCCGAACACGGCCGAGGCTTCGGCGATGTCGAGCGCCTTGCCCTGCGGGGTGCCTTCGGCGATGTCGAACAGCAGGATGTCGCCCAGCTCTTCGCGCGCGGCGATGTGGGCCAGGGTGCCGCCGATCATGCCGGCGCCGATGAGGGCGATCTTCGCGCGAGCCATGGGGTCTCCGTCAAGGCTGTGGACGATGAATGTCGGGCGCGGTCTACGCCCCAAGCGGCCAAGCCTCAAGCCCCCTTTCCCGTTTCGCTGCGGTGCGGCAAAACTGTCGGACAACGAGAAGAACAACGATCAGGAGGCGCGGGCTTGGGCAAGACCGATCCGGGGAACTATTTCGAGGACTTCAGGCTCGGCCAAGTCATCGCCCACGCGACGCCGCGAACGATCACGGCGGGCGACGTGGCGCTGTACACGGCGCTGTACGGACCGCGCTTTTCGCTGTTCTCGTCGGACGTGTTCGCCAAGGCTTGCGGCCTGAAGCTTGGCGCGATCGACCCCCTGATCGCTTTCCATGTCGTTTTCGGCAAGACCGTGCCGGATATCAGTCTGAACGCGGTCGCCAATCTAGGCTATGCCGAAGGCCGGTTTCACAAGGTGCTCACCGACGGCATGACGCTCAGCGCCAAGTCGGAAGTGATCGGCCTCAAGGAAAATTCCAACCGCAAGACCGGCGTCGTTTATGTCCGGACCACCGGCGCAGACGAGTTCGGAGAAACCGTCCTGAGCTATGTGCGCTGGGTGATGGTCCGCAAGCGTGACCCCGACGCCGAGATCATCGACCAGCACGTCCCGTCTCTGGCCCAGGCGGTGTCGGCGGATCAGCTGATCGCTCCCGAAGGCCTTTCGTTCGCCAAGTACGACTTCTCTCTTGCCGGCGCTCCCCATGCCTTCGAGGACTACGCGGTCGGCGAGAAGATCGACCATGTCGACGGCATGGTGGTCGAGGAGGCCGAGGCCCAGATGGCCACGCGGCTGTGGCAGAACACCGCCAAGGTCCACTTCAACCAGTTCGAGCGCGCTAAAGATCCTTCAGGACGGCGGCTGGTCTATGGCGGTGTGGTGATCTCCACGGCCAAGGCCCTGTCGTTCAACGGCCTGCAGAACGCCGGCCTGATCCTGGCGATCAATGGCGGGCGTCACGTCAGTCCCTATTTCGCCGGCGGCACGGTGTTCGCCTGGAGCGAGGTGCTGGACAAGGCCGACCTGGATCACGGGATCGGCGCCCTGCGTTTGCGGCTGGTGGCGAGCGTCGACCGGCCCTGCGCCGACTTCCCCGACAAGGATGAGACCGGCGCCTATGCGCCCGGCGTTATCCTCGATTTCGACTATTGGGCGGCGGTTCCGAAACGTGGCTGATTTCTCCCTCGACCTGGCCTTCGTCGCCACCGCCGCCGACCTGGGCGAGCTGCCGCTGTGCCACGCCCGCCTGCAGCTGGACGCCCGCTATCCGTGGGTGGTGCTGATCCCGCGCATCGCCGGCGCCCGGGAGCTGGAGGACCTGTCCGCCACCGACCGCGCGCGGCTGATCGAGGAGACGGTGCTGGCCGGAACGGCGGTCCGCGCCGTGGCGCAGGTTCTCGGTCTGCCGGTCGACAAGCTCAATGTCGGGGCGCTGGGCAATGTGACGCCGCAGCTGCACGTTCACGTGGTGGGCCGCCGCATCGACGATCCGGCTTGGCCGGGGCCGGTCTGGGGGCATTCGGCGGGCAAGGCCTATGGGCCCAAGGTGCTGGAGCGAGCAGTCGCGGCGGCGCGGGCGGCGCTGTCTCTCTAGATCGCTCGTCCCAGCGTTCGCTGGGATAAGCGGATAATTTTCTAGCGCTTCTTCTTCTTGCTCGAGCCCTTGGCCGTCGCCTTGCCTTTGGCTTTCGAGCTCTTCGACGCCACGGCCTTGCCCTTCGCGCCTTTCCTGCCCTTGGCGGTGGTCGCCTTGCCCTTGCCGGCCTTCTTGGCGGCGGCCGCGCACTTGGCCTTGGCGGCTTTCAGGGCCTTGCCCGTCTTGCCCTTGGTCGAGCAGGCCGGACCCTTGGCGGGCGCTTCGGCGACGACGCGGGGCGCGGCGGGGCGGGCGCCCCAGATCACCGGGCCGCGACCGGTGGGCACATAGCCGGCGGGCAGGGTCGCCTGGGCCACGCGACGGGCGGTGACGGGAGTCTCGACGCCGTTCTCGTTGAGCTTGCCGCTCCACGAGCCGTCGCCGCGCGGCGTCAGGTCCAGGGTCGCCAGCTGGCCCGCGCGCGGCGAGAACCGCGCCAGGAAGCCGTTGTAGGAGCGGTCGACGAAATCGATCAGGCCGGTCGAGCCCACCGTCCCGGGCCGCCGCACGTCGCGCCAGGCGCCTTCCAGCCCGTCATAGCCGCCGACCTTGTCGACCAGCTGCAGCGCGTAGAGCGTCGCGCCGTCCGGACCCTGGATCGCCCAGCCGCCGTCCAGCGGGCCCTGCAGGCCCTGGGCGGCCAGGATCGAACCCTTGACCCGCAGGTCGTAGGCCTCGGCCATCGGGATGTAGCCGCCCTGGGGAATGGCGTGGTTGGGATCGACCTCGTCGGGATCGGGTGCGGGGATCGGCAGGATGGTCGGCTTGTGCGGCGGGGCCGGCGCCTGGGGCGCGGCGTCTTCCTCGTCGGTGGTCTGGGGGCCGCTCTGGGCGATCAGGTCGGCCAGGGGATCGACGGCCTGGTCGGCCGAGACCGGCGCGTCCGGAGCCGGCGGCGCGGCGATCACGGGCGGGGGGCTCGGATCGGCGGGCGCGACCTGCGGCGTCGGCGCGGTCGCGACCGGCGCCGTCTCCTGAGCGAGAACTTGCCCGGACAGGACGGGCGCGGCGGAAAGGGCCAGCAGGGAGATCAGGAGCGCGCGCATCGGTTGGTCCGGGTCCTAGGCGGCGGAGCGTTCGGCGATGGCGGCGGCCACCGCCACCAGCCGTTCGGCCTGAACCAGATGCAGCCGCTCGGCCATTTTGCCCTCGACCCGCAAGGCGCCCTTGCCGGCGTTCTCCGGCGCGGCGAAGGCGGCGATCACCGCCCGGCTCCAGGCGATTTCGTCGGCGGTGGGCGAGAAGGCGCGGTTGCAGATCTCCAGGTGCTTAGGATGGATCAGGGTCTTGCCGTCGAAGCCGAAATCGACGGCCTGACCGCAGACCGCCTCCAGGGCGTCCAGGTCCTCGATGTCGTTGTGCACCCCGTCCAGGATGGTCAGGCCATGGGCCCGGGCGGCGGCGACCGACAGCGACAGGATCGGCAGGAAAGCCTCGCGGCCCGGCGTCTGGCGGGCCCGCATCTCCTTGGCCAGGTCGTTGACCCCCATCACCCAGCCCGAAAGCCGGGTGGTCTTGGAGGCGGCCGCGATCTCCCACAGGTGGAAGACGGCCTTGCCGGTCTCGATCATGGTCCACAGCTTGGTGGCGGCCGGAGCGGCGTGCAGGGCGGCCTGGTAGGCGTAGACGTCGGCCGCGTCGTTGACCTTCGGAACCAACACGGCGTCGGGGCCCGCCTCGGCGGCGGCCTTGAGGTCGGCTTCGCCCCAGGGGGTGTCCAGGCCGTTGGTGCGGATGACGATCTCGCGTGGGCCGAAGCCCCCGGCCTTGACCGCCGCGACGGCGGCCTCGCGGGCGGCGTCCTTCATGTCCGGGGCGACGGCGTCTTCGAGGTCCAGGATGATCACGTCGGCGTCCAGCGTGCGCGCCTTCTCCACCGCCTTGGCGTTGGAGGCGGGCATGTAGAGGGCGCTGCGGCGCGGCCGGGCGATGTCGGACATGAAGCTCTCAATCGTCTTGTGCCTCCTCTTAAGCATCTGAACGGCGCTATCGGAAGTCGTCACGCGCCTTGTCGGCGTAACGGTGTCGAAATTCGCCCGAACGGGGTTAAGCTCGCGCCATGACGACGCGCTATGACGACACCGCCAAGAACGTCCTGGGCCAGGAGCTTCAGCCTTGCTCGCTGAACCCGGTGACGGGCTTCTACCGCAACGGCTGCTGCGAGACCGGGCCGCACGACCTGGGCCTGCACACCGTGTGCGCGGTGATGACGGCGGAATTCCTGGCCTTCTCGGCGGCCACCGGCAACGATCTGTCGACCCCCCGTCCGGAATACGCCTTCCGAGGCCTTCTCCCCGGCGACCGCTGGTGCTTGTGCGCCGGCCGCTGGAAGGAGGCCCTGGACGCCGGCGTCGCCCCGCCCGTGGTGCTGGAAGCCAGCCACGAGGAGATGCTGGCGGTGGTGCCGCTGGGGGTGCTGAAGGACCACGCGGTGGCGTGACGGCCTAGACCAGCGGCTTCAGCTCGCCCAGCATGGTCGGGATCAGTTCCGACACCGTCGGATGGATGTGCACCGCGCGCTGGATCACCGTGTAGGGCGCCTTGGCGTACATGATGTCGATCATGCCGTGGATGGCCTCGTCGCCGTTCAAGCCCAGGATCGCCGCGCCGAGGATCTGTTTGGTTTCGGCGTCGACCACCACCTTCATGAAGCCCTGCGTCTCGCCCTTCTCGATGGCCCGGCCGACCCGGGTCATCGGGCGCTGGCCGACCAGCAGCGGCCGGCCCGTGGCGCGGGCCTCGGCCTCGGTCATGCCCACGCGGCCCAGCGGCGGGTCGATGAACAGGCCGTAGCAGGTGATCCGGTCGCTGACCTTCCTGGGATCATTGTCCAGCAGGTTGGCGGCGATGATCTCGAAGTCGTTATAGGCGGTGTGGGTGAAGGCGCCCTTGCCGTTGCAGTCGCCCATCGCCCAGACGCCAGGATTGCTGGTCTTCAGCTGGTCGTCGACGACCACATAGCCGCGCTTGTCGAGATCGATGCCGGCCTTGTCCAAGCCAAGGTCGTCGGTGTTGGGCTTGCGGCCGATGGCCAGCAGGGTGTGCGAACCGATCACCTGCGGCGCGCCGTCCTCGCAGGTGACGTGGACGCAGACGCCTTCCGGACAGGGCGCGAACGAAATGCACTCGGCGTTGAGGCGGATGTTCACACCCTCGGCCTCGAGGATCTCGCGCACCGCGTCGGAGATTTCCGGATCCTCGCGGCCGATCAGGCGCGGGCCCATCTCGACGATCGTCACCCGCGCGCCGAAGCGCCGGTACATCTGGGCGAACTCCAGGCCGATATAGCTGCCGCCGACGATGACCAAGTGCTCGGGCAGCGTCTCGACCTCCATCATCCCGACATTGGTCAGGTACGAGATCTGGTCCAGCCCTGGCATGTCCGGGGCGTTGGCCCGGCCGCCGACATTGAGGAAGATCTTCGGGGCGGTCAGAAGCGCGTCGCCGACCCGCACCGTATTGGCGGACTCGAAGCGAGCGTGACCCTCAAGCACCGTGCAGCCCTTCATGCCCTCCAGCCAGGCCTTCACGCCGACGCGGCTGTCGAGGATCACGCCCTGGGCGCGGTCGTGGACCCGCTTCATGTCGACGCCAACCGGTCCGGGCAGGGCGACGCCGAAGTCCGCGCCGCGCCGCGCCAGGTGTGCGGCGTAGGCGCTGGCCACCAAGGTCTTGGTTGGCCGGCAGCCGGTGTTGACGCAGGTGCCGCCGAAATGCTTGCGCTCGATCAGAGCGACGGTCAGGCCGGCCTCGGTCAGGCGGCCGGCCAGCGGGGGCCCGGCCTGACCGGCCCCGATGATGATGGCGTCGAAGCTCTGGGGAGGACTTTGGGGCACGCGTGATCCTTACTTGGTGGCGACGACGATCAGTATGGCGCCGCCCACCGCGACGACGTCCTCGATCAGGGCGGCCGGCAGGTCCTTGCCCAACGCCTTGGCCAGGCGAGCGCGCACGTCGGCCCCGCCCAGGGTTCCGATCACCGCGCCGATCGCGCCGGCCACGGCGCCGCCGATCCAGGCCTGACCGAGCAGGCCGATGGCCGCGCCGCAGAAGGCGCCGCTGAGGATCCGGGTCCCGAACTGCACCGGAACCTTGCGGCTGGGAGTCTTGGGCAGCTGGTCGCTGACCAGCTCCAGCACGGCCAGGACGGTGAACACCCACGGCGCGATGGCGCCGCCCAGCCAGGCCAGGGGCGTGCCCTGAAGAGGGATCAGGCCCAGGTGCGCGCCCCAGGCGACGGCGGCGGGAGCGGTCATGGCGCGCAGGCCGGCGACAACGCCGATCAGCAGGGCGAACAGATAGAGCGACATCTCGATCTCCGTTGAGCGCCGCCGTGATCTGGCGCGCGGCCGGATAAAACCGCAAGCGTGAACGCCGTTCTTGGACGTTTCTGCTCCGGCTGGGGCCCTGCGTCCTTCGAGGCCCGCCGCGCGGGCGCCTCAGGATGAGGAGCGTTGTTGCTGAATTCCTCATCCTGAGGTGCGAGCCGTAGGCGAGCCTCGAAGGACGCACGGATTTCAGCCCAGCGGGTATTCGGCCTCCAGCCGGTAGGCCGAACCCTCGTGGGTGCGCCAGCTGGAATAGAGGCCGAAGCGGTCGACACGGAACGGCGGCGAATGCAGCAGGTTGTTGGCCTGGATCCAGGCGGCGACCTCGGGCACGGCGGGACGCTTCAGATAGGCCAGGGTGACGTGCGGCGTGTAGACCCGGCTCTCCGGTTTCAGTCCGGCCCGGCGGGCGGCGCTCTCATGGGCCTTGGCCAGCTGGCGCAGGACGGGATTCTCGGCGACTCCGGCCCAGACGGCGTGGATCTCGACCCCCTCGCCGAAATGGCCGACGCCCTGGAGCTCCAGATCGAAGGCGGGGGTGGCGACGCTTTGCAACTCCTCATCCAGGTCGGCGGCGGTGGTCTCCTGCACGTCGCCGATGAACTTCAGGGTGATGTGAAACGCCTCGCGCGACCGCCAGCGCCCGCCCTCGATTCCGTGCTGGCGGGGCAACAGGTGGTCGCTGACCTCGGCGGGGATGGCGACGGCGGTGAACAGGCGGATCATGGTCGTGGTTTTAGCCGATCCTCCCCCTGTGGGGGAGGTGTCGGCGAAGCCGACGGAGGGGGAATGATCGGATGGTGGCCAGACCTACGATCGACGACCCCAAAACTCACCCCACCGGCCTTCGGCCGCCTCCCCCACAGGGGAAGGGGCTGGCTCTCCCCAGCTTCAGCTGGCTACGGACAAGGATTCGGCTGCAGCGCGTGCAGGGCGTTGACCGCCTTTTCCATGTCTTCGGTCCAGTCCAGGTCGAAGGCGGCGATGTTGGTCTTCAGCTGGTCCATCGAGGTGGCCCCGATGATGGTGGCGGTGACGAACTGGCGGGTGTCGCAGAACTTCAGGGCCAGCTGGGCCGGGTCGACGCCGAAATGGGCGGCCAGATCCACATAGCCGCGGATCGCCGCCTCGGCGCCGGGGCCCTCGTAGCGCGCCATGCGGTTGTAGAGGGCCTTGCGCGAGCCTTCCGGAACCTTGCCGTCCAGGTACTTGCCCGTCAGCTGACCCTGGGCCAGGGGCGAATAGGCCAGCAGGCCCACCTGTTCGCGCATGGCGATCTCGGCCAGGCCGTATTCGAAGGTGCGGTTGACCAGATGATAGGCGTTCTGGATCGAGGCGATGCGCGGCAGACCCTTGGTCTCGGCCTCGGCCAGCAGGCGCATCACGCCCCACGGGAACTCGTTGGAAACACCGATCGAACGCAGCGTGCCCTTCTTCACATGGGCGTCCAGCGCTTCAAGGATGTCGCCGAACGTCTCGAAGTCCTGCTCGTAGTCCTGGAAGGTCTGGCCGCCGAACACCCGCACCGGCCGGTCGGGCCAGTGCAGCTGGTAGAGGTCCAGATAGTCGGTGTTCAGGCGCTTGAGCGAGCCTTCGATCGCCTCGTCGATCTGGGCGCGGGTCTGGCGGGTGGTGGCGCCGTCCTTACGCATCCAGGGCAGGCCGCCGAAGGCGCTGCCACGGCCGGCGACCTTGGAGGCCAGGACGATCTCCTGGCGCTTGCCGGTCTTGGCCAGCCACGAGCCGATATGACGCTCGGTGTTGCCCTGGGTCTCGGGATTGGGCGGGCTGGAATACATCTCGGCGGTGTCCCAGAAGGTCACGCCCCGGCTCAGGGCGTAGTCCATCTGTTCGTGAGCTTCGGCCTCGCTGTTCTGCGAGCCCCAGGTCATGGTGCCCAGGCAGCAGCGCGAGACCTGAATGCCGGTCCGACCCAGTTCCACGTAATCCATGTGATCCCCGTCGATTGATGCTTGGATCCTGAATAGAGGCTGGCGCGCGCCGCAGAAAGCGCAACATCTTGCATGATCCTGGCAGGACCCCGATATTCGGGGAGCGTCCAAGACGGGCGCGCTGCTTTTTCGAAGGGCCTTAAACCGATGAACGACTTCAACCGCGGCTACGCGCGCTCGATCCCCGCGGATCGCGCCGACATGTCGGTTGACGCCGGCCTGCGTAGTTTCATGCTCGGCGTCTACAACAAGGTGGCGTTGGGTCTTCTGCTGTCCGCCGTCCTGGCCTACGTGACCAGCTATTACGAGCCGGTCCGGAGCCTGCTCTATGTGATCCAGGACGGCCGTATCGGCTTCACCGGCCTGGGCATGGCGCTGCGTTTCGCGCCGCTGGTGATGATGGTGGTGGCGATGTTCGCCATGCGCAACCCGACCGCCCGCTCGGCGGGCGCGCTGTACTGGGCGATCGTGGCCTCGATCGGCGCGGGCCTGGGCCTGTGGCTGATCGTCTACAACGTCCAGTCGGTGTTCACGACGTTCCTGATCACCTCGATCGCCTTCGGCGGCCTCAGCCTGTTCGGCTACACCACCAAGAAGGACCTGACCGGTTTCGGCAGCTTCCTGATCATGGGCCTGATCGGCCTGGTCCTGGCGTCGCTGGCCCAGATGTTCCTGCACCTGCCGGGCCTGAGCTTCATCATCAGCATCCTGGGCGTGCTCATCTTCGCGGGCCTGATCGCCTACGACACCCAGAACCTGAAGATGAACTACTACCAGATGGGCGGCGACCAGAACTCGATGGCGGTGGCCACCAACTACGGCGCGCTGAACCTCTATCTGAACTTCATCAACCTGTTCCAATTCCTGCTCAGCATCTTCGGCTCGCGCCGCTAGACGCCCATCAGGTTTGAAATGCAGAAGCCCCGGCGGAAAACCGCCGGGGCTTTTTGTTGGGCAAGGCCTAGCGTCCTTCGAGGCTTCGCTACGCACCTCAGGATGAGGAAGACAGCAACAAAGCCCCTCATCCTGAGGCGCCCGCGCAGCGGGCCTCGAAGGACGCAGGACTCTTAGTCCACCACCTTGAACCGGCCCTTGTCGAACATCCGCAGCACCTGGGCCAGGTCGTGACCGCGCTTGAGGGTCAGGCCGCCCTGGCCGATCACCGCCCACTCGCCCTGCTTGCGGGCCAGGGCCGGGCGTTTCTCGATGCGGTAGAGCGGGGCCTCGGCCGCGTGGCGGAAGATCGAGAACACCGCGTGGTCGCTCTGACCGGCCATGCCGTAGTCGCGCCACTCGCCGGCGGCGACCATCCGGCCATAGAGCCGCAGGAGCTGGTCGATCTCGCGACGCTCGAAGAAAACGACGCCGCCTACACCAGCGATTGGGGGTCGGGAATCCAGGGCCATCGGACGAATCCTAAACCCAAATCGGCCTCCGAGGCGAGCGCCGCCGTGCGCGCCCTTTCCGGCCTTGGGATCCAAGCGTTGCCAGCGTGCTACAGCAGCGCTCGATAGTTTCGGGTCAAGCGGAACCGGTCACGAAATGACCTTAATTTCGACCTGTCGCCGCCCGGTTGCCCCAGCAGTTTGACGGTGTCGGCTGATCGGAACTCCTGCGGTTCAGGATCCTGAACAGCCCCCCCAGCCCCCTCGATCGTGGGCCGGTCGGCCGACAGATTGCCCTCTATCATATCGCTCGAGACCCCGCGTGGCGCCCCTCTCCACGCGGGGTTTTCGCGTGTGCGCCGCTTCGGAATTTCAGACACATCGCGGACACGAACCGCCGCGAAACGACCTTTATCGCGCCCTTCGAGCGCCGGTTTGCCCCGCGATAAGATGAGTGTCGGCCGATCGGACCTCGGGTTCGGACCCTGATTGCCCCCCAGCCCCCCGATCCGGGCTTCGGTCGGCCGACGGACTAGACATTCCCCTCCCCTAAGAGGCCCGCGCGGTGTCCCCTCCCTGCGCGGGCTTTTCTTTTGGGCGAACGCCTACTTCTCCGCCGCTTCCTGCAGCACGCCGATCACCCGGCCGCCCTTGGCGCCCTGGACGATGATCACGGTCTTCAGCGCTTCGTCGGCCGCCGTGGGCAGGCGATAGAGCTTGGGCCGGCCAGCCCAGGGGCCCAGGCGCACCAGCTCGCGCACGACGTTGCGGTGGACCAGGGTCTGGCCGCGGTTGTCGCCGCGCTTGATGGCGATGTCCTGCTCGCGCGGGTCGTAGCGCACCAGCCAGACCTCGCCGCCGCCGCGCGGGGCGGGACCCGAGCCGACGGCCACGCGGTGCCCGTCACCGAGGAATTCCATGTCCGGCGCGTTGCTCGGCGCCTTGGCCGCGTCCTTGACCAGGGTCTCGACGGCTTCGGCCTTGGCCCCGGAGGCCTGCTGGCGGCCGGCGACCACGACCTGCGGGGTGGGCACGTCGCGCAGCGAGAACTTCTGGGCGTAGGCGCGCTGGCGGGTCGCGAAGGCCGGCTTGGCGAAGGTGTCGGTCCAGCCCAGATAGTCCCAGTAGTCGACCGAATAGGTCAGGGCCAGCACGCCCTTGTCGTCGGCCATGTCGGCGATGACCTGGTTGGCCTTGCCGCAGGATGAACAACCTTGAGACGTGAACAGTTCGACGACCACCGGCGGTTTCGCGGCGAGAGCCGGCGCGGCCGAAAAACCCGCGAGGGTGGCGAGAACAACAGAGAGCAGGGCCTGACGCATGTGCGGGGCACTTAAGCCAAGATCGCGGCCGATGGCCGTTCACGAGGCCGTGAAGGCGGCCTTCTCGCGTAAAAGAAGACCGTTCACTTGAGGCGACAAAGAAAAAGCCGGGCCCTTTCGGACCCGGCTTCGTCTTTTTCGACGCTCCGAAGAGCGATGTGTCGCGCCCAGTGGGCTTAGGGCTAGTCGGCCTTGGCCAGGTTGCGCAGCACGTAGTTCAGCACGCCGCCGTTCTTGAAGTATTCAAGCTCGGTCGGGGTGTCGATGCGGCAGCGGACCGGGAAGCGGGCGATGCGGCCATCGGTCGGGCGATAAAGCTCGACGATCAGCTGCTTGCGCGGCGACAGGTCCTGCAGGCCGCGGATCGAGACGATCTCCTCGCCCGTCAGTTCCAGCTTCTGCCAGCCTTCCTGGATGAACTGCAGGGGCAGGACGCCCATGCCGACCAGGTTGCTGCGGTGGATGCGCTCGAAGCTTTCGCAGATCACCGCGCGCACGCCCAGGAGCTTGGTGCCCTTGGCGGCCCAGTCACGCGACGAGCCGGTGCCGTATTCCTTGCCGCCGAACACGACGGCCGGACGGCCTTCGGCCTGGTACTTCATGGCCGCGTCGTAGATCGACATCACTTCGCCGGTCGGGAAGTGCTTGGTCACGCCGCCTTCGATGTCCGGGGTGATCTTGTTGCGGATGCGGATGTTGGCGAACGTGCCGCGCATCATCACCTGGTGGTTGCCGCGACGGGCGCCGTAGCCGTTGAAGTCCAGCGGGTCGACGCCGTGGTCGATCAGGTACTGGCCAGCGGGGCTGGTCTTCTTGATCGAGCCGGCGGGGCTGATGTGGTCGGTGGTGATCGAGTCGCCGAACACGGCCAGGACGCGGGCTTCCACGATGTCGGTGACCGGGGTCGGGGTCATCGAGATGTTGGGGAAGTAGGGCGGGTTCTGGACGTAGGTGGAGTCACCTTCCCAGGCGTAGGTCTGGCCGCCGGTGATCTTGATCCCCTGCCAGTTCTTGTCGCCCTTGAAGACGTCGCCGTAGCGGCTGGCGAACATCTTCTCGGTGACCGACTTGCGCTGCAGGGCGGCGATGTCCTCGTTCGAGGGCCAGATGTCCTTCAGGAAGACGTCGTTGCCCTTCTTGTCCTGGCCGATCGGCTCGCTGGTCAGGTCGATCTTCATCGAACCGGCCAGGGCGTAGGCCACCACCAGCGGCGGCGAGGCCAGATAGTTGGCGCGGACGTCCGGGTTCACGCGGCCTTCGAAGTTGCGGTTGCCCGACAGCACCGAGCAGGCCACCAGGTCGGCGTCGTTGACGGCCTTGCTGATGTTCTCGGGCAGCGGGCCCGAATTGCCGATGCAGGTGGTGCAGCCGTAGCCGACCAGGTTGAAGCCCAGCGCATCCAGGTGCTTGGTCAGGCCGGCCTTCAGCAGATAGTCGGTGACGACTTGCGAGCCGGGGGCCAGCGAGGTCTTCACCCACGGCTTGACCTTCAGGCCCTTGGCCACCGCGTTCTTGGCCAGCAGGCCGGCGGCGATCAGGACGCTGGGGTTGGACGTGTTGGTGCAGCTGGTGATGGCCGCGATGACCACGTCGCCGTGGCCGACGTCGAAGTTCTCGCCCTCGACCGGCACGCGGGCGTTCGGCGCTTCGGCCTTGCCGAATTCACCGGCCAGGCTCTCGGCGAACTTGGCGGCGGACTCGGTCAGCAGAACGCGGTCTTGCGGACGCTTGGGGCCGGCCAGCGACGGCAGCACCGACGACAGGTCCAGTTCCAGGGTGTCGGTGAAGGTCGGCTCGGCGACGCCGGGCTCCCACCACAGGCCCTGCTCCTTGGCGTAGGCTTCGACCAGGGCGACGCGGGCGGCGTCGCGGCCGGTGCCCTTCAGATAGGCCACGGTCGAGGCGCTGATCGGGAAGAAGCCGCAGGTGGCGCCGTATTCCGGAGCCATGTTGGCGATGGTCGCCTGGTCTTCCAGGGTCAGGTTGGCCAGGGCGTCGCCGTAGAATTCGACGAACTTGCCGACCACGCCCTTCTTGCGCAGCATCTGGGTGACGGTCAGCACCAGGTCGGTGGCCGTCGCGCCTTCCGGCATGGCGCCGGTCAGCTTGAAGCCGATGACTTCGGGGATCAGCATC
The DNA here is from genome assembly GCF_011045195.1 of Caulobacter soli. Classification (GTDB taxonomy): domain Bacteria; phylum Pseudomonadota; class Alphaproteobacteria; order Caulobacterales; family Caulobacteraceae; genus Caulobacter; species Caulobacter soli. Next base: position 5,167,184 of record NZ_CP049199.1, on the reverse strand, counting down.
GGGATCGGCTGGCCCAGCATGGCCGCCTCGGCCTCGATGCCGCCCACGCCCCAGCCCAGGACCGACAGGCCGTTGACCATGGTGGTGTGGCTGTCGGTGCCGACGACGGTGTCGGGATAGGCGACTTCGCCTTCGGCCGCCGTGGCGGTCCAGACGGTTTGCGCCAGGTATTCCAGGTTCACCTGGTGGCAGATGCCGGTGCCCGGGGGCACGACGCGGAAGTTGTTGAACGCCGACGAACCCCAGCGCAGGAAGCGATAACGCTCCAGGTTGCGCTCGTATTCCTTGGCGACGTTGTCTTCGAAGGCCTTGGGGTTGCCGAAGTTGTCGACCATCACCGAGTGGTCGATGACCAGGTCGACGGGGTTCAGCGGGTTGATCTTGGCCGGGTCGGCGCCCAGCGACACCATGGCGTCGCGCATGGCGGCCAGGTCGACGACGGCCGGAACGCCGGTGAAGTCCTGCATCAGGACGCGGGCCGGGCGGAAGCTGATCTCGTGCTCGACGCTGCCCTTGTTGTCGAGCCAGTTGGCCACGGCCTTCAGGTCGGCTTCGTTGACGGAAACGCCGTCTTCGTAGCGCAGCAGGTTCTCCAGCAGCACCTTCATCGACACCGGCAGCTTGCCGGCGCCGTTCAGACCCGCTTCCTCAGCGGCGCGAAGGCTGTAATAGACGTAGGTCTTGCCGCCGACGACGAGTTCGCGGCGGGTTTTGAGGCTGTCTACAGACGCCATTTGGAAGGATCCCTTCTCTGTCCACGGCCGCCGGAAAACCACTCCCGGGATCGCGCGCTCGAGGCGGACCCACAGCGTCCATCCCCGCGCCGCGTACATCCCATCCAAGTTGGAGGGTGACGGCCGAGCGCTTCTTAGCCTTGGTCTGCGTCAACGTCCATGCACAGGGCAGGGTCTTAGGGGCTTCTGGCCTATGTTGAGAACTATTCGCATCAAGGACTTAAGTCTTGTTCGTGGCGAACGGCGGCTGTTCTCGGGCCTGGATTTGGAGATCACGGCGGGACAGGCCGTGGCGCTTACGGGACGAAATGGCGCGGGCAAGACCAGCCTTCTGCGGGCCGTGGCGGGACTTCTGCGGCCCGACCGGGGCGTGATTTCCTTTCATGGTGAGGCGGGCGAACTGGAAGCCGAGGCCGCCCGGGCCGAAGCCCTGCACATGGTCGGTCATCACGATGGCCTGAAATCGACCCGCTCGGCCTGGGAGGAACTGCTGTTCCAGACCCGCTGGACGGGCGGTTCGGAGACCTCGGCGCGGGCGGCGGCGACGAAGTTGGATCTGGATCGTCTGCTGGATCTGGAAGTCCGCCGCCTGTCGGCCGGCCAGCGCCGGCGCGTGGCCTTGGCGCGACTGTTGGCCAGTCCCCGGTCGTTGTGGTTGCTGGACGAGCCGATGGCTCCGCTGGACGCCGGCCATCGCGAAGGCTTCGGCGCCTTGATGGCCCAGCATCTGGCCGGCGGCGGCATGGTTCTGGCCGCCGTGCACGATCCCCTCCCTGTTCCCTGCCAGATCGTGGAGATCGGGGGATGAAGGCGTTCCTGATCCTGTTGCGCCGCGAACTGGCCCTGGCCTGGGGCAAGGGCGGCGGGCCGTTGCTGGCCCTGGCCTTCTACGCCTGCGTCGTCACCCTGCTGCCGCTGGCGGCCGGCCGCGCGCCCGAGCGGCTGGCCTCGCTGGCCCCCGGCATCGCCTGGCTGGCCCTGGCCCTGGCGGCGCTTCTATCGCTGGAGCGATTGTTCGAGCGCGACTTCGAGGACGGGGCGCTGGATCTGCTGGCCCTGGGTCCCGCGCCGCTCGAGGCGGTGGCCGTGGCCAAGTGCCTGGCCCACTGGCTGGCGGCTGGCGCGCCCCTGGCCTTCGCCGCCCCGATCGCCGCCCTGGCCCTGGGCGCCTCGCCGGCCATCATCCCGCTGCTGATCCCCTGCGCCCTGGCGGGCGGGTTGGCCTTCTCGTTCCTGGGCGGACTGGGCGCGAGCCTGGCGCTGGGCTCCAAGCGAGGCGGCCTGCTGGTGGCGGTGATCGTCCTGCCGCTCTACGTGCCGCCGGTGATCTTCGGGGCTGGGGCGCTCGATGCGCTGGCCGGCGGGTTGCCGTGGACGGGCGGACTGTTCCTGCTGCTGGCCTATTCGGCCGCGGCGGTGGCCCTGGGCCCGATCGCCATGGCGGCGGCGTGCCGGAACGCGCTGGATTAGGAGCGCCGACCAAGAACCCTCTCTCTTAGAGAGAGGGATCTGGTGGGCTCTCTAGATCGGCCCCGCGCTGGCCGTCACCGGCGGCGCGTGCCGTTCGCCCAGCACCACCGCGAAGCTGCCGGCGATGATCATCAGGCCGCCGGCCGCCAGGGCCCAGGTCAGGTGGTCGCCGAACAGCAGCACCCCGACACAGGCGCCCATCAGCGGCTCTATGTTGATGAACACCCCGGCGCTGGCGCTGCCCACTCGGGCCGAACCGAACTGCCAGGCGGCCGTGGCCAGCAGGGTGCCCAGCACGCCCAGGCCCAGGATGCCGGTCCAGGCCAGGGGCGAAAGATCCAGTTTCGGCGGGCCGTGCATGATCCAGGCGATCGGCAGCACGGCGAAGGTGGCGACGATCACCGTCACGGCCGGGATGGCCATCGGGTTGGAGACCTTGGGCGCGCGACGCAGCACGATCAGCCAGGCCAGGAAGATGAACAGCGAGCCCAGCGACAGGGCCACGCCCAGCGGCGAGCCGGCGCCGTCGGGCTTGCCGGCGATCAGAGCCGCCCCCAGGGTCGCGGCCGCCACCCCGCCCCACGAGGCGCGGCTGACCTTTTCGCCCAGGATCTTGGCCGAGATGGCGATCAGGGCCGGCATGGCCCCGACCAGCAGGGCGGCCAGGGTGACGCTGACATGGGCCAAGCCCTCGAACTGCACCATGAAGGCGATCCCGTACAGCGCCCCGGCCGCCAGGATCACCGGCGAGCGGAACAGGGCCCGGGCCTCGGCCGTGCGCAGGGCGAACGGCGCGGCCACCACGGCGGCCACGGCGAACCGCAGCAGCACCATGTGCGCCGCGTCGGTCTCGCGCAGCACCAGCTTGCCCAGCGGGAAGCCCAGACCCCAGCAGACGCCGGCGACGATCAGGGCGAGGAAGGCGATCTTCTTGTCGGGGTGCTTCATGGCCGAGCTTCTAACCCCTTTCACGCCAAGTTGCGTCAGCACCGGGCGAATTCCTCGTCCTTCGACGAGCTTAGGATGAGGAATTCGAATGCCGACGTCGCAAAAGTAGCCCTCATCCTGAGCTGGTCGAAGGACGAGGGCGGCCCATAGGCGGCTAGAGCTTCAGTCCGAAACGGGGACCGATCGCGGTCATGCCGAGATAGAGGCCGATCGTCACCGCGCAGCCGATCCCCAGCGCCGCCCAGAAGTTCACGTCCCGCCGCAGCAGGGCCGGCACGATCAGGAACATCGGCAGTGACGGCAGCACGTACCAGAAGGTGGCCTCGACATGGGTCGCCATTCGCTTGACGTCGTGGGTGTCGCGCCACAGCCACAGCATGCCCAGGATCGAGATCAACGGCAGCGAGGCGACCAGGGCCCCGAAGCCCGGCTGGCGCTTGGCGATCTCCGACACCAGGGCGATGATCACGCCCGAGATGGCGGCCTTGATCAGCAGGTAGAGCACTTCGATACGCCTCCAGGTCGCCGGGGTGCGAAAATCTGTCGCGGCTTCAAGCCCTTACAGGAGCGGTGTCCATCAATCCTGCAACATTCGCCGAGGATTCTGACATTCCAGCGTTACACGGGGAATCGAGGTTCGGCTCAAGGGACTTTCCACCGGAGCACCTCCATGCGTTTGCAAACCAGCCGCCTGGCCTTGATGGCCGCGGCCGTACTTTCTCTCTCCACCGCGGCCGTCGCCGTGGCCCAGGACGGTCCGCCGCCTGGCCCGCCGATGGCCGGTGACCACGGTCGCGGAGGCCCCGATGGTCCGGGCCGCCGCCACTTCGACCCCCAGGCCCACGCCCAGCATCTGCACGATGTGCTGCAACTGCGCGCCGACCAGGACGGCGCTCTGAAGGCCTATCTGGCCGCCACCGCGCCGAAGGACTGGAAGAAGGACGGGCCCCGGCGCGAGGCCGGCGCCCCGCGCAAGCCGTTGACCACGCCCGAACGCCTGGACCGCGAGAGCGAATTCCTGGCCCACGCCCGGACCCGGATCGACGCCACCCGCGCCTTCTACGCGGCCCTGTCGCCCAGCCAGCAGAAGGCGTTCGACGCCCTGGGCCCGATGGGCGGGCGCGGCGGTCCGGGCATGCGCCATGCCGGTTTCCGTCACCATAAGGGCGGGTTCGGGGGCGGCTTCCATCGCGGTCCCGGCCGGGGTCCGGAGGACGCTCCGCCGCCGCCGTCGGCCGGTCAACCCGGCTAAGCGATAGCTGAACGATTGCGGGCGCCCTCCAGGTCTTCTAAGGCTCGGTCATGGGCGCCCGTGATCACCACCATCCCCTGGATTTCCTGACGAACCCCGAGCGGTTCATGGCCTTTTCGCGCTGGGCCGCGCCGATGTTCGGCGTGATCGCCGCGATCCTGGCGGCCATCGGCCTGGTCCTGACCTTCGCGGCTCCGGAGGACTACCAGCAGGGCGACACCGTGCGGATGATGTTCATCCACGTGCCGGCCGCCTCGCTGTCCCTCTTCGTCTATCTCTGCCTGGGGATCGCCAGTTTCCTGGCCCTGGTGTTCCGCCACGCCCTGGCCGACGCGGCCGCCGTGGCCTGCGCGCCGCTGGGCGCGGCCTTCACGGCCCTGGCCCTGGCCACCGGTTCGCTGTGGGGCAAGCCGATGTGGGGAACCTGGTGGGTGTGGGACGCCCGCCTGACCTCGGTGCTGGTGCTGTTGCTGTTCTATCTGGGCTATCTGGCCCTGCGCTCGGCCCTGGAGGACGAGCAGAAGGCGGCCCGCGCCGCCGCTATCCTGGCCCTGGTCGGCCTGATCAACCTGCCGATCGTCAAGTTCTCGGTCGACTGGTGGAACAGCCTGCACCAGCCCGCGTCGCCGCTGTTCGCCAAGAGCGGCCTGCCGGCGGTCTATGCCTGGCCGATGCTGGTGATGAGTCTGGCCTATCTGTCGGCCTTCGGGTCGCTGTGGCTGGTGCGGATCCGCGCCCTGGTCTGGCGGCGCAAGGCCCGGGCCCTGGCCCTGCAAGCGGCGGAGGGCTGAGGTGCACTTCGATTTCGACGCCGGCAAATACGCCGTCTACATCTGGCCGGCCTTCGCCCTGACGGCGGGCGCCTTCGCCTGGATGATCGGCGACAGCCTGGCCTCGGCCCGCCGCTGGCGGCGCGAAACCGAGCGGCTTCAGGCCCTCAGGGAAGCGCGCAAGTCGTGAAGCGCTGGATCGGCTTCACCCCGCTGATCGTGTTGGCAGCCTTGGGCGTGCTGTTCGCCGGCTACGCCCTCAAGCACGATCCGCACGTCCAGCCCCACGCCCTGGTCGGCAAGCCGGTTCCGGCCGTCACCCTGCCCGACCTGGACACCGGCGCCCTGGTGGCGGTGCGCGACACGCCGGCCGGACCCCGGCTGATCAATTTCTACGCCTCCTGGTGCGCGCCCTGCCGGGTCGAAGCCCCGCAGCTGATGGCGCTGAAGGCCCAGGGCGTCACCCTGGTGGGGATCGCCTACAAGGACGAGCCGGCCAAGACCCAGGCGTTCCTGACCGAGCTGGGCGATCCGTTCGCCGTCAAGCTGGTCGACCGCAGCGGCCGGGCCGGCATCGAATTCGGCGTCACCGGCGTGCCCGAGACCTTCCTGGTCGGGGCCAACGGCGTGATTCTGGCCAAGCACAGCGGCCCGCTGACCGACGCCGACGCCCGGGAAATGCTGGCCAAGCTGCGCTAGACACGAAAAGGCCCGGACGGCGTTCGCCGGTCCGGGCCCTCGTTCGGTCTCGGTAAAAGACCTGGGTTTTAGCAGCGGTGACCCTTGCCGACCTGGCTGCCGACATAGGCGCCGGCGCCAGCGCCGAGCAGGGTGCCGGGGGTGCGGTTGCCGTTCGACAGCGAATTGCCCAGCAGGCCGCCGCCGATGGCGCCGATGATCGCGCCGGTCGCCTTGCCGCTCTTGCGGTGCGAACGGCAGCTGTCGTAGCTGCGGCGGCCGTCATAGCGGCTGTCGTAACGGTGATGGTCGCGGTAGTAGCGGCTGTCGTGCGCCGAGGCGAAGCTCGGCGCCGAAACCAGGGTCAGGGCGGCGGCGGCCGCGGTGATCATCGAAATGGTCGTCTTGGTGGCGGTATGCATCGGGTGTCCCTTTCAGATTTCTTATTCAACGCCGATCGCCCAGCCCCGATCCGGCCGATCTTGAGAACGACCTTACGCCCGGCTGTCTGAACGGCGTCGACAACCCGACTTTCATCTGGCGTTCATTTTTCTCCGGGTTTTCCCCCAGTTTCCTTAGGACGGAGCCGCGACGATTAACCGCGCGTTGACCATGCTCGCCGACTTTCCATTAACCATGATAGAGTCGCGTCCATGAGCACGATCCGTCCCACCGGCTTGCCGTCCGTCCCCACGAGGCCCGCGTCGTCGCAGGGTTCGCAGGGCGCTGGCGGCTCGCGCGCGGCGGCGTTCTTCCAGGCGGCGGTGGCCGACGCGGCGCCGACCCGGCCGACCGCGCCGCCAATCGCCGTCCAGCTGCAGACCCAGGCCCAGCCGCAACGCCAGCCCCCGCCCCGACCGTTCGTGCAGCCGGCCGAGCAGCCGCAGAAGATCCTGCGGCCGGGCTCCCTGCTGAATATCCTGGTCTAGGGGCCCTAGACGGGCCAGGTTTCCGGGCTCATCGCCAGCACTTCGCCCGCCAGATAGAGCGAGCCGCAGATCAGCACGTGCGGCGTGGGCGCGATGGCCAGCGCCTTGTCCAGGGCCGCCTCGACGCTGTCGCAGGCGCTGGCCCGCAGGCCCGCCAGTTCGGCCGCCGCCGCCGTCTGGGCGGCGCTGGCGGCGGCGCTGCCCTCGAACGTCACGCTGAAGACCTTGGCCCCCAGCGCCGCGAACGGCGTGAAGAAGCCGGTGGCGTCCTTGTTGGCCAGCAGACCGGCGATCAGGGCCACCGGCCGCCCATCCCGCGCCGCCAGGTCGCCCAAGGCCCGGGCCACGGCCTGGCCGGCATGGGGATTGTGGCCGCCGTCCAGCCAGAGATCGGCGCCCGCCGCCTTGGCGCGTTCGGCCAGGGGACCTGCGGTCAGGCGCTGGAACCGCGCGGGCCAGGTCGTGGCCGCGATCCCCTGGGCCATGGCCGCCTCGTCGATGCGCGGATCGTTCAGCACCAGCAGCGCCGCCACCGCCAGGCCGGCGTTGGCGAACTGGTGCTCGCCGGGCAGCGACGGGGCCGGCAGGTCCAGCAGGCGGTCCTGCATCTGCACCAGCAGCCGCCCGCGCTCGTTCCAGGCGTCGAAGTCGCGGCCCATCAGGGTCAGGTCGGCTTCGAAGAGGTCCGCCTCGCGCTCGACGACCCGTTCGGCCTCTTCCTGCTGGCGGGCGGAGACGACCGGGGTGTTGGGCTTGATGATCCCGGCCTTTTCCTGGGCGATGGCCGCCAGGGTGTCGCCGAGGAATTCGCGGTGGTCGATGTCGATCGGGGCGATGACGCTGACCGCCGGCATGACCACGTTGGTGGCGTCCAGGATACCGCCCAGCCCCACCTCGACCAGGCACAGGTCGGCGGGGACCTCGGAAAAGGCCTGGAAGGCCGCGGCGGTGGTGATCTCGAAGAAGGTGATCGGCAGGCCGGCGTTGGCGGCCTCGACCCGTTCCAGCACGTTGGCCAGGTGTTCGTCGGTAATCAGGGTTCCGGCCAGGCGGATCCGCTCGGCGAACCGCACGAGGTGCGGCGAGGTGAAGACGTGGACCTTCAGGCCCGCCGCCTCGGCCATGGCCCGCAGATAGGCGACGGTCGAGCCCTTGCCGTTGGTGCCGGCCACATGGATCACCGGCGGCAGCTTCTTCTGCGGATCGCCCAGGGCGGCGCACAGCCGGACCATGCGGTCCAGCGACAGGTCGATCAGCTTGGGATGCAGGGCCTGCAGGCGCGCCAGCGCGGCGTCGTGGGCGCGGAGGTGGTCGGTCATGGAGGGTTCGCCCTCGTCCTTCGACAGGCTCAGGATGAGGGCTGTTGCTCACTCAGCGCCAAATTCGATCCTCATCCTGAGCTTGTCGAAGGACGAGGATCGTTCACCAAAGTTGACTAGGCGGCCTTCAGCGCCCGGCCCATCATCAGCGTGCCCAGGATCGAGCCCAGTGTCGCCGGCAGTTCCTTGCGCGGCGTGACGCGGTCGACCATGCCCTTTTCGACCAGATATTCCGAGCGCTGGAAGCCCGGCGGCAGGGTCTCGCGGATGGTCTGCTCGATGACGCGCGGGCCGGCGAAGCCGATCAGGGCGCCCGGCTCGGCCAGGTGGACGTCGCCCAGCATGGCGTAGGAGGCGGTGACGCCGCCGGTGGTCGGGTCGGTCAACACCACCACGTAGGGCAGGCCGGCGTCCTTCATCTGGTTGATGGCCAGAGTGGTGCGGGCCATCTGCATCAGGGACAGGGCCCCTTCCTGCATCCGCGCGCCACCGGCCGCCGTGAAGGCGATCAGCGGAACCTGGCGCTCGATCGCGGCCTCGGCGGCGGCGATGAAGCCTTCGCCGGCGGCCATGCCCAGCGAACCGCCCATGAAGGCGAAGTCCTGGACCAGCACCACGGCGTCGACGCCGCCGACCTTGCCGTAGCCGATGGCCATGGCGTCCTGCTCGCCGGTGCTCTTGCGAGCGGCGGCCAGGCGATCCTTGTAGGGCTTGCCGTCCGAGAACTTCAGCGGGTCTTCAAAGACGGCCGGGGTCGGCAGGACCTCGTGCTCGCCGTCGTCGAAGGTGAACTTGAAGCGCGCCTCGGGGCCGATGCGCATGTGGCGTCCGGCCGGGGTGACCCACAGGGCCGCCTCCAGGTCGGAGCGGTAGATCATTTCGCCCGTATCGGGGCACTTGACCCAGAGGTTCTCGGGCGTCTCGCGTTTGGCGAACGCGCCGCGCACGCCGGGGGCGATCCGCGACAGCCAGCCGCCGCGTCGCTCGGCCGGAGCCTTGGTCTTGTCGCCCTTCTTGGGCCCCTGGGGTTCAGCCATCGCCATAGCCTTCAGCCTCACGCCAATTCGAGTCGCGCCGATCGCACAGCCTTAGCCAGCTCCGACGCCTTGAGAAGAACCTTCTCGGTCACGTTTTCGTTCAACTTGGCCGCCGAAGCGATTTCGTCGACCAGGGCCGAGCCGACCACCACGCCGTCGGCCACGCGGGCCACGGCGGCGGCGCGCTCGGGGGTCTTGATGCCGAAACCCACGGCCACGGGCAAGCCCGAGGCGGCGCGGATGCGCGCCACGGGACCGGCCACCGCGTCGGCGTCGGCTTCCAGCACGCCGGTCACCCCGGCCACCGAGACGTAATAGATGAAGCCCGAGGTGCGCTTGACCAAGACCTCCAGGCGGGCGTCGTCCGTCGTCGGCGTGGCCAGACGGATCAGGTTCATCTGGGCCGCTTCAAGCGCGTCGGTCAGCGGGCCGGCTTCTTCCGGCGGGCAATCGACGATGATCACGCCGTCGGCGCCGGCGTCGGCCGCGTCGTTGGCGAAGGCCTCGTAGCCGTGGAACAGCACCGGGTTCAGATAGCCCATCAGCACGATCGGCGTGACGGTGTTGGTCTCGCGGAAGCGGCGGACCAGGCCCAGCACGTCGCGCATCTTGGTCCCGGCGGCCAGCGAGCGCTGCGAGGCCAGCTGGATGGTCGGGCCCTCGGCCATCGGGTCCGAGAACGGCATGCCCAGCTCGATGACGTCGGCGTGCTCGGCCAGGCCCTTCAGGAGCTCGAACGAGGTCTCCAGGTCCGGATCGCCGGCCATGATGTAGGCGATGAACAGGGCCCGGTGGTCGTTTTCCCGCTGGAAGGCGCGCTGCAGGCGGCCCGCGTCGCGATAACTCGTCACGCTCATCTAGATCGTCCGTCCCAGGGCGTCGGCCACGGTGAAGATGTCCTTGTCGCCCCGGCCCGACAGGCACAGCACGATCACGCCGCCCTCGCCGATCTCCTTGGCCAGCTGCGGCAGCTTGGCGATGGCGTGGGCGCTTTCCAGGGCCGGAATGATCCCCTCGAGTTCGGCGCACAGCTGGAAGGCCGCCAGGGCCTCGTCGTCGGTGCAGGTCAGGTACTGGGCCCGGCCGATGTCGTGCAGGAAGCTGTGCTCCGGACCGATGCCCGGATAGTCCAGGCCCGCCGAGATCGAGTGGGCGTCCAGGATCTGGCCGTCGTCGTCCTGCAGCAGGTAGGTCTTGTTGCCGTGCAGCACGCCCGGGCGGCCGCCGGTCAGCGAGGCGGCGTGCTTGTCGGTCTCCAGGCCGTGGCCCGAGGCCTCGACGCCGTAGATCTTGACGGTCTCGTCGGCCAGGAACGGGTGGAACATGCCGATGGCGTTGGAGCCCCCTCCGACGCACGCGACCACCGCGTCGGGCAAACGGCCTTCCAGCTCCTGGATCTGCTCGCGGGTCTCGTTGCCGATGACGGCCTGGAAGTCGCGGACCATGGCCGGATAGGGGTGCGGCCCCGCCGCTGTTCCAATCATGTAATAGGTGTCGGCCACGTTGGTGACCCAGTCGCGCATGGCCTCGTTCATGGCGTCCTTGAGGGTCGCCGCCCCCGAGGTCACGGGGCGTACTTCGGCGCCGAGCAGGTTCATGCGGAAGACGTTGGGCTTCTGCCGAGCCACGTCGACGGCGCCCATATAGACGACGCAGGGCAGGCCGAAGCGGGCGGTGACGGTGGCGCTGGCCACGCCGTGCTGGCCCGCGCCGGTCTCGGCGATGATCCGGGTCTTGCCCATGCGCTGGGCCAGCAGGATCTGGCCCATGCAGTTGTTGATCTTGTGCGCGCCGGTGTGGTTCAGCTCCTCGCGCTTGAAATAGATCTTCGCGCCGCCGAGGCGCCTGGAGAGGCGCTCGGCGAAATAGAGCGGCGACGGGCGGCCCACATAGTGCGTGAGGTAGCCGGCCAGCTCCTTCTGGAAGCTCGGATCGTTCTTGGCCTCGGTGTAGGCCCGGTCCAGCTCGAGCACGAGCGGCATCAGGGTCTCGGCCACATAGAGGCCGCCGTAGTCGCCGAAGCGGCCCTTGGCGTCGGGATAGGCGGACCAGTCGTTAGGCTTGTTCGGAACGTTCACGAGCACTTCCAAAGGGCGGGCAGCGGTCAGGCGCGTTTGACGGCGTCGAGAAACGCCGTGATCAGAGCCGGGTCCTTTAGGCCGGGACCCCGCTCGACGCCAGAGGAAACGTCCATCAAGGGCGCGCCGGAGGCCTTGATCGCCTCGGCCACGTTCCACGGATCCAGCCCGCCGGCCAGGAAATGCGGGCGGGAAAAGCGCCGGCCCTCCAGCAGGCTCCAGTCGAACCGCGCGCCGGTGCCGCCCGGCAGCACCGAGCCTTCGATGGGCCTGGCGTCGAACATCAGGTGCTCGACCACGCCGTCGAAGGCGTTGGCCTGGTCGACGTCGGACGACGCGGAGACCGAGAAGGCCTTGATGATCCCGGCGCCCGAGCGCTGGGCGATCTCGCGGACGCGGCTGGGGGTCTCCTTGCCGTGCACCTGGATCAGGTCGGGCTTGAGGGTGGCCATCAGGCGGTCGATCAGGGCGTCGTCGGGATCGACGGTGACGGCCACGGTCTTGACCGGGCCGTTGCGCAGCGGCGCGGCCAGGCGGGCGGCGGCCTCGGGATCGAGGTTGCGCGGGCTCTTGGCGAAGAAGACGAAGCCGACGAAGGCCGCGCCGCCGTTCACGGCGGCGGCGAGCGTCTCGGGCGTGGAGAGCCCGCAGATCTTGGCCTGGGTGGTCATCGTGGGGAGTTACGTGCCCGGACGCTGGAGCGCAAGGTCCTCCCCCTGTGGGGGAGGTGTCGGCGCAGCCGACGGAGGGGGGAGTATTGAGGCGACCGCCGCATTCAGGGTCGACAATCCTAACTCTCCCCCCACCGGCCTTCGGCCGCCTCCCCCACAGGGGGAGGGCCTTTAGGTCACCGGATCTGACAGCGTCGCCCGCATCGTGCAGACCAGGCCCTCGGGCCGGTAGTCCATCGTCGCCGCGCCCTTCAGCTCCCCGCGCAGGCTGCGTTCGATCAGGCGCGAGCCGAAGCCGCGGCGGGCGGGCGGGATCACCGGCGGGCCGCCGGTTTCGGTCCAGGTCAGAGCCAGGTCGCGGGAGGCGGCGTCATAGGTCCAGCTCAGCACCACCCTGCCCGTCCCGTTCGACAGCGCCCCGTATTTCAGGGCGTTGGTCGCCAGCTCGTGGAAGATCAGCGCCATGGTCAGGGCCCCGCCCGGCGCCAGCCAGACCGGCGGGCCGTCGATCGTCAGCCGCCCTTCCCCCTCGGGCGGCGTGAACGGCGCCAGGGCCCGTTCGGCCACGTCGCACAGCCCCGCCCCGTGCCAGCTCTCGCGGGTCAGCACGTCGTGCACCTGCGACAGGCCCATCAGGCGGGACTCGAACTTCTCGAAGGCCACCAGCGGATCGGGCTCGGTCTTCAGGGTCTGGCTGGCCATCGACTGCACCGTGGCCAGGGTGTTCTTCACGCGGTGGTTCAGCTCGTTGATCAGCAGGCGCAGCTGGTCCTGGTAATGGCGCTGCTCGGCCTCGACCTGCTTGCGGGCGGTGATGTCGGAGATGATCACCACCAGATAGGGCCGCCCCTCGCCGCCGGGATCCACCCGCGAGGCGGTGACATGCACCCAGACCTCGCCGTCGCGGCCGTCCACCCGCCGCTCGACCGCGTAGGTGTCCAGCTCGCCCGACAGCAGGGCCTGGCCCTGGGTGACCACGGTGGCCAGGTCGTCCTCGCTGCGGACGATGTCCATGAAGGTCGAGGCCAGCAGGGTCTCGCGATCGCGGCGGGTGATGGCGCAGAAGCGGTCGTTGACCTCCAGGAACCGGCCCTGGCCGTCCACCCGGGCCACGCCCATCGCCGCCTGGTCGAACACGGCGCAATAGCGGGCCTGGGCCGCCTGCAGCCGGTGCTTGGCCTCGATCGCGGCGGTGACCATCTCGGTATAGAGCACCAGCCCGCCGATCCGCCCGTCCTCGGTCCGCCAGGGCGCCATCGACCAGCGCACCCAGTGGACCTTGCCGTTGCGGTCGACATAGCGGTCGCCCTCGTCCTCGCGCAGCTCGACCCCCTCCGCCAGCACCTGGGCGTGCTTGTCGCGCCAGACCTGGGGGACGGTGGGGAAGACGTCGTAGTGGCGGCGGCCCAGCAGGGGCGTGTCGGCCGGCATGTCCTGGTCGGTCAGGTACTGCCGCGAGGCGGCCAGGTAGCGCATCTGGTCGTCGAAGATGGCGATGCCCATCGGCGCGTGCTTCAGCGCGATGACCAGACTGGGCGAGGTGGGGGACGAGGCCGCCCCCAGGGACGCGGCGGCGGGCGGCTCCCCGGCGTCGGTCGACGATCGCGCGGCCATCGCGCTCCTTTGCTCGGACTCGTTCGGACGTTGCGCCCATCTTGCCCAGGTCGCGCCGGCTGTCGATGGGGCAATCTCCGAAGGGCGGACAAGCCTTCCCCGTGGGGGAGGCTGTGGACGCACAGCTTCGGCGCGGGTCGGGGACACACGCATGCGTGTGTCCCCGTCAGCGGACGCGGCTTCGCGCTCACGCGCCGAGGGCTGCGATGGGATGGAAAGGGTCGCGGAGCGCCGGACGACGTCCGGAGTTTGAAAAATGAATACCGTTTCGACGAAGCCCGATCGCTCCACGCCATCGTTATGCGCAAGCCCGCGACGCTAGGCCCTGTTGGAGCCGCGCCTTGGAGCCTGCGACGGGCGGGTCAGGCCAACGCGCCTGATCCCGGACCGCGAGCGTCATCCGCCCGCCTGCCGCCAAGTCGACCCTCACGTCACGTCGTACTTGTATTCCAGGCCCGACCGGCACCAGAGACGCAAGGTTTGACGTCGTTCCTACAGACGCGAACGCCGCCGCCGACAGAGCTTCCCGCTCGATCGCCCCCGCCGCCGCATCGGTCGCTGGCCATGCGCCCTTTCCCTGCGTCGAGGTGGGTACAGGATACGGGCGGTTTGGGAGGGTGAGGACAAGATCGGATCGAGAAAGTTCAGGGCGTTGAAATCGCTGGGCTTCAGTTTCCATCCGTCGGGGATAGACTCTCTTGACCCCTCTCCCAGAGGGAGAGGGCGGGGCCCGCCGCGCAGCGGTGGGAGGGTGAGGGGTTAAAACGTCGGACGGCGCGCCGGCAGGGCGTCGGTGAGACATCGGACAGGGCGTCACCCCTCACCCTCCCACGCTTTCAGCGCGGGCCCCTCCCTCTCCCCTCCGGGAGAGGGTCCGCCAGCCGTCCACCCCCTACGCCCAGCCGCGCCGCCCCCCGGCGGCCAGGCCGCGCCCTGAAATCCATGGTGGCGAGCCTGCTCTGGGGTCTGACCGTGTCAAGGAGGGCTCTCCGAGCCCCCGCGACGCGGTCGCCGGAGGCGATCCTTGACACGGTCAGACCCCAGAGCTCCAATTCCACCAAGGGTTTCAGGACGTGGCGTCATCCGCTGAGGGGCGGATGCCTTTATAAAATGTTCGGCAGACCTCCAGTCGGCGGCTTGGCGCTCTCCTGTTTGGCAGTTGGGTCGTATCCAGCTGGGGCATACGGCTCGCCCTTAATCCAATATCCTCGCCCTTCGAGCTGTACGAGGAAGTCTTGGCCAGATCGCCAAAGCATAGTCCCGAGCGTTTTGACGGGATCTGCGCCATTCACCACCATTCCACGGGCCTTGAGGGCTTCGTGAAGTTTGCGACGAGACATTGGGTGTTCCCGCTCGATGAGTATCAGAAGAACCTGAGATACGACGTCCATTGGCTTGGGGTTATCAACGACCCGTTTTCGGGGCGGCTCACCTCCAAGATGGAGATTGGTTGAGGCGGGCTCAGCGCCTGGCACCTCTCGGGCGTCGGACATAAAGATCCCTTTATGTTCTATGGAGTCCATTCCCAGGATGTGGCGTGTGCGTCGGTACATCTCTATGAAATCATTGAGACTTTTTAGCTCTGCGTGAAGCTCTTCAACGCGACTAACCGCCGCCTCATAGACCTTGTCCACGTTTGTTCCCCTTTGGTGCGTTGCATCTTGATACCACGTCAGAACTCTTCCTGCTACAAGGTGTGAGGCGGGGCTTGTGACTCGCGTCAAAGTCCCGTATCCATCCTAGAGCTTTAACGGAGTTGCGATGCAGACAGCCTGACCCCTGACGCGGAAACCGGCGTCCAGTTCAGCCCATGGCTGAGAGAACGGGGAGCAGAAATGGAAAAGCCCGCCTTGCAGGGCGGGCTTTCCTGAGGTGGCGAAATCAAACCGAGCCGGAAGCGCGATCTAATAGGCAACCCCTAGCATCGCCCAGATTGCACTTCCGGCTCCCCCTTTCAACCCCCTACTTCGTGGAGGTTTGGGTATGGGCACGCGCGTGCACGTCACCAACTACCTGCGGATCCGGTTTGGCCGTTTGGAGCACGTTGTGCGCCACACGCGCCGCTGGCCGCGCTCTTAAGTTCAACGAGCTAGAGTAAGGCTGGCGCTGGCGGTCGAGCTCTCGGATCAACAAGCAATGCCGCGCGGGTGGGATCCGCGCGGCCATTTCTCGGTTCATCATGTATCGGGGGCGTGGCTGCGCGATCTTGAGGGTTGATACCCCCTACTCCGCCGCCGCCAAATCCCCCGACCCCTCGTACGCCGCCATCATCGCCATGTTCAGGATCTTCGACACCGACGCGCTCAACGGCGCGATCTGGACCGGCTTGGACAGCCCCAGCAGCACCGGCCCGATCACCGTCGCCCCGCCCAGGCTCTGCACCAGCTTGGTCGCGATCGAGGCCGAGTGGATGGCCGGCATGATCAGGATGTTGGCGCTGTCGGTCAGGCGCATGAACGGGTAGTTGGCGCGCTTTTCCGGGTCGAGCGCCAGTTCGGGCGGCATTTCGCCCTCGTATTCGAAGTCGACGTCCATCTCGTCGAGCATGGCCACGGCCTCACGCACCTTGTCGGAGCGCTCGCCCATCGGGTTGCCGAAGGTGGAGTAGCTCATGAAGGCGACGCGCGGCTTGAAGCCCAGGCGCTTGACGGCGCGGGCGGCCTCGACGGCGATCTCGACCAGCTCGTCGCTGTCGGGCAGCTCGGTGACGTTGGTGTCGGCCACGAAGACGGTGCGGCCCTTCGCGAGGACGACCGACATGCCCATGATCCGGCCGCCGGGGGCCGGGTCGACGACGCGCAGCACCTCTTCCAGGGCTTGGTCGAAGCTGCGGGTGACGCCGGTGACCATGCCGTCGGCCTCGCCCAGGGTGACCATCGAGGCGGCGAAGCTGTTGCGGTCCTGGTTGATCAGGCGCTGGACGTCGCGCTTCAGATAGCCCTGGCGCTGCAGGCGCATGTAGAGGGCGTCGACATAGTCGGGATTGCGGTCGCTGAGGCGGGCGTTGTGGATCTCCAGGCCCGCGGTCTGCGGGTCCAGGCCCACGACGCGCATGTTCTCCTGCACCAGGTTCTCGCGGCCGCAGAGGATGGCCTTGCCGTAGCCGCCGGTCTGGAAGGCGTAGGCGGCGCGGATGACGCTGGGGTCTTCGCCTTCCGCGAACACGATCGTCTTGGGGTTGGCCAGCACGGCGCCGCTGATTTTCTGCAGGAAGCCGGCGGTGGGATCCAGGCGCTGGGCCAGGTTGGCGCGATAGGCGTCCATGTCGGCGATCGGCTTGCGGGCCACGCCGGTGTCCATGGCGGCCTGGGCCACGAACGGCGGCACGTACCAGATCAGGCGCGGGTCGAAGGCCGAGGGGATGATGTACTGCGGGCCGAACTTCAGCTGGCGGCCGTGATAGGCGGCGGCAACCTCGTCGGGCACGTCCTCGCGGGCCAGCATGGCCAGGGCGTTGGCGCAGGCGATCTTCATCTCGTGGTTCACGCGGCGGGCCCGCACGTCCAGCGCGCCGCGGAAGATGTAGGGGAAGCCCAGGACGTTGTTGACCTGGTTGGGATAGTCGCTGCGGCCGGTGCCCATGATCGCGTCGCTGCGGATGGCGTGGACCTCTTCCGGGGTGATCTCCGGGTCGGGGTTGGCCATGGCGAAGATGACCGGATTGGGCGCCATGCTGGCGATCATCTCGGGCGTGAAGGCGCCCTTGGCCGAGAGGCCCAGCAGGACGTCGGCGCCGACCACGGCTTCGGCCAGGGTGCGCAGCGGCGTGTCGACCGCGTGGGCGCTCTTCCACTGGTTCATGCCCTCGGTGCGGCCTTGATAGAGCACGCCCTTGCTGTCGACGGCGATGACGTTCTCGGGGCGCACGCCCATGGCCTTGATCAGTTCCAGCGAGGCGATGCCGGCCGCGCCGGGGCCGTTCAGCACGACCTTCACGTCCTGGATGTTCTTGCCGGTGATATGGCAGGCGTTGATCAGGCCGGCGGCGCAGATGATAGCGGTGCCATGCTGGTCGTCGTGGAACACCGGGATGTCGAGCAGCTCCTGCAGCTCGGTCTCGATGCGGAAGCACTCGGGGCTCTTGATGTCCTCCAGATTGATGCCGCCGAACGTGACGCCGATGTTCTTGACCACCGTGATGATCTCGTCGGCGTCCTTGGAGGTGACCTCGATATCGATGGAGTCGACGTCGCCGAAGCGCTTGAAGAGCACCGACTTGCCCTCCATCACCGGCTTGGAGGCCAGGGCGCCCAGGTCGCCCAGGCCCAGGATCGCGGTGCCGTTGGAGATCACCGCCACCAAGTTGCCCTTGGAGGTGTATTCGTAGGCCAGGTCCGGATCCTTGGCGATGGCCAGGACGGGCACGGCGACGCCGGGGGAATAGGCCAGGGACAGGTCGCGCTGGGTGGCCATCGGCTTGGTGGCGACGACGCCGATCTTCCCGGGCGTGGGATAGCGGTGGAAGTTCAGCGCTTCCTCGTCCGTGAAGGTCTTCTTTTCCGCGTCGCTCATGGCGCGTTCCCCTATTGGCCCGTGGGCCTGCAACACACGTCGATGGAGGCGCCGAACGATGCGACGCGCCCTTATGGGCGGCACCGTAGCGACCGGGCGGGGTCGTCACAACCTCGCGAGGGCCAAAGTTTTTCGCGCAAACGCTTGTTCTGCTTGGGATTGCTCTTGTCCAACGTTGTCATATCGCCCCCACGGTCGGCCATCGCCTCCTTGACCTGAGGGGCCGTGTCGGGAGACTACCGGCCGCGTCATCCCAGGAGATCGCCTTGAGCCAGAACGACTTAGCCGCGCCGCTCGATCCGAACAAAGGTACCGTTACCATTGCTCTGGCGGGCGCCCTGGGCCGGATGGGCCAGGCCTTGGCCAAGACGCTGGACGGTCGGACCGACGCGACGGTCGTCGGACGATTTGATCGCCCCGGCGCCGAGGGCGAGGGTTTGAGCGACCGTTTCACCGCCCTGGCCCACGCCGACGTGGTCATCGACTTCACGATTCCCGAGGCTTCGGCGGCCCTGGCCGAGGTCTGCGCCGACCTGGCCGGCGAGACCCGGACCGGGCCGGCCATGGTCATCGGCTCGACCGGCTTCACCCCCGAACAGACGGCGCGGATCGCGCGGGCGGCCCAGAAGATCGCCATCGTCAAGTCGGGCAACTACTCGCTGGGCGTCAACATGCTGATGGGCCTGGTCAAGCAGGCCGCCGCCGCCCTGCCCGCCGCCGACTGGGACGTCGAGGTCCACGAGGCCCATCACAAGCGCAAGATCGACGCCCCGTCCGGCACCGCCCTGATGCTGGGCCAGGCGGCGGCCGACGGGCGCGGCGTGGGCCTGGGCCAGGTGGCCGACCGGGCCCGCGACGGCGTGACCGGTCCGCGCAAGGAAGGCGCGATCGGCTTTTCCGTCGTGCGCGGCGGCGGCATCATCGGCGAGCACAGCGTGATCTTCGCCGGCGAGGAGGAGGTGCTGACCCTGTCGCATTCGGCCACCGACCGGGGGTTGTTCGCGCGGGGGGCGGTCGCCGCGGCCTTGTGGGTCAAGGACAAGCCGCCGGGCCTCTACGACATGCAGGACGTCCTCGGCTTCGAAAGATAGGCCTAACAATCGCCGCAGCTTGCGGCATTGTGCGCCCTGATGGCCGAGCCCCCCACGCCAGAGACGAAACCCGAAGCCCCGCAAGCGCGCGCCCGTCGCGCGGCGCTGCTCGACGCCGGGCTGGAGGCGATGAGCCTGGCCGCCCTGGCCTTCGTGGCCATCGGCTTTTCCGCCTATGCCGGCCGCCGCGAGATCAGCCGCGAGCTGGCCCTGGCCTGGCTGAACGACAAGGGGATCGAGGCGACGCTCGAGCTGGACGACCTGGACGCCACCGGTTTCGCCGGCGCCATCCGCCTGGGTCCCCAGAACGCCCCGGTGTTCTCGGCCGAGCGGATTGAGGTGGCTTATGACCTGGCCTCGCCGTGGACGGGCGGCAAGTTCGCGCTCAACACCCGCGCCGTGCGGCTGGTGCGGCCGCGCATCAACGCCCGGCTGGACGCCAACGGCCTGAACTTCGGCTCGCTGCAACCGTTGATCGACGATGTGCTGAAGTCGCCGGCCGAACCGACCGCGCCCGGCCCCGCCATCCTGATCGAGGACGCCCGGGTGCTGCTGCGCACGCCCGGCGGCCCGGCCCGCCTGACCGGCGACGCCAGCCTGGACGACGGCCAGCTGCTGCGCTTCGACGGCCGGCTGGGGGCCATGCGCTACGCGACCCAGGACCTGTCGTTCGAGACCGAGGGCGCGCTGATCAAGGCCCGCAAGCGCGGCGACCGGCTGACCCTCGACGTCCAGCTGGCGCTGAAGGCCCTCAGCGCCGGCCAGCTGGATCTGACCGAGGCCCAAGGCTCGCTCCAGGCCGACCTGACCTATCCGGACCTGAAAAAGCTGTCGATGGTCGGGCCGGCCGAGGCGCGACTGGCGATCAAGGCCCGGGGCGCCGAGGTCGAGGCCGCCAGCCTGGGCGGGCTGGAGGCCAATCTGAACGTCGCCGGCCTGCTGAGCGGCGACCTCAAGCGCGGCGGCCTGACCGGCAAGACCACCCTCCACGCGCGCGGCGAGCGCCTGACCGCCCAGGGACTGGACAGCCGCGACGTGGTCGCCGACCTGGACCTGTCCAACCTGGCCCTGACCTACGATCCGGGCGGCGTGCGCGGCTCGGCCCGCACCCGCCTGGCCGCCAACGCCGACCGCGCGGTGGCCGGCGGCGCGGCCCTGTCGCGCACGGCGCTGGAGGTGCAGTCGTCCAGCCTGACCCTGGTCTCGGACAAGGCCCGCACCTCGGTCAGCGGCCCGCTGAGCGTGGCGGCAGGCAGCGGCCGGGCGGCGATGGGCGGGGTGGTGCTGTCCAGCCTGGCCGCCGACGCCAAGGGCCGGTTCTCGGCCGGGACCGACGGGATCGCCCTGGCCCTGGACGCCCATGCCGACGCCGACGGGGCCATGACCGGACTGGACGCCCAGCGCGTGACCGCCGCCCTGCCCAATCCCGACTACGCCCAGGCCGCCGCCCGGGCCCTGTCGCGTTTCGAGCTTTCCGCCCCGGCCCTGAAGCTGGGAACCACCGACGGCCAGACCACCCTGTCCCTGCCCCGCCCCCTGGCCCTGACCGCCGCCGGCGGCGCCCGGGTGACGCTGAGCGCGCCGGGCGGTCCGCTGCTGGCGGCGCGGGACGGCGCGGCCCACGGCGCGGCGGCGGTCGTCCTGGGCGGCGGCGAACTGCCGGACATCACCCTGAAGGCCCCCAACTGGCGCTCGGACGCCTCGGGCCTGGCCAGCGACGTGGTCGTGGCCGGAAGCCTGGACGTTCCGCCGTTCATCGGCGTGGCCGGAACTTTGGCGGGTCGCGCCCAGCTGGCCGGCGGCGGGCTGACGATCCGCCTGAACCGCTGCACGCCGATGACCGCCAAGGCCATCGCCATGGGCGAGCCGCCGATCAGCGACGTGACCTTCGCGCTTTGTCCCACGGCCCAGCCGCTGGTGGTCGCGGCCAATGGGATCTGGCGCGCCTCGGTCCTGATCCAGGACGGCGCGGCCCTGGTCAATGTGGCCCAGGCGCGGCTGGAGGGGGTGAACGCCAGCTTCGTCGGCGGCGGGCGCGGCTTCGACGTCGCCCAGGTCAAGGTCACCAGCGGCCGGGTGGTCGAGGCGTCGACCGAGGGCAAGCGCTTCGAGACGATCGGCGCGACCGGCGAGGTCGACCTGGCGCGCGGCCAATGGATCGGCGCCCTGGACGGCAAAACTCTGGACGGCCATCCGCTGGGTCGGGTGACGATCCGCCACGACGTGGCCAGCGGCCGGGGCCAGGCCGATATCGACGCCTCGAAACTGGTCTTCGCCAAGGGCGGCCTGCAGCCCCTGGGCCTGACGCCCCTGGCCGCTGTCGCCCGCGACGCCGAGGGCCCCGCCGCCTTCACCGGCAGCTTCCACTGGGCCGGCGAGGTGATGACCAGCGAAGGCCGCGCCTCGACCCCGGGCCTGGATTTCAAGAGCCCGCTGGGCCAGGTCCACCGGCTGAAGGGCCAGATCGTCTTCGACAGCCTGGCCCCGCTGACCGCGCCGCCCGGCCAGGTCCTGACCATCGACAGCGTCGACGCCATCGTGCCGATCCAGGCGGTCCAGGCCAGCTTCGGTCTCGGCGCCGAGGCTTTGCACCTGGAGACCACCACCTTCGAGGCCTCGAAGGGCAAGATCACGATCGAGCCGTTCGACGTGCCGCTGGACGGCAAGGGCGTGATGAAGGGCGTGGTCAATATCGCGGGCCTGGACCTGGGCCAGCTGGTCGCCGGCTCGTCCCTGGCCGACAAGATCAAGATGGAGGCCATCGTCGACGGGCGTCTGCCGTTCGAGGCCAGCGCGGCCGGCTTCCGCTTCGTCGACGGCAAGGTCTACGCCACCGGCCCCGGCCGCCTGTCGATCGCCCGCGAGGCGCTCGGCCAGGTCGACGCCGGTCAAGGCGCCGTGGATCCCAATGATCCGCTGACCGTGAAGAAGGACGTCCCGGTCAACGCCATCCAGGACTTCGCCTACCAGGCCATGGAGAACCTGCACTTCGAGACCCTGGAGGCCGGGGTCAGCAGCACCGACCAGGGCCGCCTGGGCGTGCTGTTCCACATCAAGGGCGAGCACGACCCCAAGGTCGCCGAAAAGGCCAAGATCGGCCTGATGGAGCTGTTGAACGGCAGCGCCTTCCAGCGCCGCATTCCCCTGCCCGCCAAGACGCCGGTCGACCTGACCCTGGATACGTCGTTAAACTTCGACGAACTGCTCGCCGCGGCGCAGCGGGCGTGGGCCGACGCCCAGGCCCGCGCGGCGTCGTCTCCGTCCGTCGCTTCGCCGACCGTTCCACCGCCTGCCCCGCGTTCAGACGCGGTTCAGCCTTGAAACCACAGAGTCCTCGAGAACTGGAGACCCGCATCATGAAGCGCGCCCTGATCCTTCCCCTCCTCGCGGTGGGCGCCCTGGCGGCGTGCACCCCGACGGTGCGGGTCAAGGTCGACCCGATCAACATCTACGCCAAGCTGGACGCCAATGTGCGCGTGCAACTGGACAAGGAAGTCCAGTCCGCGATCCAGCAGAACCCCAACCTGTTCTAAGAGAGGAACCGACATGATCCGCAAGACGATGACGGTCCTGGCCCTGGCCGCCGGCCTGGGCGCTGTCGCCCTGGCCCCCGCCGCCTTCGCCCAATCCGCCGCCGCCAAGGCCGCCGTCGACGCCGGCAAGGCGTCGGGCACGGTGGGCGAACAGGCCGACGGCTTCCTGGGCGTGGTTTCGGGCGGCGACGCGGCCACCCGCGCCGCCGTGGCCGAGATCAACGCCGGCCGCGCGGCCGTCTACAAGGACACCGCCGCCAAGAGCGGCGTCACCGCCGAAGCCGCCGGCCAGGCCACCGCCAAGCAGCTCTACGCCCGCCTGGCGCCCGGCCAGTACTGGAAGCCGCTGGATGGCGGCTGGACGAAGAAGTAGGGGCTTTCGCCTCATAGGCCCTCCCCCTTTGGGGGAGGTGTCGGCGAAGCCGACGGTGGGGGGAGCCGTCGGCAGGTGACCTCAGCCTGAATCGATGATCCTAAAACTCCCCCCACCGGCCTTCGGCCGCCTCCCCCACGGGGGGAGGAGCTTTGCCCGCCACATCTTGAACCTGCCCCCGCCCGTCGCCACCTAAGTGTCACGTTGCGAGAGCGGGCGCCGATCTAGGGCCTGATCCTCGCGAACGAAGTCGCTTCAGCGAGGACTTCGCGATGACCCGGACGATCCTGTTCGACAGCCCCTTCCTGCTGGGCTTCGAACACACACGAGACCTGATCGAGCGCGCGGCCAAGGCCGCCGCCGAAAGCTATCCGCCCTACAATGTCGAGCAGTCGGACGACGGCGGGGTGCGCATCACCCTGGCGGTGGCCGGCTTCGCGCCCGACCAGCTTCAGGTGACCGTCGAAGGCGGCCAGCTGGTGGTGGCCGGGCGGCGCGACAGCGAAGGCAAGCCCGAGGCCGACAAGGCTTTCCTGCATCGCGGCATCGCCGCTCGCGGTTTCCTGCGGACCTTCGTGCTGGCCGACGGCATGGAAGTCACGGCCGCGACGCTGGAGCATGGCCTGCTGCACGTCGACCTGGCCCGCCCGGAACCCGAGCGCCTGGTCCGGCGCATTCCGATCCGCTCGGTGGGCTGATCGTCCAACCCGCCAATCACAGTCTCATGGCCGCGGTCTGAACCGAGACGCGCCACGGGGCGTTCCCTTTCCGAAGGAGGTGGTCTTATGACACCGAACCCCGCTACCCCGTTCTTCTCCGCCGAGGCCTTCGCGGCCCTGGGCGCACCCGACCTGGTCTATGTGCGCCCGATCAAGGCGGCGGAGATCATGGCCGACGTGCCGGTCGGCGTGACCGACGAGGTCGACCTTTCGCCCGACCAGACCCTGTACGCGGTGTTTCGCGCCGACGGCGCGCGCTTGGCCGTGCTGACCGACAAGGACGCGGCCGTCGCCGCCGCCCTCGCCCACGAACTGGCGCCGGTCTCGGTGCACTAAGCCTTCTCGATCGCCATCGGCCCTATCCAGGCCGGTGGCGGCGAGCCTGACGGTCTCGCCATCCTGTCGCCGCAAGAACCTTGGGATGAAGCGAGCATGAAACGATCCCTCCGGACGAGCCTGCTGTTGGCGGCCGCGACGTTCATGTCGCTGACCGCCGCCGGGCCGTCGATCGCGCGAGACCGCGAGACCCTTATGGCGCGCGCGCTGTCCTGCGGATCGACGACGGCGCCGTCGCGAGCCTGATGGGCGCGCTGGCCGCCGAGGACGTGGGGATGAAGCGGCCGGCTCAATCCTTCGCCGCGCCGTCCGGCAATCTCTATCGCTTGACCGCGCCGGTCAGAGCGCTCGGCTATTCCACCGACGCCGTCTTTGTTTCGCCAGGCCGGATCGTCATGGTGGTTTCAGGCCAGGACCCGGCCGCGGTCGCCGCCCGGCTGAAACTGGCGTCCGATCCCTATGGGCCCGCCGAGCGCCAGGTCGACGGCGCGCACAAGATCATCGCCCATCAGCTCCACCAGGACGGTCTGGCCGGTAAGGTCCTGGTCGGTTGCGAATATGGCGACCCGGCCGCGCTGGCCTGGTTCGCGGACGACATGGCTGGATTTTAGGAAGGGCGCCCAGCGCCCTCAGGCGGCCGTCGGCTTGCTCTCATGCGCCTGGGTCAGCATCACATGCACGGCGTCGGCCGAGCGGGCCTGGCGCAGCTGTTCGCGCAGCTCGGGCTGGCGCATCATCCGCGAGATGCGGGCCAGGGCCCGCAGGTGGCTGGAATCGGCGTCCTTGGGGGCGAACAGCGCCACCAGCAGGTCGACGGGCTTTTCGTCGACCGCGCCGAACGCCACCGGGGTTTCCAGGCGCATGAACACCGCGTGGACGCGGTCCAGGCCCGACAGACGAGCATGCGGGATGGCCACGCCCTGGCCGACGCCGGTCGAGCCGGCGGCCTCGCGGTCGACCAGGCCGTCCAGCGTTTCCTCGGCGTCGACGCCGAACGCGCGGGCGGCGACGTCGGCGATGACGCCGAGCACTTGACGCTTATTGGCCGCGCTGACCCGCAGTACGACCGCGCCGGGCTCCAATAGATCGCCGATGGTCATGGTGGGTAACTCGCTCGCAGTCGGTCGTCGCGTTTCGTCGCCACCCTGGCGTGGGCTTTGGGGCGCCTACCGAAACGCACCGACCGACCCGAGGTTCGATCAGCTAGCGACTGGTGCGTGCCCGTTCAGCGCCTGAGTGCGTTCGGGGTCGATCCAGCCGATATTTCCGTCAGGCCGCCTGTAGACCACGGACAAACCGTCGTGGGCGGCGTTCCTAAACACGATTGCCTGGGACTCGGTCAAGTCCAGTTCCATGACCGCCATGGAAACGGTCATGATCTTCAGCGAAGCCTGGGTTTCGGCGATGATCATGGCGGAGGGGGCGCCGGCGGGGTGGTCGTCCTCGGCCGTCCAGTCGTCCTCGTCGATCTCGTCGCCTTCCGGAGCGCGCAGCACGTACATCGCCGCGTTCTCGGCCTGCTTGGCGGTGGCGGCGATCGAATGGCTCTTCAATCGTCGCTTGTAGCGTCGGACCCTCGTCTCGATCTTGGCCAGGGCGGCGTCGAAGGCCGCGTGCGCGTCTCCTCCGGACCCGTGGCTGATCAGCTGCTGGCCCGAAGCCAGCTTGACCGAGCAATCGACACGGAAGGCGAAGCCCTCCTTGCTGATCACGACATCGGCGTCACCGCCGCGGTCGAAATACTTGCCGATGCTCAGGGTGATTTCGTCGGAGACTCGCGCTCGCAGAGCCTCGCCAACGTCGACATGCTTGCCGGAGATTTGGACTTGCATGAGCTATCAACGCGCCCGTCTGGGTCTGGTGTCAAGCGTCGCAAAAGCGACTTAAACCAGCCCCGGAATCATGTGCAGGAGCCGCTGGACCGCCGCCGCCACGACGCCCGCGCTGACCACCAGCAGGCCGACGCTGACCGCCGCCATCAGGTAGCCCAGCAGCACCAGAAGCCCGTCGCGCTGCAGCAGGGCCAGGGCCAGCACGGCCACGGTGGCCCCCGGCGCCAGATTGCCCAGCGGGATCGGCAGCACCAGCACCAGGGCCAGCAGGGTGCAGACCACGCCGATCAGCCGCTCGCCCACCGGCCCGAACAGGATCTCCAGCCGGGGGCGGGTGACCAGCTCCATGCGACGGACGATCGGCGTCAGCCTACGGAACATTCCACGCAGGTCGTCGCGCTTGAGCGGATGTTCGACCAGCTTGCGCGGCAGCCAGGGAATGTCGGAACCCCAGGCGATCTGCGGGGCCAGCAACAAGATCGGCAGGCTGAGGATCGTCGACGAACCCGGGGGCAGGGGCAGGCAGTTGAGCAGGCCGAACACCAGCAGCATGGCCCCGAAGGCGCGGCTGTCGAACTGTTCCAGCATCTGGCCGACGGTCAGGACGGGACGCGTGTCCTCGCCGAAACTCTCGATGACGTCGGACAAGCTCTGGGTATGCATGTTTCGCCTTCGGCCGCTCTCACAGAACGCGGAGCGCGGCTGTTCGCAGCATGCGTCTAGGCGGTTTCCTTGATCAAGCGGCGGCGCTCGACCGAGGACGGAATTCGCAGGGCCTCGCGATATTTGGCCACCGTGCGACGGGCGATGTCGACGCCCGCCTCTTTCAGGATCTCGACGATGCGGTCGTCGGAATGGACGTCGGCCTCGGTCCTTTCGGCCTCGACCAGGCCCTTGATCTTGTGACGGACGCTGGCGGCCGAGTGGGCCTCGCCGCCCTCGGACGACTGGATGGCCGAGGTGAAGAAGTATTTCAGCTCGAACACGCCGCGCGGAGTGGCGATGTACTTGTTGGAGGTCACGCGGCTGACGGTCGACTCGTGCATGCCGATGGCGTCGGCGACGGTCTTCAGGTTCAGCGGCCGCAGGTGCTCGACGCCATAGGCCAGGAAGCCGTCCTGCTGGCGGACGATCTCGCTGGAGACCTTCAGGATGGTCTTGGCCCGCTGGTCGAGGCTTTTGACCAGCCAGTTGGCGGTGGCGAAGCTGTCGGAGACGAAGGTCTTTTCCTGGTCGGTGCGCGCGCCCTTGCTGACGCGGGCGTGGTAGCGCTGGTCGACCAGCACCCGGGGCAGGGTGTCGGTGTTCAGCTCCACGTGCCACAGGCCGCCGGGCGTCTCGCGCACGTGGACGTCGGGCACCAGGGTCTGGGGCGGATCCGAATGGAAGGCCGCGCCGGGGCGAGGGGTCAGGGCGCGGATCTCGGCGACCATCTCGCGCAGGTCCTCGTCGTCGACGCAGCACAGCTTGCGCAGGGCCGCCATGTCGCGCTTGGCCAGCAGGTCCAGATTGTCGAGCAGGGCGGCCATGCAGGGGTCGTAGCGATTGACGTCCTTCAGCTGCAGGGCCAGGCACTCGCGCACGTCGCGGGCCATGACGCCGGCGGGCTCGAAGCCCTGCAGGACGGTCAGCACGCCTTCCACGAAGTCCAGGGCGCAGCCCAGGCGCTCGGCGACCTCGGCCAGGTCGGCGCGCAGGTAGCCGGTCTCGTCGACCGCGTCGATCAGCACCCCGGCCACCGCGTTCTGGGCGGGGGAGAGGCCGGCCACGGCCAGCTGCTCGGTCAGGTGCTCGACCAGGGTCGGGGCGCGCGACAGGGCGCCTTCGTAATTGTCGTCGCTCTCGAAATTGCCGCCGCCGCCGGTGCGCGACCAGTCGATCGCGCCGCCGGCCTGTTCGGCCTGGGCGCCATCCGACCCCGGGCCGTCGCCGGTGGCGCGTTCGCCGGGCGAGACGTCGTCGGGCGTGGCGTCCATCTGGCCGCTGGCGGCGCTGTCGGACACGGAGTCCAGGCCGAGGTTCTCGGTGGGGCGCTCGACCTCGTCGGCGCCGCGCTCGGTCTCGACGGGACCGTCTTCGCGCTGGAGCAGGGGGTTACGCTCGAGCTCGGCCTCGACGAAGGCGTCGAGTTCGAGGTTCGACAGCTGCAGCAGCTTGATCGCCTGCTGAAGCTGCGGCGTGATGACAAGGCCTTGGCCTTGCCGGAGCTCCAATCTGTGGCCGAGAGCCAATGCGCCCTCCTGGGCAAATCAACGAACCGTTGATCGCCATTGAAGGGCAGTCTGGTTAACGGGGCGCGAACGCCAGCAAAAAGCGGGCCACTGCGACCATCCGTCCGCCAAGACCGGCATTTTTCGCGTGTCGGACACGCAAGCCTTTGAAAACAATCGCTTTAATTATCACGATCCAGATGCAAAAAGCCCGCGCGCTCGGGTTTCGAGACGCGCGGGCCGTTAAATTTTGCCGGGCGTTGGACGCGGCCGATTAAAAATTCGTGGCCCCGAAGACTCAGCGCTCGTCGAAGCTGTCGCCCAGATAGACGCGGCGGACCTCGGGATTGTCGACGATCTCCTGGGGCGAGCCCTCGAACAGCACCTCGCCGGCGTGGATGATCGAGGCGCGATCGACCATCTGCAGCGTCTCGCGGACATTGTGGTCGGTGATCAGGATGCCGATGCCGCGACCCTTGAGGTAGCTGACCACCTCGCGGATGTCGGAGATCGCCAGGGGGTCGATGCCGGCGAAGGGCTCGTCCAGCAGCATGAACGAGGGTTCGCTGGCCAGGGCGCGGGCGATTTCCACGCGGCGGCGCTCACCGCCCGACAGGGCGACGGCCGGCGACTTGCGGATGTGGGTGATCCGCAGCTCTTCCAGGATCTCGGTGACGTGCTCGCGGGCCCGGCGCTGGTCCTTCTGGCGCATCTCGACCACGGCCATGACGTTCTGCTCGACCGTCATGCCCCGGAAGATCGAGGCTTCCTGCGGCAGATAGCCCACGCCCATGCGGGCGCGCTGGAACATCGGCTGGCTGGTGATGTCCTCGCCGTCCAGATAGATCGAGCCGTAGTCGGCGGCGACCAGGCCGGTGATCATGTAGAAGCAGGTGGTTTTGCCGGCCCCGTTGGGACCCAGCAGGCCGGCGACCTCGCCGCGCTTCAGGCGCAGGGAGACGCTCTTGACGACCGGGCGGTCGCCGAACGACTTGCCGATGGCGTCAACGAACAGGCCTTCGGAGGCCGCGTCGTTCTTGACGCCCAGGGATTGCATCGAAAGCGCCATGGGTTCCTACGGCTTGGTCGTGGCGGCGGGCTTTTTGTCTTTGTTCTGGTCGGGATAGAGCACCGCCCGCACCCGGGGCTTGCCGCGCCCCGCGCCCGTGGTGTTGGATTCCATCTTCACGTCGTTGGTCTTGGTCTTGATGGTCATGCGGTCGCCGCGGGCCACGTCCTGGCCCTTGACGGCCACGACGTTGCCGGTGACCACGACGGTGTCGGTGGCGTAGTCGTAGACGGCGTGGTCGCCGCGCACGGTCTGCTCGGGCGTCACGTAGAAGACGTTGCCGTCGGCCTCGACGCGATCGACGTCGCCGCATTTGTTGTTGCCGGTCGGCGAGGACGTGGCCTTACCCGGCTCCATGCGGCGGTTGAAGACGGTCATGGTCGCCGACCGCATGCGGGCCTTGTCCTGCAGGACCTCGACCGAGCCGCGGAAGATGGTCTTGCACTGGCTGTTGATGACCTCCTGCTCGTCGGCGGAGATGTCCACCGGCGCGCTGGAGTCGTTGCCGCTGGTCGGGGCGGTCGTCTGGGCCATGGCCGCGCCGCCCACGAGGGCCGGGCCGCTCAACAGGCTGAGGGCGATCACCGCCGGCGCCATCCATCGATTCATCAACCACGTCCTCATGTCTATTGCGGCGCCGTGCCTGGTCCCGGGCCTTGCTCCGGAACCGCTTGGCCCGTCTTCCGGTCGATTCGTGTCCTGACGCCGCCCCGGAAGATGATGCGGTCGCCCTTGTCATATACGGAGTAGGCGTTGGATTGCACCTGTCCAGTTGGACCTTCGCCTTGCAGCGAGGTTTCGCCGGTGGTGTTGCCGGTGCGGGTGTCGACCAGGGCCTCGTCCGAAGCGAACCGATAGCCGGCGCCGTCGTCCATGCGGACATTGCCATGCAGCCGCAGTTTCAGCGTGTCTTCGCGATAAATGCCGCGATCGGCGGTCGAGCGGGTGGGGGAGGGGCTGCCCGCGCCCATGGTCAGGGTCGGGGCGTCCAGGAACACCTGCTTCATGTCGGTTTCGTCGCGCACCGCCGAGCGGGCGGTGATGATGAACGGTTGCCCGTCGCTGGACTGGCCGTAGAAGCGCGGCGTGACCATGCGGATCTGCGCCCGGCTCTCGGTCGGCCGCCGGTCGCCGGCGGTGAAGGTCCGCCAGGCCACCTGGCCGCCCAGCGTGGCCAGCAGGGCGATCATCGCGGCCGGCAGCACCACCCGCGCCAGCTTGACGCGACGCGAGCGGCGGCGCCAACGGCCCAAGTCCCGCCTGTATCCCGCCCGGTCGGCCTCGAGGGTGGTCATGCCGCCCGGCCTCAGCTGTGCGCGAAGATGTCGACGTCTTCCCAGCCGGCCAGGTCGAGGGCCGCGCGGTGGGGAAGATAGTTGAACGCGGCCTGGGCCAGCTCCATGCGGCCTTCGCGGACCAGCATGGCGTTGAGGCGCTCGCGCAGGGCGTGGAGATGCAGCACGTCCGAGGCCGCGTAGGCGACCTGTTCGGGCGACAGGGTCGCATTGCCCCAGTCCGAGCTCTGCTGGACCTTGGACAGCTCGACCCCGATCAGCTCGCGCGTCACGTCCTTCAGGCCATGGCGGTCGGTATAGGTGCGGGCCAGCTTGCTGGCGATCTTGGTGCAGTACACGGGGGCCGTCATGACCCCCAGGTGCAACAGGAACATGGCGATATCGAAGCGGCCGAAGTGGAAGAGCTTCAGCACGGCCGGATCGGTCAGCAGGCGCTTGAGGTTGGGAGCGTCGTAGGTCGAGCGGTCCAGGCGCACCACGTGGGCGTCGCCGTCGCCCGACGACAGCTGGACAACGCACAGCGGGTCGCGGCCCAGGCGCAGGCCCATGGTCTCGGAATCGATGGCGATGGCGGTCGCGCCGGCGAAGACGCCGTCGGGCAGGTCGCCTTCATGCAGGAAGTTGGCCAAGTCTCTTCGTCTCCGCGCCTCGGTCTCGTCGCACGGACACTGCGAATTCCCGACACGCCTGAATATGGGGCGCCGACCCTGTCGGCCGGATGAACAGGATATCTAACGCCTGGCCAGCGTAACCGCCAGTCCATCCCGCGCGCCATCCTGCGCGAGAGACCCCGCGCAAAGGGATCGCGCCCCCGAAGGGACGAAACACCATTTGAAATACTGGGTTTCTTTCGGCTCCACCCCGACCTTCTTACGAAGGTTGGTAGGGGGTGGTGCCCAGGAGAGGACTCGAACCTCCACGACCTTTCGATCACTGGCACCTGAAGCCAGCGCGTCTACCAATTCCGCCACCTGGGCCTGCGGGGCGATCCGTGGACCGCCGCGAGGCCGGGACGTTTATGCAAAGGTTTTGACCGCGTCAATCGCTTAGTTGCGCATTTCGTTGCGATTGCGCTCGGGGTCGTCTATCCCCCGGCTCACGGGTTTAGGACGAGGTTGATTATGCAAGGTCTGGTCACGGTGTTCGGCGGCTCCGGCTTCGTCGGCGGCCAGGTCGTACGGGCGCTCGCCAAGGCGGGTCATCGCGTGCGAGTGGCGGTGCGCAATCCCAACCTGGCCTACAAGATGCGGATGCTGGGCGATGTCGGCCAGATCGAGGTCGTGCAGGCCAATATCCGCAACGCCCCGTCGGTGGCCCGCGCCGTCGACGGCGCCGAGGCGGTGGTCAACCTGGTCGGCGTCCTGTGGGAAAGCGGCCGGCAGAAGTTCCAGACGCTGCACGTGATGGGCGCCAAGACGATCGCCGAGCAGGCCAAGGCCGCCGGCGCCACGCGCTTCGTGCAGATCTCGGCCATCGGCGCCGACGTCGATTCGTCCTCGAAGTATCAGCGCACCAAGGCCGAGGGCGAAGCCGCCGTCCGCGCGGCGTTCCCGGGCGCGGTGGTGATCCGGCCGTCGATCGTGTTCGGCGCCGACGACAAGTTCTTCAACAAGTTCGGCCAGATGGCCGCCCTGTTCCCCGCCCTGCCGCTGATCGGCGGCGGCGAGACTCGGTTCCAGCCGGTCTATGTCGGCGACGTGGCCGCCGTGGTGGCGAAAGCCGTCGCCAGCCCGGCCGCCGAGGGCCTGACCTACGAGCTGGGCGGCCCGGCCGTCTACAGCTTCAAGGAGCTGCTGGAGCTGATCCTGGTCGAGACCGGCCGCAACCGCGTGCTGGCCCCGATCCCGTTCTTCGCGGCCGGCTGGATCGGCAAGGTCGGCGACCTGTCGCCGATCAACCCGCCGCTGACCTCCGACCAGGTCGAGTCCTTGAAGACCGACAATGTCGCCGGCAAGGGCCTGCCGGGCCTGGCCGAGGCGGGCGTGATCCCGACCGCGGTCGAGGCGGTGGTTCCATCCTACCTCTACCGCTACCGCAAGGGCGGCCAATACGCCGAGGTCCCGGCGGGGGCGTTCTAATCGTCCTTCTCCCCTTGCGGGAGAAGGTGGCGGCGTAGCCGTCGGATGAGGGGTCTCTCAAAAGCAAAAGCCGCGCCCGGTCTTGCGACTGGGCGCGGCTTTGTCGTTCTTTGACCCCTCACCCGACCTCGCTCCGCGAGGCCACTCTCTCCCGCAAGGGGAGAGGGGATCCGGATCACTTCGGCATGTAGATCAGGCCCAGGCCCACGACGCCCACCACGATCCGCCACCAGGCGAACGGGGCGAAGCCGCGCTTGCCGACGAAGTCGATCAGGAACCGCACCACCACCAGGCCCGACAGGAACGAGACCACGAAGCCGATGGCGATGGCCCCGGCGTGGCTGGCGTCGATGTCCTTGTAGCTCTTGAGCAGGTCCAGAGCGAAGGCCCCGACCATGATCGGGATGGCCATGAAGAAGCTGAACTCGGCGGCGGCCTTGCGGTCCACGCCGATCAGCATCGAGCCGACGATGGTCGAGCCGGAGCGCGACACGCCAGGCACCAGCGACAGGCACTGGAACAGGCCGATCAGGAAGGCGGTCTTCAGGCTGAGCGCCATGCCGTCCATCTCCTTGGGCGCGGGAGCCTTCTTGTCGACGATCAGCAGGATGATCCCGCCGACGATCAGCGACACGCAGATCACCTGGGGCAGGAACGGGTTCTCGAAGAAGTGCTTGATCACCCCGTGCAGGACGAGGCCGGCGGCGAAGGCGGGAATGCAGCCGATGATCACGCTGAGCGCGAAGCGGCGGGCCTCCGGCTTGGTCGGCAGGCCGACCACGACATTCCAGAGACGTTGGAAATAGATCGCCACCACGGCCAGCACCGCGCCCAGCTGGATCAGCACGATGAAGGTGTCCCAGGCCGGATCGGTCAGGCCCATCGCGATCTTGGTCAGCAGCAGGTGACCCGTCGACGAGACGGGGATGAATTCGGTCAGGCCCTCGACCAGGCCCAGCACGATCGCGATCAGCCAATCCGGCATCGTCATTCCTCTAGGCCGCAGCCTTCAAAGCCCCGTCGCCGGGCGTGCGCCCGACACGGTAAACAATCGGTTTATCCATAAAGTGGACTATATGAGCCCATAGGTGCGAGTCGCTCGCAATAACCCCTCGGCCATCACGGATATATTTGTCCACAATTTTGACTGACGCATTCTTCTTGCCACGAAGAGTCCGTAAGAGGCCCGCGCACGCAAATTTTTCCCCGGAAGCGGGGACGAGGGAAGTCGCATGGCCGAGCGCATGCTGAAATTCACGACCGTCGCCCGCAAGACGCCCGAAAAGCGGGCGGCCGACGAGCGCAATGGCGACTTTCACGAGATCTACGCCGACTTCATCGACGCGAAAGCCACCGAGCAGGCCTCGCGTTGCTCGCAATGCGGCGTGCCGTTCTGCCAGACCCACTGCCCGCTGCACAACAACATCCCCGACTGGCTGCGGATGACGGCCGAAGGTCGCCTTGAAGAGGCCTATCAGCTGTCGCAGGCCACCAACTCCATGCCGGAGGTCTGCGGTAGAATCTGCCCTCAGGACCGACTGTGCGAAGGCAACTGCGTCATAGAGCAGTCGGGTCACGGCACCGTGACGATCGGCTCGGTCGAGCGCTACCTGACCGACAAGGCCTGGGAGATGGGCTGGGTCAAGCCGCTGGTCGCCAAGGCCGAGCGCGGTCAGTCGGTGGGGATCATCGGCGCCGGCCCGGCCGGCCTGGCCGCCGCCGAGAAGCTGCGCGAGGAAGGCTACGCCGTCACCGTCTATGACCGTCACGACCGGGCCGGCGGCCTGCTGATCTACGGCATTCCCGGCTTCAAGCTGGAAAAGGACGTGGTCGAGCGCCGCACCCAGCGCCTGGCCGACGGCGGCGTCGTGTTCAAGCTGGGCTTCGAGGTCGGCAAGGACGCCACCTTGCAGGACCTGCGCGACCAGCATGACGCCGTGCTGATCGCCGTCGGCGTCTATGCGGCGCGCGACCTGATCGTGCCCGGGTCGGGCGCCAAGGGCGTGGTCCCCGCGCTCGACTACCTGATCGCCTCCAACAAGAAGACCCTGGGCGACGACGTCCCGGCCTATGACAGCGGCGAGCTGAACGCCGAGGGCAAGGACGTGGTCGTGGTCGGCGGCGGCGACACCGCCATGGACTGCGTGCGCACGGCCATCCGCCAGGGCGCCACCTCGGTCACCTGCCTCTATCGCCGCGACAAGGCCAACATGCCGGGCTCGCTTCGCGAAGTGGCCAACGCCGAGGAAGAGGGCGTGACCTTCGAATGGCTGGCCGCGCCGCGCGCCCTGGGCGGCGACGCCGACGCCGTGACCGGCGTGCGCGCCATCCGCATGCGCCTGGGCGCCCCGGACGCCTCGGGTCGTCAATCGCCGGAAGAGATCGACGGCGGCGACTTCGACCGTCCGGCCCAGCTGGTGGTCAAGGCCCTGGGCTTCGAGCCCGAGAACCTGCCGGAAGCCTGGTCCGCGCCGGACCTGAAGACCACCCGCTGGGGCACGGTCAAGGCCGACGTCCGCCACCAGATGACCAATCTGGACGGCGTGTTCGCGGCCGGCGACATCGTGCGCGGCGCCTCGCTGGTGGTGTGGGCGATCAAGGACGGCCGCGACGCCGCCGACGCGATGGCTCGCTATCTGCAAGCCAAGGCCTCGCCGGCCTTGATCGCGGCGGAGTAGGGCGGTGAGCACGCCCTCCGGCGTCCTGACGGCGATCCTGCCCTGCAACGACCTCGACGCGTCGGAAGCCTTCTACGCGCGCCTGGGCTTCACGCGTCCCGAGGCCGACAAGGAACCGGGCGACACCTACCGCATGCTGTCCAACGGCCAGGGCGGTTTCCTGCACCTGACCGACGCGGTCGAGGGCTGGCTGGTTTCGGGCCAGAACCCTTTCGGCTTCTATCTCTACGCCGAGAATGTCGACGACCTGGCCAAGGCCTTCGTCGGCGAGACGATCGAGAAGAACGGTCCCGAGGCCAAGCCCTGGGGCATGTACGAATTTTCCCTGTCCGATCCTGACCAGACCCTGGTCCGCGTCGGATGGCC
The DNA here is from genome assembly GCF_011045195.1 of Caulobacter soli. Taxonomy (GTDB): domain Bacteria; phylum Pseudomonadota; class Alphaproteobacteria; order Caulobacterales; family Caulobacteraceae; genus Caulobacter; species Caulobacter soli. The sequence continues at coordinate 5,131,592 of NZ_CP049199.1, read as the reverse complement.
GAGCCGGTTGAGGGCCCAATAATGACCGATCAAGCCATGACCCAGACCGAGCTCTATCTGAAGAACCGCCAGGCCCTGATCGACGGCCACGCCTATGACCCCTCGACCGAGCGCGACGCGTGCGGCGTCGGCCTGGTCTGCGCCATCGACGGCCAGCCGCGCCGCGAGGTCGTCGAGCTGGCGATCAAGGCCCTGAAGGCCCTGTGGCACCGGGGCGCGGTCGACGCCGACGGCAAGACCGGCGACGGCGCCGGCGTGCTGGTCAGCGTTCCGCAGGACTTCTTCATCGACCAAGTGCGCCGCACCGGCCACGCCCTGCGCCAGGGCCCGATCGCCGTGGGCCAGATCTTCCTGCCGCGCACGGATCTGGGCGCCCAGGAGGCTTGCCGCACGATCGTCGAGGCCGAGGCCCTGCGTTTCGGCTTCTACATCTATGGCTGGCGCCAAGTGCCGGTCGACACCTCGGTGATCGGCGAGAAGGCCAACGCCACCCGTCCCGAGATCGAGCAGATCATGCTGGCCGCCCCGGCCGGCCTGGAAGGCGAGGCCCTGGAGCGCGCCCTGTTCCTGTGCCGCAAGCGCATCGAAAAGCGCGTCCACGCCCAGAACCTGTCGGGCTTCTATATCTGCTCGTTCTCGGCCAAGTCCTTGATCTACAAGGGCATGTTCCTGGCCGAGCACATCGACGAATTCTATCCGGACCTGAAGGACGAACGCTTCAGCGCCGCCGTGGCGATCTTCCACCAGCGCTATTCGACCAACACCTTCCCTGAATGGCGCCTGGCCCAGCCGTTCCGGATGCTGGCCCACAATGGTGAGATCAACACCATCAAGGGCAACATCAACTGGATGAAGTCCCACGAGATCAAGATGGCGGCCGACGCCTTCGGTGAGTTCGGGGATGACGTCAAACCGGTGATCCAGCCGGGTGGTTCGGACTCGGCGAACCTGGACAACACCTTCGAGGTGCTGGTCCGGGCCGGCCGCGATGCGCCCATGGCCAAGACCCTGCTGGTGCCCGAGGCCAACAGCGAACACATGAAGGCCTCGCACAAGGCCCTCTACAGCTACTGCAACGCGGTGATGGAGCCGTGGGACGGCCCGGCCGCCCTGTGCGCCACCGACGGCCGCTGGGTCGTGGCCGGCAAGGACCGCTCGGGCCTGCGCCCGCTGCGCGTGGCCTATACCGACGACGGCCTGGTGATCATGGGCTCGGAAGCGGGCATGTGCGGCGTCGAGGAAAGCCGCATCACCCGCAAGCTGGCGATCTCGCCGGGCCGGATGATCGCCATCGACCTGGTGGGCGGCAAGCTCTACGGCGAAGACGACATCATCGACGAGCTGGCCGAGCGCCATCCCTATACCGACTGGCTGGGCAACATGGTCGATCTCGAAAAGGAGATCGGCCCCGGCCCCGAGCCGCGCAAGTACGGCCGCGAGGAACTGACCCGCCGCCAGGCCGCCGCCGGCTTCAGCCTGGAAGACCTGGAAATGGTCCTGGCCCCCATGGTCGAGGAGGGCAAGGAAGCCGTCGGTTCGATGGGCGACGACGCGCCGCTCGCCGTGCTGTCGGAAAAGTACCGGCCGCTCAGCCACTTCTTCCGCCAGAACTTCAGCCAGGTGACCAACCCGCCGATCGATCCCCTGCGGGAAACCGGCGTGATGAGCCTGAAGACCCGGTTCAAGAACCTGGGCAACATCCTCGCGCAAGACGCCGCCCAGGCTGACGTCTACGTGCTGGAAAGCCCGGTCCTGACCACCGGCATGTACGAGCGCATCCACGGCCTGCTGGGCGAGAAGAGCGTGGTGGTCATCGACTGCACCATGCCGCTGCCGGCCCCGGAAGCCCGGCCGGGCGACGCCCTGCGCGCCAATCTCGACCGCATCCGGGCCGAGGCCGAGGACGCGGTGCTGCGCGGCTGCGGCGCCATCGTCCTGACCGACGAGGCCAGCCAGGCCGATCGCGTGGCCCTGCCGATGATCCTGGCCACCGGCGGCGTCCACGCCCACCTGGTCGCCAAGGGCCTGCGCAGCTACGTCTCGATCATCGTCCGCTCGGCCGAGTGCCTGGACACCCACTATTTCGCGGTGCTGGTCGGCGTCGGCGCCACGGCGGTCAACGCCTACCTCGCCCAGGAAAGCTTCCAGGATCGCCTGGAGCGCGGCCTGATCGGCGACAAGTCGCTGCGCGACGTCTGCATCAACTTCAAGACGGCCATCGAGGGCGGTCTGCTGAAGATCATCTCCAAGATGGGCATCAGCGTCATCTCTTCGTACCGCGGCGGCTACAACTTCGAAGCCGTCGGCCTGTCGCGCGCCCTGGCGGCCGAGTTCTTCCCCGGCATGCCCTCGCGCATCTCGGGCATCGGCCTGGCCGGCCTGGAGTCCAAGGCGGTCGAGCTGCATCGCAAGGCGTGGGGCGAAGCCGCCGTCACCCTGCCGGTCGGCGGCCTCTACAAGCTGCGCCGCTCGGGCGAGGTCCACGCCTTTGAGGCGCGGCTGATCCACACGCTGCAGAGCGCCTGCGACACCGGCGATTTCGAGCTTTATCGCCGCTGGTCCAACGGCCTGCGCACCCAGAAGCCCGTGCAGCTGCGCGACTTGCTGGACTGGCGTTCGGACCGCAACCCGATCTCGACCGACGACGTCGAGAGCGTCAACGAGATCCGCAAGCGCTTCGTCACGCCGGGCATGAGCCTGGGCGCCCTGGGCCCCGAGGCCCACGGCGTGCTGAACATCGCCATGAACCGCATTGGCGCCAAGTCGGTGTCGGGCGAAGGCGGCGAGGACAGCGCGCGCTACAAGCCCCTGCCGAACGGCGACAACCCCAACAGCGCCATCAAGCAGGTGGCCTCGGGCCGGTTCGGCGTCACCGCCGAATATCTGAACCAGTGCCGCGAGATCGAGATCAAGGTCGCCCAGGGCGCCAAGCCCGGCGAGGGCGGCCAGCTGCCCGGCTTCAAGGTCACCGAGATGATCGCGCGGCTCCGCCACGCGACGCCCGGCGTCATGCTGATCAGCCCGCCGCCGCACCACGACATCTATTCGATCGAGGACCTGGCTCAGCTCATCTATGACCTGAAGCAGATCAACCCGATCGCCCGGGTCACGGTGAAGCTGGTGGCCGCCACCGGCATCGGCGCGATCGCGGCCGGCGTTGCGAAGGCGAAGGCCGACGTCATCCTGGTGGCCGGCAATGTCGGCGGCACCGGCGCCTCCTCGCAGACCTCGGTCAAGTACGCCGGCGGTCCGTGGGAAATGGGCCTGTCGGAAGCCAACCAGGTCCTGACCCTCAACAACCTGCGCCACTCGGTGGTGCTGCGCACGGACGGCGGCATCCGCACCGGCCGCGACGTGGTCATCGCCGCCATGCTGGGCGCCGAGGAGTTCGGCATCGGCACCGCCTCGCTGGTGGCCATGGGCTGCATCATGGTGCGCCAGTGCCACTCCAACACCTGTCCCGTGGGCGTCTGCACCCAGGACGAGGCCCTGCGCGCCAAGTTCACCGGCACGCCGGAAAAGGTCATCAACCTGTTCAGCTTCGTGGCGGAAGAGGTCCGCGAGATCCTGGCCGGCCTGGGCTTCCGCTCCCTGCAGGAAATCGTTGGCCGCACCGACCTGCTGGCCCAGGTCAGCCGGGGCGGCGAGCACCTGGACGACCTCGACCTGAACCCGCTGCTGGTTCGCGCCGACCCCGGCCAGAACAAGCCCTACTGCACCGTCGAGGGCCGCAACGCGGTGCCCGACACGCTGGACGCCCAGATCGTCCGCGACGCGGCGCCCCTGCTGGAGCGCGGCGAGAAGATGCAGCTGACCTATACGGTCCGCAGCACCGCTCGCTCGATCGGCTCGCGCACCTCCAGCCACATCGTGCGCAAGTTCGGCATGAAGGGCCTGCCCGCCGGCCACCTGACCGTCCAGCTCAAGGGCTCGGCCGGCCAGAGCCTGGGGGCCTTCGCGGTCCAGGGCCTGCGCATCGAGCTGACGGGCGAGGCCAACGACTATGTCGGCAAGGGCCTGTCGGGCGCGACGATCGTCATCAAGCCGGCGCGGGGCCTCGCGGCGCCGGAGACCAACACTCTGCTGGGCAACACCGTCCTGTTCGGGGCGACGGCCGGGCGGCTGTTCGCGGCCGGCCAGGCGGGCGAGCGCTTCGCGGTCCGTAACTCGGGCGCCACCACGGTGGTCGAGGGCTGCGGCGCCAACGGCTGCGAGTACATGACCGGCGGCCAGGTGGTGATCCTGGGCCCGACGGGCGGCAACTTCGGGGCCGGCATGACCGGCGGCATGGCCTTCGTCCTGGACCAGCACGGCCGGTTCGAGAGCCAGGTCAATCCGGACAGCATCCTGGTCCAGCGCCTGGCCTCGCCCTATTGGGAAGGCGTGCTGCGCTCGCTGCTGGCCGAACACGCCCGCGAGACGGATTCCGCCTTCGCCGAAAGCCTGATCCGCGACTGGGACCGCGTGCGCGACCTCTTCTGGCAGGTTTGCCCCAAGGAAATGGTCTCGCGCCTGCCCCAGCCCCTGGCGGCGGAAGAGGCGGTCCACGAGCGGGCCTAGCGGCTAATCGGTTGTCATCCCGGAAGCCTCGTAGAGGCTTTCCGGGATGACAACCGATTAGGGTGTAGCCAGCCTCAGACCAGCACGGCCCGAGGCTCCAGGTGGGTTTCCAGGCCGAACACGCCGTACTCGCGGCCGACGCCCGATGACTTGAACCCGCCGAACGGGGCCAGCGGTTCGTGCGGCGCGCCGTTGATCACCACTCGACCGGACTCCAGCTGGTCGGCGATCGCCCGCATGTGGTCCACGTCCGTCCCGTGCAGATAGGCCTGCAGGCCGTAGGCGGTGTCGTTGGCGATGGCGATCGCCTCGGCCTCGTCGCGATAAGGGATCACGCACAGCACCGGGCCGAAGATCTCCTCGCGGGCGATGCGCATCGTGTTGCTGACGCCGGTGAAGATCGTCGGCCGGACGAACCAGCCGCGCGCTAGATCATCTGGGCGACCTTCGCCGCCGGCCAGCAGGGTCGCGCCTTCCTCCGGGCCCAGGCGGATATAGGCCTGCACCCGGTCCCACTGCTTCTGGCTGACCATCGGTCCGACCAGGACCTCAGGATCGTCCGGCGCGCCGGTCCTGATCGCGGCGACGGCCGCCTTCAGCCGCTCCAGGATCTCCGGCAGTCGCGCCTCGGGGGCCAGGATCCGCGTCCCGGCCACGCAGGCCTGGCCGCTGTTGGCCAGGCCCATCCGCAGGGCCGTGGGGATGGCGGTGTCGAGATCGGCGTCGGGCAGGATGATGTTGGGCCCCTTGCCGCCCAGCTCCAGGGTCACCCGCTTGAAGCTGTCGGCGGCGGCCCGGAGGATGGCCTTGCCCACTGGGGTCGAGCCCGTGAAGGTCACCTTGGCGACATCAGGGTGGCTGGTCAGCTCGGCCCCGACCACGTCGCCCCGACCGGTGACGATGTTGAACACCCCCGCCGGCAGGCCCGCCGCGTGCAGGGCCTGGGTGACGACCTGCGTCTGGATGGCGCTCATCTCGCTGGGCTTGATGACGATCGTGCAGCCGGCGGCGATGGCGGTGGCCAGCTTGCCGCAGATGAAGCCGGCGTTGCTGTTCCACGGGGTGATGGCGGCCACCACGCCCAGCGGCTGCATCGTCACCTGGGCCCGGCCGATCGTCCGCGTGAAGTCATAGGCCTCCAGGGTCTTGGCCATGTTCAGGAACACCTCGGCGGCGTGGGCGGCCGAGAAGCCGACGAAATAGGCCGGGGCGCCATATTCCTCGCGCATCGCCGCGGCCAGGTCGTTGGCCCGGGCGGCCACCGCGTCGTGCAGGCGGCGCAGCAGGGCGATGCGCTCGGCCTTGGAGGTGCGGGAAAGGGCGGGGAAGGCGCGCTTGGCGGCGGCCACGGCGGCGCGAGCGTCCCGCGCGTCGGCCAGGCGGACCTGGCCGATCCGTTCCTCGGTGGCGGGATTGAACAGGTCGGCGAGCTCTTCGCCGTGCGGGGTGACGAAGGCCCCGTCGATATAGATCTGGTCGATGACGCGCATGGGGCGCTCCTTCCGTGTTGACGGAGCCAAGATGGCGGCGCGACATTGATCCGATAAGTCGATCAAATGAGCGCAATCAGATGCGGAAAATCGAGCAATGAAAAGCAGCCTGCTGGAGCTGGAGGCCGTGGTGACGGTGGCCCGGCGCGGCGGTTTCCGGGCCGCCGCCCGCGAGCTGGACATGTCGTCCTCGGCTCTCAGCCACGCGGTGGCGGCGCTGGAGGCGCGGCTGGGCGTGCGATTGTTCAACCGCACCACCCGTAGCGTGTCGCTGTCCTCGGCCGGCGAGCGGTTCGTGGCCGAGGTGACACCCGCCCTGGCCGCGATCCGCGCCGCCATGGAGGGGGTCGACGCCCAACGCGACGAGCCGTCTGGCACCCTGCGGATCAACACCTCGCTGGGCGCGGCCCGGATGATCCTGGAACCGCTGGTCCTGGAATATCTGCGCCGCTGGCCCAAGGCCAAGGTCGACCTGGTCACCGAGGGCGCGCTGATCGACATCGTCGGCCAAGGCTTCGACGCCGGGGTGCGCCTGGCCGAGTTCGTGCCCGCCGACATGATCGCCGTGCCGATCAACCGCACCCTGCGCTCGCTGGTGGTCGGATCGCCGGCCTATTTCACCGGAAGGGAGCGGCCCAGGACGCCGGCCGACCTGATGGCGCACCGGTGCGTCCGCGCCCGCATGGCCAGCGGCGCGATCTATCACTGGGAGTTCGAGCGGCACGGCGAGAGCCTGACGGTCGACCCGCCCGGCGCATTGATCCTCGACGAGAGCGGCCTGATGCTGACGGCGGCGCTCGCGGGGCAGGGGCTGGCCATGCTGTCGGAGACTTCCGCCGCGCCGTACCTGGCCGACGGCCGGCTGGAGGCGGTGCTGGAGGACTGGACGCCGCCCTATCCGGGGCTGTGCCTCTACTATCCGGGCCGCCGCAACATGCCCGCCAGCCTGCGGGCGTTCGTGGCCCTGATCCGAGAGCGGATCGACGGCTGACGCCGTCGAAGTCAGGGCGTGTAGGTCGAGACGTTCAGAATGGTGGTGTCAATCATGGCGGCCACCACCAGGCTCAACAGGTGATCGAAATTCTTCGGGTCCTTGACCTCGGCAGGCGTGGCCGCCCGCCACCCGGTCGGGGTGTCGAGGATCAGGTAGCTGGTGATGTCGCCGCCGCTGAAGGCCGCCTTCACGCCGCCGGTCCAGGTCCTGACCGCCGGGCCGACGCCGGCGTCGAGCGGGCCCGACAGCACGCAGGTCCGCCTCAGACCGAACGGCTCCCTGCGCGTCCCGGAAACCAGCAAATATTCATCGCCGCCAGGCGTGGGGTGTGATCGGCTGACGACCTTGTCGAAGGGGCCGCCATAGAGGTTCAGGCAGCGTGCGGGCGGGGTGTCGGCGACGGGCCAGTCGGCGGCCGCCTTGGCCACGGCGGCCGGCTCGGCGCGGGTGTCGAGGCAAAGGCGCTGAAGCGTCTGGAACATCGCGTTCGGTGCGGCCGAAGCCGGGATCGGCAGGGCCAGGACGGCGAGGGCGGCGATCAGGCGGCGACGCATGGCGCGGTTCCGGTTCCGAGGAAGAAGCTCGAGCATAGACCTGAGCGTTCGCGGCTGGATAGAGCTCAGGTCGCCGTCGCTGGCCGAACGCCGACATAGCGCGCCCGAGGGCGGATCAGCTTGCCGGTCTGCAGCTGTTCGATGGCGTGGGCGTGCCAGCCGGCCATGCGACCGACCGCGAACAGGCTGAACGGGGCGTCGGCGGGCAGGGACAGGGCCCGGGCCATGGTGACCAGGGCGAAGTCGATATTGGGCGGCAGGCCGGTGGCGCCTTCGGTCTCGCGCCGCAGCTGGGCCAGGACCGGCGGAACCTCGAAGGCCTCCAGCAGGGCCGCCGCGCGCGGATCGCCGTCGGGATAGAGCGGATGGCCAAAGCCGGGCATGGCCGAGCCCTGGGCCAGGCGCTCGGCCACCGCCCGGCCGGGTCCGCGCCGCTCGGCCTCGTCGACGAACATCTCCACCCGCGCCGCCATGCCGCCATGCAGGGGTCCCGACAGCGCCGCCAGGCCCGCCAGGGACGCCGCCGCCAGCGAGGATCCGGTCGAGGCGGCGACCCGCACGGCGAAGGTCGAGGCGTTCAGCTCGTGGTCGGCCAGCAGCACCAGGGCTCGGCGGACCAGGTCGGCGCCCTGGGCGTCCAGGCTCCAGGCGTCGGCCAGGCGTTGATGGATCGGGCCCGCGCCGATCGATCCGGCCACGGCGTCGGCGGCGGCTTCCAGCAGGCCGGCGGCCTCCATGGCCAGGGCCAGCGGCGCGCGGCCTCGGGCGGGCGGATCGATCCCGGCCCGGGCGGCCAGGGTCGAGAACAGCCGGGCGCGCGGCGTCTCGCCCTTCTTGGGCTTCTTCGGCTCGGGACCGGTCAGCGGCGCGCCGTGGCCGCCGCGCAGCAGGCGGGCCACCTGTTCCAGGCTGTGCATGCGCGACAGGTCCACGGCGTCCTGGCCGCGATAGAACAGCCGGCCCTTCTCCACCGTGGTGATCGCCGAGGGCAGGACCGGCTCGCCCCAGGCGATGGCCTCGGCCGCTACATCAGCGGCGCGCCGGCCGCGGGCCTTCTTGGCGGCGAGGGCCGCGACGTCGGAAGCGCGATAGAGGCTGCGGCGCGGATCGTCCGGATGAGCCGTCGCCCCCACGCGTCCCCGGCTGACATAGGCGTACAGTGTCTGGGCCCGCACCCCCAGCGTCGCCATCGCCTGTTCCGCGTCGATCCATTCGGCCATTTATATTGATTACATTGATCAAGATTGACGATCAAGCACCAGAGGCGTGGATTGGGCGACGAAAGGAGACCTCATCCATGTCTCAAGGTCTTTCCAAGGGCGCCCCGGCCGCCGAAGGTCTGGAAGGCGTCGTCGCCGCCCATACGGTCCTGTCCGATGTCGACGGCCAGGCCGGTCGCCTGACCATCCGGGGCTACGCCGTCGAGGACCTGGCCCATCGCGCCGGGTTCGAGGACGTCGCCCACCTGCTGCTCGACGGCTTTTTCGATAACCTGCCGTCGGACCTGGCCCCGGCCCTGGGCGCCGCCCGGGTCCGCGCCTTCGCCGAGGTCGCCGCCCTGGACGAGGGCCTGGCCCGGCGCGACCCGGTCGAGGCCGTCCGCGCCCTGATCGCCCGCCTGCCCGACGGCGACGGCCTGGACACGGCCCTGCTGCTGATCGCCGCCCCGGCCGTGTTCACCCCCGCCGTGCTGCGGGTCGCGGCCGGCCAGTCGCCGATCGCCCCCGACGCGGCCCTGTCGCATGCGGCCGACATGCTGCGCATGACGCGCGGCGCTCCGGCCACGGACGGGGAGGCCAGGGCCCTGGACGCCTATCTGGTCACGGTCTGCGACCACGGCCTGAACGCCTCGACCTTCGCGGCCCGGGTGGTGGCCTCGACGCGGGCCGGCCTGACCTCGGCGGTGCTGGCCGGGATCTCGGCCCTGAAAGGTCCGCTGCACGGCGGCGCCCCCGGCCCGGTGATCGAGATGCTGGACGACATCGGGACGCCCGACAACGCCGAGACCTGGATCCTCAAGGCCCTGGCGCGCGGCGACCGGCTGATGGGCTTTGGCCACCGCATCTACCGGGTCCGCGATCCGCGCGCCGACGCCCTGAAGGCGGCGATCCGCCAGCTGGCTCAGACGTCCACGACGGTGCCCGGCCGTCTGGCTTTCGCCGAGGGGGTCGAGCAGGCCGCCCTGCGGATCCTGCGCACCCACAAGCCCGACCGGCCGCTGGACACCAATGTGGAGTTCTACACCGCCGTCCTGTTGGAGGCCCTGGGCCTGCCGCCGGCGTCGTTCACCTGCGTGTTCGCCATGGGCCGCACGGCGGGCTGGATCGCCCACGCGCGGGAACAGTTGGCCACCGGCAAGCTGGTCCGGCCGCAGTCGGTCTATGTGGGGCCGAGGACGAAGGCGGCGGCCTAGAGAGGTTGCGAGCCCTTCGCGCGAGTCGTTCTCGCTGGGGCTGTGCGGCGGGCCTTGCTAAACAGGGCTCATGTCCGCGCCCACGCCCGCCCTGACCGCCGCCGAGTCGCTGAAGCTCACCCGCCGGGTCACCACCCTGTCGGTGGGCTGCGCGACGGTGCTGATCGCCATCAAGGGCGTGGCCTGGATCGCCGGCGGCTCGGTGGCCATGCTGGCCTCGCTGGCCGACAGCGGCCTGGACCTGGTCGCCTCGCTGGTGACCTTCTTCGCCGTGCGCTACGCCGCCGCGCCGCCCGACGCCGAGCACCGGTTCGGCCACGGCAAGGCCGAGGCGTTCTCCAGCCTGACCCAGGGCGGCCTGGTCTTCGCGTCCGGCGCCCTGATCGGCCAGGAGGCGATCAAGAGCCTGCTGCACCCCAAGCCCATCGCCGCCGAAGGCCTGGGCGTGGGGGTGATGGTCGTCTCGATCCTGCTGACCCTGGCCCTGATCCGCGCCCAGAGCGAGGTGACCAAGCGCACCCGCTCGGTGGCGGTGTCGGGCGACAAGGCCCACTACGCGGCAGACCTGGCCGCCAACGCCGTCAGCCTGGTCGGCATCGCCGCGGCCGGCTTCCTGGGCCTGACCTGGGTGGACGGCGCGGCCGGCCTGCTGATCGCCGCCTGGCTGATCTGGGGCGCGATCGGCGTGTTCCGCGAGGCCAGCCACCAGCTGATGGACCGCGAACTGCCCGACGAGGATCGCGCTCGCATCCTGGACCTGCTGACCGCCGATCCCCGGGTGATGGGCGTGCACCAGCTGCGCACCCGGGCCTCGGGACCGTTCGTCCACGTCCAGGCCCACATGGACTTCGACGCCGAGACGCCCCTGGCCTTGGCCCACACCCTGATGGTGGAGGCCGAGACGCGTGTGCTGGAGGCCTTCCCGACCGCCGACATCCTGCTGCATCCCGATCCGCGCGGCGTCGCCGAGCCTCATGCCGGCGCCTTCAGCGAGGTCGAGCCGCTCTGAAGGCTTGCGGCGCACGGCGCACGGGGCCAAATGGCCTTTCTCCAAGATGAACGAGCGACCGACCTGATGGACGACACCCTGGCCAAGCTGCCGCGAGCCTTTTCGGGCGCCACCGTGCTGGTGCTGGGCGACGTGATGCTGGACCGCTTCGTCTATGGCGCGGTCGACCGCATCTCGCCCGAGGCGCCGGTGCCGGTGATCGCCGTCGAGCGCGAGACGGTGATGCTGGGCGGGGCCGGCAACGTGGCCCGCAATGTCGCGGCCCTGGGTGGTCGGGCCGTGCTGGTGGGCGTGGTCGGCGACGACGACGCCGGCCGGGTGCTGACGGGTCTGATCGACCGCGAGCCCAGCCTGGACTCGGCCCTGATCGTCGACGCCAAGCGCCGGACCACGGAAAAGACCCGCTACATCTCCGGCTCGCACCAGATGCTGCGCGCCGATCGCGAGGACAGGGGCGAGGCCGACGGCCAGGCCCTGCTGGCGGCGTTCAGCGCTCACCTGCGCGAGGTCGACGTGGTGGTGCTGTCCGACTACGCCAAGGGCGTGCTGACCCCGGTGGTGCTGAAGGCCGCGATCGCGGCGGCCAACGCCGCCGGCAAGCCGGTGATCGTCGATCCCAAGAGCCGCGACTTCTCCCGCTATGACGGCGCGACCCTGATCAAGCCCAACCGCCGCGAGGCCGCCGAGGCCACCGGCGTGACCGGGCCGGGCGACGAAGCCGCCGCCGAGGCCGCCGACGCCATCCTGGCCACGGCCCCGAACCTGGCCGCCGCCCTGATCACCCGGGGCGGGGCCGGCATGACCCTGGCCGTGCGCGGCGAGGCGCCGGTGCACCTGCCGGCCACGGCCCTGGAGGTGTTCGACGTTTCCGGCGCCGGCGACACCGTGGCCGCCACCCTGGCCCTGGCCCTGGCGCGCGGGGCGAGCCCGCTGGACGCCTCGCGCCTGGCCAACCTCGCCGCCGGCCTGGTGGTGGCCAAGCTGGGCACCGACGTGGTCACCGCCGACGAGCTGGTCGGCTTGGCGCACGGCGAACACGGCGATCCGGTCGCCGACAAGATCGCCGACCTGGACGGCGCCCTGGCGGTGGTCGCAAGCTGGCGGGCGCGCGGGCTGAAGGTGGGTTTCACCAACGGCTGTTTCGACCTGCTGCATCCCGGTCACGTCTCGCTGCTGGCGCAAGCCAAGGCCGCCTGCGACCGGCTGATCGTGGGCCTCAACACCGACGCCTCGGTCCAGCGCCTGAAGGGCCCGACCCGGCCGGTGCAGAAGGAAAGCGGCCGCGCCACGGTTCTGGCCTCGCTGTCGGCGGTCGACCTGGTGGTGCTGTTCGACGAGCAGACGCCGCTGACCCTGATCAAGGCCTTCCGCCCCGACGTGCTGGTCAAGGGCGCCGACTACACGGTCGAGACCGTGGTCGGCTCCGACGTGGTGCTGGGCTATGGCGGCAAGGTGGTTCTGGCCGAGCTGAAGGCTGGCCAGAGCACCACCAACCTGATCGGTCGGATGAACGCCAAGGGCTGACCGCCGAAGCTTGGCTGTAAGAGTTAACGCCGGGTCTTCAGGTTAAACGACCCGATTTTGGCCGTTAAGTCGGCCGATGACCGGTGTTCAGCAAGTTCTTGTTAAACAAAACGGCGCATCGATCGAACGATGCAGCCTGAATGCGCGTGGGCATGAGCGTCGAACGAACCCTTCACCACTTCCCCCTGGACCCGGCCTCGCGCCAGGTGCGTCTCGCCCTGGGCGAGAAGCGCCTGCCGTTCGTCGAGGTGCAGGTGCGCTATTGGGAAGGGCCGGCCGAGTTCCTGAAGCTCAATCCCTCGGGCGTGCCGCCGGTGCTGGTCGAGACCAAGCACCAGCGCACCACGGTGATCGCCGAGACCCGCGCCATCCTCGAGCACATCGAGGAACAGGATCCCGAACCGGCCCTGCTGGGTCGCGAACCGGGCGAGCGGGCCGAGGCGCGCCGCCTGCTGCAATGGTTCGACCGCAAGTTCGACAACGAGGTCAACGGCTTCCTGCTGCACGAGAAGATGGAAAAGCGCCTTCTGCGGCTGGGCGCGCCGGACCTGTCGTCGCTGCGCCGGGGCCGCGACGCCCTGCGCCAGCACATGGACTATGTCGAAGGCCTGCTGAACACCCGCGACTGGCTGGCGGGCCGGCGCATGAGCCTGGCCGACTTCGCCGCCGCCGCCCACCTGTCGGTGATCGACTATTTCGGCGACGTGCCGTGGAAGGACTTCCCGGCGACCAAGACCTGGTACATGAAGCTGAAGTCCAGGCCCGCCTTCCGACCCATCCTGGCCGATCGCTGGCCGGGCCTGGCGCCGGTCGCGCACTATGACGATCTCGACTTCTAGCCACCTGAACCAAAGCCTGAGGGACGAAATCCGCGCCGAGGCCCTGCGGCTGGGTTTCGACACCTGCGGATTCGCCAGCGCTTCGGAGGCCTGGCCCAACGGCGGCTGGCTGCGCGAGTTCGTGGCCGAGGGCTTTCACGGGGCCATGGGCTGGATGGAGGAGACGCTGGACCGGCGGTCCCACCCCACGGCCATGTGGCAGGACGCGGCCACGGCGGTGGTGCTGGGCGTCAATTACGGTCCCGAGCACGATCCGCTGCTGGCCCTGGAATATCCGTCCCGCGCGGCGATCAGCGTCTACGCCCAGGGCGACGACTATCACGAGGTGATCAAGAAGCGGCTGAAGGCCCTGGCCCGCTGGATGCACGGCCGGTTCGGCGGCGAGGTGAAGGTGTTCGTCGACACCGCGCCGCTGATGGAAAAGCCCCTGGCCCAGCGCGCCGGCCTGGGCTGGCAGGGCAAGCACACCAACCTGGTGTCGCGCCAGTTCGGCTCGTGGCTGTTCCTGGGCAGCGTGCTGACCACCCTGGACCTGCCGGCCGACCCACCCGAGCGCGACCACTGCGGGTCTTGCAGCGCGTGCCTGGACATCTGCCCGACCAAAGCCTTCCCCGCGCCGCACCGCCTGGATGCGCGGCGCTGCATCTCGTACCTGACCATCGAGCTGTCGGGGCCAATCCCTGTGGAGTTTCGGTCGGCGCTGGGCAATCGCATCTACGGCTGCGACGACTGCCTGGCCGCCTGCCCGTGGAACAAGTTCGCCAGCCTGTCGGCCGAGATGGCCTTCCACGCCCGCGAGACCTTGAAAGGTCCGTCCCTGGCGGACCTGGCGGCCTTGGATGACCCGTCGTTCCGCGCCCTGTTCAGCAAGAGCCCGGTCAAGCGCATCGGCCGCGACCGCTTCGTGCGCAACGTGCTCTACGCCATCGGTAACAGCGGCGAAGCGGCACTGATGGCGGCGGTGGAGCCGCTGCTGGCCGACGCCTCGCCCGTGGTGCGCGGCGCGGCGGTGTGGGCGGCGCGGCGATTGTTGAGCGCAGAAGCCTTCGCGCGGTTGGCCGAGACGGTGGCCGAGGCGGACGTCGCGGTGAAGGCCGAGTGGACCGGGGCCGCCTAGCCGCCCGCCAGCCGCACCAGGTATTGGCCGTATTCCGTCTTGCCCATGGCCCTTCCCAGCGTCGCGACCTGGTCGGCCGAGATCCAGCCCTTGCTGAAGGCGATCTCCTCCGGGCAGCCCACCTTCTGGCCCTGGCGCTTTTCGATGGCGCGGATGAACTCGGTGGCCTCGACCAGGCTGTCGTGGGTGCCGGTGTCGAGCCAGGCGTAGCCGCGCCCCAGCTTTGACACCGACAGCTGGCCTTGGTCCATGTACAGGCGATTGATGTCGGTGATCTCGATCTCGCCCCGCGCCGAGGGCGGCAGGTCGCGCGCCATTCCGACGACCTGGTTGTCGTAGAAATACAGACCGGTGACCGCCCAGTTCGACGTCGGGTTCTTGGGCTTCTCCTCCAGCGACACCGCCCGGCCCTCGGCGTCGAAATCCACCACGCCGTATCGCTCGGGATCGGTCACGTGATAGGCGAACACCGTCGCTCCGGCGTCGGAGGCCGCGGCCTGCTCCAGGGCCTCGCTCAGGCCATGGCCGAAATAGAGATTGTCGCCCAGCACCAGGGCGCACTTGTCGCCGCCGATGAAGCTCTCGCCGACGATGAAGGCGTCGGCCAGGCCGCGCGGGGTGTTCTGGACGGCGTATTCGAACCGCACGCCCCAGGCCGAGCCGTCGCCCAGCAGATCCTTGAACAGCGGCACGTCCTTGGGCGTGGAGATGATCAGGATGTCGCGGATCCCCGCCAGCATCAGGGTGCTGATCGGATAATAGACCATCGGCTTGTCGTAGATCGGCAGCAGCTGCTTGCAGACCGCCAGGGTCAGGGGATGGAGGCGCGTGCCGGATCCGCCGGCGAGGACGATGCCTTTCATGGGCGCTAGAGCTCCATCTCGTTCATGCAGGCCGCCAGGCTGTCGCGCCAGGGACGAGGACGCCAGGACAGCATCCTTTGAATCTTGGCGACGTCCAGCCGAGAATTGGCCGGGCGCTTGGCGCGGGTTGGATATTGATCGGTGGTGATCGGCCGCACGCGAGCGGTCGGTCCGCCGCGCAGGGCCGATTGGGCGAACACCGCCGAGGCCAGGTCGGCCCAGCTGGCGTCGTCCGCGCCGCTGAGGTGATAGACGCCGGCCAGGCCAGGATCTCGCGCCAGGGCGTCGACCGCGAGCAGCGCGGCCTGCGCGCAGTCGCGCGCCCAGGTCGGGCGGCCCAGCTGGTCGGCGACGACGCCGATCTCGTCGCGATCGGCGGCCAGACGCAGCATGGTCTTTATGAAATTGCTGCCGTGAGCGCTGTAGACCCAGGACGTCCGCAGGATGAGGGCCGCGCCGCCCGCCTGGATCACCGCCTGCTCGCCGGCCAGTTTGCTGGCGCCGTAGACGCCCGTCGGGGCGGTGGGATCGGTTTCGACATAGGGCCGGTCCAGCGCGCCATCGAAAACGTAGTCGGTGGAGAAGTGCACGAACGGCAGACCACGGTCGGCGCAGACCCGCGCCATGGCCGCCGGCGCGTCGCGGTTCAAGGCATAGGCCGCGGCGGCGTCGCTCTCGGCGCGGTCGACGGCGGTATAGGCCGCGGCGTTGATCACGGCGAGGGGCGCGGTGGCGGCGATGAAGGCGTCGATGGCGTCGGCATGGGTCAGATCCAGCGTCTCGCGTCCGGCCAGGATCATGGCGCGGCCTTCGACTTCACCGGCTCGCGCGAGTTCGCGCGCCACCTGGCCGTTATGGCCGAACACCAGAAGAGGCGAGCCCATGGATCAGCCGGCCTCGGTGGTCAGCAGACCCAGGCGGGCGCCATCATAGGTCTTGCGCAGCGGGGTCCACCAGTCGGCGCGGGCCAGATACCATTCGACGGTCTTGCGGATGCCGGTCTCGAAGGTGTCGCGCGCGCGCCAGCCCAGTTCGGTCTCGAGCTTGGTCGCGTCGATGGCGTAGCGCCGGTCGTGGCCGGGGCGGTCGGCGACGAAGGTGATCAGATCGCGGCGCGAGCCCCCGGGGCCGGGCGCCAGTTCGTCCAGCAGGTCGCAGATCGTCTGGACGACCTGGAGATTGCTGCGCTCGTTGCGGCCGCCGACGTTGTATTTCTCGCCCGGGCGACCTTGTTCCAGGATCATGCGCAGGGCGCGAGCGTGGTCCTCGACGAACAGCCAGTCGCGAATATTGGTCCCGTCGCCATAGACGGGCAGCGGCCGACGCTCCAGGCCGTTCAGGATCATCAGCGGAATCAGCTTCTCGGGGAAGTGATAGGGGCCATAGTTGTTGGAGCAGTTGGAGACGACCACCGGCAGGCCATAGGTGTGGAACCAGGCCATGGCCAGATGGTCGGCCGAGGCCTTCGACGCCGAATAGGGCGAGGTCGGCGCATAGGCGGTGGTTTCCTCAAACAGGCCCTCGGCGCCCAGGCTGCCATAGACCTCGTCGGTGGAGACGTGGACGAAGCGGAAGGCCGCCTTGGCCGCGCCCTCCAGGCCGCGCCAGTAGTCCAGGGCGCAGTCCAGCATCACATACGTGCCGACGATGTTGGTCTCGACGAACGGGCCCGCGCCGGAGATCGAGCGATCGACATGGGACTCGGCGGCCAGGTGCAGCACCGCGTCGGGGCGATGGGTGTTGAACACCGCCTCGACCGCGGCGCGGTCGGTGACGTCGGCCTGGACGAAGACATAGTCAGGCGAGTCCGCGATCTCGGCCACCGAGGTCAGGGTGCCGGCATAGGTCAGCTTGTCGAGATTGACGACCTGGTCGCCGATCTCGTCGATCAACAGGCGGCAAACCGCCGAGCCGATGAACCCCGCGCCGCCGGTGACGAGAATCTTCAACGGAGAATCCTTTAGGTCGACGTCCGTGAGTGCGACGCCCGTTTGGAGAGGCTCTAATGGAAGTTGGCGCTTCTGTCGTGAATATCAGCCGCATCATCGGCGTCCGCGACGGGGCTTCGGCGGAAGCCCAGCGCGAATGACGCGCTCAATCGTTCTGGTCGTGGATGAAGGCGCTGTCCAGGCTGGCGAGCAGGGGCGCGCCAGCGTCACGGGCGTTGGTCGTGATCTGATCGACCGGAACACCCCAATCGATCGCCAGGGCGGGATCGTTCCAGCGCAGCGCGCCTTCGGCCTGAGGCGCGTAGTAGGCGGTGACCTTGTAGAGAACCTCGCAAGCCTCGGCGAGGGTGCAATAGCCGTGCGCAAAACCCTTGGGGACCAGCAGCTGCTGGCCGTTTTCGGCCGAAAGTTCGGCGCCGACCCACAGGCCGAACGTCGGCGAACCCTCGCGGATATCGACCGCCACATCGAAAATCGCGCCCTGCACGCAACGCACGAGCTTGTCCTGGGCATGGGGCGGCTTCTGAAAGTGCAGACCCCGCAGAACGCCGCGCTGCGTCGAGCGCGCGTGGTTGTCCTGGATGAAGGTTCCGCCGGCGAAGCCCGCCTCTTCCAGCGCCGACTGACGAAAGGTCTCTGAAAACCAACCCCGCTCGTCGCCATGGCGCGCCGGCGTGATAAGCAGCACCTCGGGAATCGCCATCGGCGTGATCTTCACTACTCTGACCCTCTAAGAAATGAGCACGCCACGCATGGCTTGGCCCACCGGCAATGGCAAGAGCGCTGAAGCGCCATTGATCAGCGTGATCATCGTCGCCTATCAAAGCGGACCGACGCTCGCGCGCTGTCTTGATCATCTGCGCGCCCAGACCTTCACGGACTTCGAGGTTCTGGTCGTCGACAACGCGTCCACCGACGGCGCGCCGCAGGCCGTCGCGGCGACGGATCCGGATTTGCGCCTGATCGAGCCGGGCGCCAATCTCGGCTTCGCGGCGGGCAACAATCTCGGGGCGCGCCAGGCGAAAGGGCGTTGGCTGGCGCTGCTCAATCCGGACGCCTTCGCCCGCCCGGATTGGTTGAAGCAGCTGGTCATCGCCGCGGAAGCTCGACCGGACATTCACTGCTTCACGTCGCTGCAGCGTGACGCGGCTGATCCAGCCCTATTGGACGGGACCGGCGATGTCATGACCTTGGCGGGATTCCCCTATCGTGGCGGGTATCACCGCGCCGCGCCGGCCGTGACGCCGGAGGGTGAAACCTTTTCAGCCTGCGGCGCGGCCATGCTGATCGATCGGGCCCTCTTTCTCGAGATCGGCGGCTTCGACGAAAGCTTTTTCTGTTACTGCGAGGACGTCGACCTGGGTTACCGCCTGCGTCTGATCGGCGAGGCGACGCACCTGGTTCCAGGGGCCGAGGTGGCTCACATCGGTTCGGCCTCGACGGGCGTCCGATCCGACTTCACCCTGTTTCATGGCTCTCGCAACCGGATCTGGGTGTTCGCCAAGAACACGCCGACCGCCTTGCTTTGGACGGCGCCGCTTCATGTGCTGGCGACCTTCGTCCTTCTGTTGCGCCATCTGAGCCGGGGAGAAGCGGCGCCGGCTTGGCGAGGTATTCTGGCGGCGTTGAAGAATCTCGGCCCGGTGCTGGCGGAACGCCGGCGCCTTCAAGCCACGCGCACCGCCAGCGCGTCGGATATCGCGCGGGCCATGACTTGGAATCCGCTCGATCTGTTTGGCATGCGCAGCGTGATCAAGCCGCCGAAAGGTCCTCGATCAGCCGACGCATGAAGGCCGCGCCGCGCTCCATCTGGCTGATCTCGACGAACTCGTCGGGCTGGTGGGCCTGGTCGATCGAGCCGGGCCCACAGATCACGGTCGAGAAGCCCGCGCCCTGGAACTGGCCGGCCTCGGCGGCATAGGGCACCACGCGCGGCGGGCCGTTGTCGCCGGCGATACGGCGCGCGAAGGTCTCGGCCGCGCCGTCGATCTCGGGCGCGAAGGCCGGGGTCATCGAGCGGGTCTCGACCACCACGCCGCCCTCGGGCGCCTTGGCCTTGATCTCGGCGTCCAGACTTTCGGCCATAGCGAAGAAGTCGGCGAGGATGGTCTTGGCGTCCAGGCCCGCGGGCATGCGCAGGTCGAAGATGAACACGCACTCCCGCGCCAGGATGTTGACCGCCGTGCCGCCGTTGACCTGGCCGATGGTCAGGGTCGCGCCCTTGGGGGTGAACGGCGAGTCCGGGTCGGCCTCGCGCGCCAGCCGCTCGGACAGCTCGACCAGATGGTTCATCAGCTTGATGGCTGTCATGTTGGCCGAGACGCCCAGGTGGGTCAGGCTGGAATGGGCCTCGCGGCCGGTGACCGTGACGCGGAAGCTGGCGATGCCCTTGTGGCCGCGCACGGCGACCATGTCAGTGGGTTCGCCGACCACCACCAGGGCCGGGCGTGGCAGCTCCTTGGCGATCACCGCGATCATGTCCGGCGCGCCCAGGCAGCCGATCTCCTCGTCATAGGAGAAGGCCAGGTGCACGGGGCGATCCAGCTGCTTCTTGGCCAGGTCCGGCGCGGCGGCCAGGGCCAGGGCCAGGAAGCCCTTCATGTCGCAGGTTCCCCGGCCATAGAGCCGCCCGTCGCGGGGGGTCAGAACGAACGGGTCGCTGGTCCAGGGCTGGCCGTCGACCGGCACCACGTCGGTATGGCCCGACAGCACGACGCCGCCGGGAACCGCGGGGCCGATGCTGGCCAGCAGGTTGCTCTTGGTCCCGTCGTGATTGGGCACCCGGCGCGAAGCGACACCTAGGTCTGAAAGATAGGCCTCGACCCATTCGATCAGGGCCAGGTTGGACAGCCGCGAGGTGGTGTCGAAGGCCACCAAGGTGGACAGGATGTCGATGGCGCGAGCGGCCAGGACTTCCGAGGACGCGATTTCGGAGGAGGGAACCATGGCGCGACCCTAGCGCGGGTCCGGGCGCGCGCCTACCGGCCTGAGCCCTGATCTGCTTTGTTGGCGTTCTATGCTTCGACCCCGAGCAGGAACGCGCGCCATGATCGATCTGTACACCTGGACCACGCCCAACGGCCGCAAGGCCTCGATCGCCCTGGAGGAACTGGGGCTGGAGTACCGCGTGCATCCGGTCGACATCGGCCAGAACCAGCAGTTCGCGCCGGGCTTCCTGGCCATCTCGCCCAACAACAAGATCCCGGCGATCGTCGACCACGACGCGCCAGATGGTCCGCGGTCGGTGTTCGAGAGCGGGGCGATCCTGGTCTATCTGGCCGAGAAGACCGGCAAGCTGCTGGCGGCCTCGGGGCCGGACCGGACGGCGGCGCTGGAATGGACCTTCTGGCAGGTCGGCGGGCTGGGGCCGATGGCCGGCCAGCTGGGCTATTTCGCCCTGCGCGCGCCCGAGCCGATCGAGCTGGCCATCGACCGCTTCGCCGACGAGGTGCGGCGGCTGCTGGGGGTCATGGAGGGGCGGCTGGAAAAGGTCCCGTACCTGGCCGGCCGGGACTATTCGATCGCCGACATCGCCAGCTACGCCTGGACCAAGGCCTCGCTGGAGACCCTGGAGAAGATCCAGCCCGACCGTCCGCCGCTGCCGGCGGTGCGCGCCTGGCTGGACCGGGTGGGCGAGCGGGCCGCCGTGCGGCGGGGCATGGCCGTGCCGAAGATCTAGGCCGGCGCCCGCTCCTTCGGCGCCTGGATCTTGGTGGTCAGCACGTCGATCAGCTCGATGCGGAAGATCATCACGCTGTTGCCGGGGATCGGACCCTTGTCCTGGGCGCCGTAGCCCAGTTCGGGCGGCACATAGAGCGTCCACTCGTCGCCCGGCCGCATCATGACCAGAGCCTCGCGCCAGGCCGGCACCAGGCCTTGCAGCGGGAACGAGGCGGGCACGCCGCGCTCGTAGGAGCTGTCGAACACCGTGCCGTCGACCAGCTTGCCCTCGTAGTTGACCTTGACCTCGTCGGTCGGGTTGGGCTTGGCGCCGCCCGGCGGGCCCGAGCGGACGATCTTGTACTGCAGGCCGTCGGCCAGGGTGACGACGCCGGGTTGCTTGGCGTTGCTGGCCATGAAGGTCTGGGCGGCGGCCAGGCTTTCCTGCTGCTTCTTGCTGGGACCGCAGGCCGACAGGGCCAGGGTGGCGGCGAGGGCGGCCGCCGCGAAGGCGAAACCGAGGGGGCGGACCATGAGGCGACGGGCTCCGGGGAACATTCGTCCGTGCTAGACCATTTCGTGCTCTCCCGCGCGCCGATTTTCGGCAGTCCAAAGTTTGGCCCAGGTTTGAGACGGATAGTCACAGAACAGTGGTGGCGCCGGATCGCGGCGCGCCCTAGAAACCGTCCCCACCCAGTGACCGTTCATGAGGCTCCCATGAAACCCGTCCGCAAAGCCGTCCTTCCCGTCGCGGGCTTCGGCACCCGGGTCCTGCCCGGCACCAAGACCACCCCGAAGGAACTGCTCAACGTCGTGGACAGGCCGATCCTGTCCTACATCGTCGAGGAAGGGCGCGCGGCGGGCATCGAGCACTTCGTCTTCGTGACCGGTCGCAACAAGGGCGCGATCGAGGACTATTTCGACCACCAGGTCGAACTGGAAGCGGCCCTGGCCGCCAAGGGCAAGACCGCCCTTCTCGAAGAGCTGCTGGGCGAGCTGCCCAAGCCCGGCGAGATGAGCTTCGTGCGCCAGATGGCCCCGCTGGGCCTGGGCCACGCGGTGTGGTGCGCCCGCGACATCATCGGCGACGAGCCGTTCGCGGTGATGCTGCCCGACATGGTGATGTCGGCCTCCACCCCGGCCCTGGCCCAGGCCATCGAGGCCTATGACCAGAAGGGCGGCAACATCGTCGTGGTCGAGCCGGCGCCCGAGGGCATGGCCCACCAGTACGGCATCGTGGCCCTGGACGGCCAGGACGGCCGCCTGAACCGCATGACCGGCATGGTCGAAAAGCCGCCGAAGGGCACCGAACCCTCGAACCTGTTCATCTCGGGTCGCTACATCCTGCAGCCGGAAATCTTCGACCTGCTGGAAAAGCAGGGCAAGGGCGCCGGCGGCGAGATCCAGCTGACCGACTCGATGCTGAGCCTGCTGAACAGCCAGGATTTCCACGCCCTGGAATACGAGGGCGAGACCTACGACTGCGGCGACAAGATCGGCCTGCTGCGGGCCAATGTGGCCCTCGCGCTGAAGCGTCCGGACCTGGCCGACGCCGCGCGCGAGATGATCAAGGGGCTGCTGTAGATCCTGATCCCTCTCCCCCTGCGGGAGAGGGTGGCCCCACGGAGTGGGGTCGGGTGAGGGGTTGAAGAACAGAAACGCCGCGACAGCTTCAAAGCTGGTCGCGGCGTTTTGCTTTTGAGAGACCCCTCATCCGGCTTCGCCGACACCTTCTCCCGCAAGGGGAGAAGGAAGAAGTCACACCGCGCGCGGCGGGTAGCCCTTCTCGCGCAGGGCGTCCATGACGTCCTGGGTGTGCTGGGCGTCGCGGGTCTCGATGGTGATGTCGAACTCCGCGCCCTTGGCCGGAACGTCCAGGGCCAGGCGGTTGTGGTTCACCTCGATGATGTTGGCGCCCATCGTGCCGATGACGTTGGCCACGGTCGACAGCAGGCCCGGGCGGTCGTCGCCGACGATGCGCAGGGACACCAGGCGCTGGGCGCGCACCAGCTCACGGGTCAGGACCGAGGCCAGCAGGCGGGTGTCGATATTGCCGCCGCACAGGATCAGGCCGCACTTCTTGCCGCGGAACCGCTCGGGATAGGCCAGCAGGGCGGCCAGCGAGGCCGCGCCGGCGCCTTCGGCGATGGTCTTCTCGACGTTGCAGTACAGGGCCACGGCCTGTTCGATGTGCGGCTCTTCCAGCAGCAGCACGTCGTCGATCAGCGGCCGGGCGACGCCGTAGGTCAGCTCGCCCACCTGCTTGACCGCGACGCCTTCGGCGATGGTCTGGCCGCCGCAATGGGCGGTGACGCCGCGCATCTTGGCGGTGAAGGACGGATACATCGCCGGCTCGCAGCCGATGATGCGGATGTCGGGCGCGATGGCCTTGGCGGCCGTGGCCACGCCGCTGATCAGGCCGCCACCGCCGATCGGCACCGGCAGAATCTCCAGGTCCGGAACGTCTTCCAGCATCTCCAGGGCGATCGTGCCCTGGCCGGCCATGATGTCGTAGTCGTCGAACGGATGGACGAAGGTCAGGCCCTGCTCGACCTGCAGCTTGCGGGCGTGGGCGCTGGCGTCGTCATAGCTTTCGCCCTCGATCACCACGGTCGCCCCGAAGTCGCGGGTGTGCTGCACCTTGATGAACGGGGTGGTCTTGGGCATGACGATGGTCACCGGCACGCCCAGGCGCGCGCCGTGATAGGCCAGGCCCTGGGCATGGTTGCCGGCGCTGGCCGCGATGACGCCCTTGGCCTTCTCGGCGTCCGACAGCAGCATCAGCTTGTTCAGCGCGCCCCGTTCCTTGTAGGCGGCGGTGAACTGCAGGTTCTCGAACTTCACCCAGACTTCGGCGCCGGTGATCTTGGACAGCGTCCGGGAATACCGGCACGGGGTGCGCTCGATCTGGCCGGCGAGGCGGGCCGCGGCGGCGCGGATGGCGGTGATGTCGAGGGACGAGGTCATGCCAGCTTGGATTTCGCCAGTTCGACCACGTGGTCGGCGGTGATGCCGAAGGCCTTGTAGAGTTCGGGCGCAGGCGCGCTGGCGCCATAGCCGCTCATGCCCACGAAGCCGCCGTCCGCGCCGATGTAGCGATCCCAACCCTGGCGCACGCCCGCCTCGACCGCGATGCGCACGGCGGCGTCGCCCAGGACGCCGCTGCGATAGGACTCGTCCTGGGCCTCGAACAGGGACCAGCTCGGCATGGAGACGACGCGGGTCGCGACGCCCTCGGCTTCCAGCCGGTCGCGGGCCTTGACCGCGATGGCGACCTCCGTGCCCGTCGCGAACAGCGACACCTGGGCGGGGCCGGACGCGGCGACCAGTTCGTAGGCCCCACGGGCGCTGAGATTGTCGCGCGCGGGTTGGCGGCGCACGGCGTCGGTCTTCTGACGCGACAGCACCATCACCGACGGAGCCTTGTTGCTCTTGAGCGCCAGGGACCAGCATTCGGCCACTTCGACGGCGTCAGCGGGTCGGAAGACGTTGAGGTTGGGCATGGCGCGCAGGCTGGCCACCTGCTCGACGGGCTGGTGGGTGGGTCCGTCTTCGCCGACGCCGATCGAGTCGTGGGTCATCACATGCACCACCCGCACGCCCATCAGCGCGCCCAGCCGAATGGCCGGTCGTGAATAGTCGGCGAAGGCCAGGAAGGTGCCGGCGTAGGGAATGACGCCGCCGTGAAGCGCCATGCCGTTCATCGCCGCGGCCATGGCGTGTTCGCGCACGCCGTACGCCACGTGGCGGCCGCTGTAGTCGGGGTGATCGAAGGTCCCCATGCCGGCCACGAGCGTGTTGACCGAACCGGTCAGGTCGGCCGAACCGCCGATCATTTCGGGGATGGCCGGGACCAGCGCCGCCAGGGCGTCGCCGGAGAACACCCGCGTGGCGTTGGCGGGGGCTTCGACGACCTGCTTGGCGATCAGGGCGTCCAGATTCTCGAACGCGGCGGCCGGCAATTCGCCACGCACCGCGCGCGCCAGTTCGGCGCCCTTGGGCGAAGCGGCCACGTCGCGTTCCCAGGCCTTCCGGGTGCGGGCGCCGCGCTTGCCGGCGGCGCGCCAGGCCTTGACCACCTCTTCGGGGAGGACGAAGGGCGCGTGCGGCCAACCCAGGGTCTGGCGCGCGGCCGCGGTGTGCTCGGCGCCGAGGACGCCATGAGCCTTGTAGTGGCCGGCCATCGCGCCGGCGCCGCGACCGATCTGCGTCTTGCAGGCGATCATGGACGGCCGGTCCTGCTTGGTGGCCCAGGCCAGGGCGCGGCGGATCTGGCCGTGGTCGTGGCCGTCGATGGCCTTGACCGCCCAACCCGCGGCCTTGAAGCGGGCGAGCTGGTCGCCGACGTCGGACAGGCCGACCTTGCCGTCGATGGTGACGTCGTTGTCGTCCCACAGCACGGTCAGGCGCGACAGGCGAAGACGGGCGGCCAGGCTGATCGCCTCGTGGCTGACGCCCTCCATCAGGCAGCCGTCGCCGGCGATCACCCAGGTGCGGTGGTCGACGAGGCCTTCGTAGCGGGCGGCCATCGACCGCTCGGCCATCGCCATGCCAACGGCCGTCGCCAGACCCTGACCCAGCGGACCGGTGGTGGTCTCCACGCCGGGGGTGTGGCCGTATTCCGGATGGCCCGGGGTCAAAGAGCCCATCTGCCGGAAGCGCTTGAGCTGCTCCAGGGTCACTTCCTTGACGCCCGTCAGGTGCAGCAGGGCGTAGAGCAGCATCGAGCCATGGCCCGCCGACAGCACGAAGCGGTCACGATCGGGCCAGTCGGGCCGGGCCGCGTCGTACTTCAGGAACTTGGTCCACAGCACCGTGGCCACGTCGGCCATGCCCATGGGCATGCCGGCATGGCCGGAATTGGCGGCCTCGACCGCGTCCATCGCCAGAACCCGAATGGCGTCCGCCATGACGAGCGCCGCGTCGCGCGGCTCGGTGGAAGGAGGCGAAAGGGTCATGACAATGCTTTGGGGCGAGATGGCGGGAAGGCGTCTCTCTGCATCATTGCGCCGCGCGTCGCAAGCGAACGACACCCCGGGGCGCGTCGAGTTGCCAAGCCCGGCGGGAGGGGCTAGGTCGAGTCGACCCACAACCCTCACGGATCAAAGCATGCCGGCCTCCGTTCACCCGTCCTCCTATGTCGATGACAATGTGACCTTGGGCGAAGGCACCACGATCTGGCACTTTTCCCACATTCTCGGCGGCTCGCGGATCGGCCAGAACTGCTCGTTCGGTCAGAACGTGATGGTGGGGCCGAACGTGACCATCGGCGACAACTGCCGGGTCCAGAACAATGTCAGCCTCTATGAAGGCGTGGAGCTGGAGGACAATGTGTTCTGCGGCCCCTCCTGCGTGTTCACCAACGTCGTGACCCCGCGCTCGGGCGTCAATCGACGGGGCGAATTCGCGCCGACCAAGGTGCGCAAGGGCGTGACGATCGGGGCGAACGCCACGATCGTCTGCGGCTCCGAATTGGGCGAATACGCGTTCATCGCCGCCGGCGCGGTGATCACCAAGGACGTCAAGCCCTTCTCCCTGATGGCGGGCGTCCCGGCTCGCCGCATCGGCTGGGTCAGCCATGCCGGCGAGGTGCTGCGCGACGATCTCACGTGCCCGCGGACCGGCGAAAAGTACGAGGTCGTCAATGGACAGCTTCGGCGCGTCGAGGCCTGACCCCGGCGGCGCCGACGCGCCGCTTCGCATCCTGCTGATCGCCCGCCATTTTCCGCCGCACGTCTCCGGCGGCGCGCGCCGGCCCTACCTGTTGGCGCGCGCGCTGAACGCGCTGGGGGCGCAGGTGCGCGTGATCGCGCCAGGCCTGCCCGCCGGGATCGCGGGCGTCGTCGCGCCCCTGCTGCATGCGCCCGAGGTTTCCGGCGTGGCCGGCCCAGCGGTCAAGGCCTCGTTGTCGGCGCGGCTGAGGTCCTGGGCGCGCTGGTTGCTGCTGTGGCCTGACGCCGACATCCGGTGGGCGCGCAGAGCCGTGCGCGCGGCCGAGGGCCTTGGTGATTTCCGGCCGGACTGGGTGATCACCACAAGCCCTCCGGAGTCCATCCATTGCGCGGGCCCCGCCCTGGCGCGCCGATATGGGGCGCGTTGGGCGGCCGACATGCGCGACGAGTGGCTGACGCGGCCGTTCCGTCCGGAGCTGGCGCATCCGCTGAGGCGCTGGATCGAGACGATCATCGCGCGCGATCTGCTGCGGCGAGCGGACTTGATCACCTGTGTCGACGACGTGGTCGCCCGCGAGGCTCGCCAGCTGGCGCCGAAGGGCGTCGTGGCGGTGCTGTCCCAGTTCGCGGCCCCGCCGCCGCCGCCCGCCGAGCTGCCCACTGATCGCGTACACGTTTTCTATACAGGCAGCGTGTCGCTGTCGGACCCGTTCTGCGACGTCGAGGCGTTGCGGACGGCCGTGGCGACGGCTTCGGCGGCGCGACCGGATCTGCTGTTCCATTTCGTCGGCCGCCTCACGCCCGGGGAAGCCGAGGTCCTGGGCTCGGCCGGCCCACCAGGCGCGGTGCGTCTGTATGGCGCGGTGGACTATGAAACGACCCGGACCTTGCAGGCGGCGGCCGACGCCTTCCTCGTGACCGCCGCGCGCGACGCCACCGCCATTCCCGGCAAGGTCTACGAGTACCGAGCGGTCGGAGCCCCGATCATCGCCGCGGGCGAAGGTCCGTGGCGGGCGCTTGGCGGCTATGATCCGGGCGACGCCGCGGAGCGGCTGGTCAAGCTGGTCAAGCGCCGCCCGGGGGATCGCGTGGGTCCGGGCATCGACACCCCCGAGGACGCCGCCCGCCGCCTCCTGGCGCTGATGGCCTCGGTCAGCGACCCGCGTCGAACATCGCCGACCAGCTGACGAACACGGCCAGGCGGAAGGCGGCCGCGTTGGCTTCGCTTCGATGGCCGACCTGAGCCTCCAGCCGGTCCAGCGCGGCCGAATCCAGGAAATCGAACCGCGCGCGCGCCTCGGACAATCGCTCCAGGGCCCAGGGCCGCCAATGGCCGGCCATCCAGCCGTCCTGCGGCGTCACGAAGCCCAGCTTGCGGCGGCGGCGCGTGATGGCGTCGGGGATGAGGCCCTGGGCGGCGCGGCGCAGAATGTCCTTGGTCCAGCCGTCGCGCATCTTGATCTGGCTCGACATGCCCAGGGCCAGGTCGACGACGCGCGGCGCCAGGTAGGGCAGGCGGCTTTCCACGCCGTGGGCCATGGCGTTGCGGTCTTCATAGCGCAACAGGGCGGGCAGCGACGCGCGGGTCAGGAGGTCCTGGGTCATGGCGTCGTACAGGCCATGGCCGGGTCGGGCGGGCGCCAAGGCCGGCTCGTGGCCTGGCATGGGCCAGTCGGCGGGCGGATAGCGCCCGCGGGCCCGCGCGAAGCCTCGCAATGCCTGCTCCGGCGCGAGGCGGATCAAGGCGCCCTTGGCCAAGGCGCTGGTCGAGAACGTCGCGCCGTCGCTGGCGTGGGCGCGGGCCGAACGCAGCGCGCCGAGGGGGTCCAGCGCCGCCAGCCGCTCCGCCAGGTGGTGGCCGATCATGTGGTCGTAGCCGCCAAACAGCTCGTCAGCGCCCTGGCCGTCGAGCATGACCTTGAGGCCTTCCTCGCGGGCGCTGCGGAACACGAACCACTGCAGGCAGACCGAGCTGTGGGCGAAGGGCTCGCCCTGGGCCTCGATCACCGCGTCCAGATTGGCCAGCATGTCGTCCCCGGTCGGCGTGATCAGCCGCGCGGGGTGGTCGTTGGCGGCCAGGGCCGCGTTCAGATAGGGCCGTTCCGAAAGCGCCTCGTCTTCGTCGTAGACGGCGCTGACGGTGTGGATGCCCATCGCCCCGCGCTCGGCCAGCCGGCGCTGGGCCAGGGCCACGATCAGGGTCGAGTCCAGGCCGCCCGACAGGCAGCTGCCCACCGGCACGTCGGCGGCCAACCGCAAGGCCACCGCCTCGTCGAGGGCCGCGCGCAGCCGCTCGGCCAGATCGTCGCCCGCCACCGCTTCAGCGTCGAAACGGGTCCAGGGGCGGAACGCTTCGCGGCTCGGCGGGGCGTTCGGATCCAGGTCGAATTCGGCCCAGCAGCCGGCGGGGACGCGTTGGATGCCGGCGAAGAAGGTGCTGTCGTCAAAGTCGACCGCGCCGATATTCAGGAAATCGGCGGTCGCGGCCTCGTTCAGGGCGCGGCCGTCGGTCAGGAAGGGCAGCAACTGGCGGACGTCGGACGCGAAGGCGAACCCCTGGTCCTGGCCCACCCGAACCTTGGCCCAGAGGATCGGCTTCTCGCCGAAACGGTCGCGGGCGACGATCAGCTTGCGTCGGCGGGCGTCGTGGATGACGAAGGCGAACATCCCGTCCAGCCGGGCCAGGCAATCGGCGCCCCAGTGGTCCCACGCCGCCAGCAGCACCTCGGTGTCGCCGTGCGTGTGGAAGACGTGGCCGGCGGCTTCGAGCTCCTCGCGCAGCGCGCGGAAATTGTAGATGGCGCCATTGAAGACGATGTGAAGACCCGGATCACCGGCCGATACGCGCCGCGACATCGGCTGGTTGGACGCGGCTGTCAGATCGTAGATCGCCAGGCGGCGGAAACCCAGGACGACCGGAGCGCCCTCGCCCCCGGGCTCATGCCAGCCCTCGCCGTCGGGGCCGCGCCGCCAGATCGTCGACAGCATTCGCTCGTCCCTGCGAACGCCGATCGACGCCCAGATGCCGCACATGACCCTTCGACTCCGTCTGGCGCGCGGTCGTTATCGTCGTAAATTCGGCGCGCGGTCGCGGCGAGGCCTAGGGTATATAGGGCCATGTCGCAAGCTTCCGATCTCCCTTCCGATCTCACCGGCCGCAAGGTCGCCCTCTTCGCGCGGATCTTCGATCGCGGCGATGGGCGCCTGCTGAAGCAGAGGGCCGCCTTGGCGGCCGCGGGGGCTCAGGTCGCCAGCTTCGCGATGGTCGACCACGACCGTTCCGCGCCGGATGTGACGACGCCGGACTGGCGGGCCCGGCGAAGCGGCCGACTGCTCTCGGGCGGCGTGTTCGCGGCGGCGTTGGCGCGTGGCGCCCGCTGGTCGGACGCTCGCCGGACGGCGGCGCAATGGTTCGAGTACCGCGCCCAGATCCGGGCCGCCGCCGACGCCGTGGCGGCCTGGCGGCCGGACGTGATCGTCTGCTCGGATCCCGAAACCCTGCCGGCGGCCGCGCGGGCCAAGACTCTAAGTGGGGCTCGCCTGATCTACGACGCGCACGAATTCCATGAAGAGGAGGTGCAGGGCGACCCGGCCCGCGCGGCATGGGTGCGCCGGATCGAGGCCGGCGCGGCGCCGGCGCTGGACGGCTTCGTCACCGTCAACGCCGGGATCGCGGGGCTGTATGCCGAGCGGCGGCCGGATTTCCCGCGCGCGGTCCTGGTTCACAACGCCGCCGACCAGGCGACGCCGCCGGTCTATGACGGCCGCCTGCACCGGGCCGCGGGCCTGGCCGACGATGTGCGGATCCTGCTCTTCCAAGGCGGTCTGGCGCCGATGCGCGGACTGGAAGCCCTGGTCGAGGCGGGGGCGGGCCTGCCGGCCGGCTGGGCGCTGGTGTTGATGGGGTCGGGTCGACTGGAGGCGCGCCTGCGCGAACAAGCCGATCCGGACCGGGTGCGCTTCGTTCCGCCGGCGCCGTTCGCCGAGCTGCCGTCGTGGACGGCGGGGGCGGCGCTGGGCGCCTTGCTCTACGAGGATCTCAGCCTCAACCAGCGCCATTGCACGCCAAACAAGCTCTGGGAATATCCCGCCGCCGGCGTGCCGATGCTGGCGACCGACTTGCCGGAAATCCGGCGGTTGGCCCAGCCCTACGGCGTGGCGTTCCTGACGCCCTCGGGCGCGGCGCCGGATGTCCTGTCGGCGCGCGTGGCGGCGTTGACCGAGGACGACATGGCCCTGGCCCGGGCTGGAGCCGCGCGTTTCACCGCCGCGCACAGTTGGCAAGCGAACGCCGCCGCTTTCGTCGCCGAGGTCGCCCGTCTGACGGCGCTCTAGCGTTTCCCAGGTCCGGCGACCGGGCCTGGGAAACGTGAGAGGCGGCTGAACGTCGTTCTAGGCGCGCACGACCTTGTCGCTGGGTTTCGCGACGTGCCGCGCCACGGCGTTGCGCGTGTCGACCACCAGCGGCAGATGCTCAAGCAGCAGTTCGTAGTCGATGTTGTCGTGATCGGTGGAGATCAGGGCGCAGTCGAACTGAGCCAGGCTTTCCGGCGTCAGCGGCGTGGATTCCCAGCCCGCCAGTTCCGGATGCTCGCGCGTGGGCGGGATCGAGGGCAGGTAGGGGTCGTGATACGACACCTTGGCGCCTCGGGCCTGCAGCAGATCGATCAGGATCAGCGACGGGCTTTCGCGCATGTCGTCGATGTTCTTCTTGTAGGCCAGGCCCACCACCAGGATCTTGGCGCCGTTGATGGCGATGGACAGCCGGTCGCTGAGCGCCTCGGCCACGGCCTCGATCACGTTGCGCGGCAGCTGGTTGGTGACGTCGCCGGCCAGTTCGATGAAGCGGGTCGACAGGCCGAAGGCGCGGGCCTTCCAGGTCAGGTAGAACGGATCGATGGGGATGCAATGCCCGCCCAGGCCGGGACCCGGATAGAAGGCATGGAAGCCGAACGGCTTGGTCTTGGCCGCGTCGATGACCTCCCAGACGTCGATCCCCATGCTCCGGAACACGCCCTTCAGTTCATTGACCAGGGCGATGTTGACCAGGCGATAGATGTTCTCGGTCAGCTTGACGGCCTCGGCGGCGCGCAGGCTGGAGACGGGCACCGGAGTCGTGATCAGGCGGTAGAGGGCCACGGCGATGTCGCGCTCGGCGTCCGTGTCGGCGCCGACCACCTTGGGGATGGTGGTGGTGTCGAAGTGCGGGTTGCCGGGGTCTTCGCGCTCGGGGCTGTAGGCCACGGCGAAGTCGCGTCCGACCTTCAGGCCGGAGGCGGCCTCGAGGAGCGGGATCATCACCTCCGAGCTGGTGCCGGGATAGGTGGTGGATTCCAGCACGACCAGCTGGCCGCGTCGCAGGACCTTGCCGATCGCGTTGGTCGTGTCCCGCACGAAGGACAGGTCCGGTTCGCGGTGGATGTCCAGGGGCGTGGGCACGCACAGCAGGATGGCGTCGGCCTCGGCCAGCCGCTCGACCGCGGTCGTCGCTTCGAACAGCCCGCTGGCGCGCATGTTCGAGACGATGGGATCGCCAATGTGCGCGAAATAGGACTCGCCGGCGTTGAGCTGAGCGACCCGACCCTCGTCGATGTCGTAGCCGATCACCCGGACGTTCTTCTCGACATAGGCGCGGGCCAGCGGAAGACCCACATAGCCCAGGCCCATGATGCCCACGGTGATTTCGCGGGCGTCGGCCCGCCGCACCCAATCAACAGCCAGGGCCTCGAAGGCCGCGTCCGTGTCGTGCCTGGAGAAAGCGTCGAGTTTCATGCGTTGGCGCCAATCGCGTTTCGCACGCTCTGGATGATGTAGTCCTGGTCCTCGACGTTCAGGTCGGGGTGCATCGGCAGGCTGATGACCCGCTTGGCTTTGTCCAGGGTCACGGGAAGGCCCGAAGGGCTCAGGGGGTGGCTGTCATAGGCCGGCTGCATGTGCAGCGGGATCGGATAGTAGGCCGCCGTCGGCACGCCCACGGCCTTCAAGGCCTGGGCCAGGCCGTCGCGGTCCTCGACCTCGATGGTGTATTGCGCCCAGGTCGAGCGGCCGCCCTCGATCACCGCGGGGGTGCGCGCGACGTCCGACAGCTGTTGGGCGTAGCGATCGGCGACCTCGTTGCGGCGGTCGATCTCCCAGGCGTAGACGTCCAGCTTCTCCAGCAGGATGGCCGCCTGGATGGTGTCGAGGCGGCTGTTCATGCCGACCCGCATGTTCAGGTACTTCGGATCGTGGGCGAAGGAGCGACCCTCGACGTCGCGCTGCGTGGCCTTGCCGTGCACGCGCAGCGAATCCATCAGCTCCACGAGGCCGGCGTCGTTGGTCAGCACGGCCCCGCCGTCGCCGTAGCAGCCCAGGGGCTTGGCCGGGAAGAAGCTGGTGGTGGCCACGTCGGCCCAGTGCAGCGGGTGCTTGCCGTCCAGCGTGCAGCCGAAGCCCTGGGCGCTGTCGGCGATCAGCTTCAGGCCTTCGCGGTCGCAGATGGCCTTGATGGCCGGATAGTCGGCGGGCTGGCCGAACAGGTCGACGGCGATCACCACCTTGGGGGTCAGCTTGCCGTCGGCCTTGGTCTTGGCGATCGCGGCCTCGAGGTCGGCCGGATTCATGTTGAAGGTGTCGGGCAGGATGTCGACGAACACCGGCGAAGCGCCGACCCACGGCACGACTTCGGCCGTGGCGGCGAAGGTGAAGGACGGGCAGAACACCGCGTCGCCCGGTCCGATGTCCCAGGCCATCAGCGGGAGGGCCAGGGCGTCGGTGCCGTTGGCGCAGGACAGGGCGAACTTGGCGCCGCCGAACTCGGCCAGGCGCTTTTCGAACTCGCGCACCTGCGGCCCCATGATCCACTGGCCGGCGTCAACGGCGGACATGACGGCCTTGTCGATCCGCTCGCCCAGGCGGCGGCGCTGGGCTAGGAGATCGATGAAGGCGAGCGTTTTAGGGGCGGACATCACAAGGCTCCGGCGTCGATAGACGGGTTAGGCGTTTTGGGTCGAGGCGCGACGGGCCGAGGCGCTCGCGGCGGTGAGAACCTTGAGCACGCGGATGCCTTCGTCCGCCGAGGTGCGCGGCGTGGCTTCCCGTCCTTCGACCACGTCGAGGAAGTGCTGGCATTCGCGCTTCAGCGGTTCCTCGGACGGATAGGGCACGTATTCAGCCTCGGCTTTCACGGGCTCGGGAGCGCCGTCGCCACGCTTGATCCCGTGGCGATACAGCCGCAGCTTCTCGGGACCGGCGGCCGAATCCTCGAACACCAGCATCCCCGTCTCGCCGACGACGGTGAGCAGGTGGCGCTTGAACGGGTGCAGCCAGGCGGTGAAGACATGGGCGCGAGCGCCGCCCGGGAAGGCCATCTCGATGCGGCTCATGTCGTCGACGCCAGGCGTGACGATGTCGACGCCCGTGGCGGTCACGGAGACGGGATCGGCGTCCATCAACGTCAGCAGCATCGACAGGTCGTGGGGCGCGAAGCTCCAGCAGACATCTTCCTCGACCCGGAATTTTCCGAGGCTGAGGCGGTCGGAATAGGCGTAGCGCACCGCGCCGATCGCGCCGTCGCGCACCATGTCGGCCAGGGTTTCGAAGGCGGGATGATAGCGCAGCAGATGGCCGACCATCAGCGCTTTGCCGTTCGCTTCGGCGGCGGCCTTCATCCGTTCGGCGTCTTCGACGGTCAGGGCGATGGGCTTCTCGACGAAGACATGCTTGCCGGCGTTCGAGGCGGCGATGCACACCTCGGCGTGGAGTTCGGCGGGGGCGGCGACCGCGACGCCCTCGATCGTGGGATCGGCAAGGCACGCTTCCAGCGAGAGAGCGCGGACGCCGTGCGTGGTCGCCAGGGCCTGCGCAACCTCAGGCCGTGGATCGACCACCGCGCCCAGGGCTCCCAGTTCCGCGAAATTTCGAACGAGGTTCTTGCCCCAGTACCCGCAACCGACGACGGCTATACGACCAGCCAAAATGGCGCCTCCAAATGGAGGACCGGGCATAGCGCTTCGCTATTGGGTAGTAAAGCAACGAGATTACGACGATCCTGGCGCGTGCGATCGGGCCGAAGCGTCACGGCGCCACGAGGTTGGAAACTGGGAAAGGCCGGGATAGTAGAGCGGTCGCGAACAGCGCCAGGGCTTCGGAGATCAATATGTGCGGCATAGCGGGCATGATCCACCTCGATGGTGAGCGCATCCCCCAACTCGCCCGCAGGCTGAGGATGATGAACGACATCCAGGCGCACCGTGGCCCCGACGGCCACAGTGTCTGGGTGTCGCCCGATGAATCCGTGGGATTGGCGCACCGTCGCCTGGCGATTGTCGACCTGAGCGACCGCGGCGCGCAGCCGATGGTGGGCCAGGACGAGTCGGTGCTGGTGCACAACGGCGAGGTCTACAATTTCGTGGAACTGCGGGCGGCGCTGTCCTATCGCTGGACCTTCCGCAGCGCCACCGACACCGAAGTGATCCTGGCCGCCCATGCTCGCCATGGCGACGAGGCGGTCGAGCGCTTCAGGGGCATGTTCGCCTACGGTTTGTGGCGGCCGCGTGAGCGGCGACTGACCCTGGCGCGCGACCCGTTCGGCATCAAGCCGCTCTATTACGCCCAGGTCGGCCGGCTCTTGATGTTCTCGTCGGAAGCCAAGACGCTGCTGCCGTTCCTGCCCGACGTCGAGACCGATCCCGAAGCCTTCGCCGAATACGTGGCGCTGCAGATTCCCCTGA
This sequence comes from Caulobacter soli, assembly GCF_011045195.1. Classification (GTDB taxonomy): domain Bacteria; phylum Pseudomonadota; class Alphaproteobacteria; order Caulobacterales; family Caulobacteraceae; genus Caulobacter; species Caulobacter soli. The sequence goes on along the minus strand of NZ_CP049199.1, from coordinate 5,096,237 downwards.
GCGAGCGCACCCTGTTCGCCGGGGTCTGTCAGCTTCCCGCGGGCCACACCATGGTCATCGAGAACGGACACGTCAGGACGCGCGCCTACTGGCGGCCCGAATACGCCTATCGCGACATCTCCCAGGCCGAGGCCGTCGAGCGTCTCGAGGCCCTGGTCGAGGAGTCGCTGGCCCTGCACCTGCGCAGCGACGTGCCGGTGGGCGCCTATTTGTCTGGCGGCGTCGATTCCAGCCTCATCGCGATCATGGCCGCGGAGGGGAATCACGAGAACCGCGACTTCTTCCACGGCAAGTTCACGGAATTTCCGGGCTACGACGAGAGCGGCTACGCGCGTGAAGCGGCCGCTTCGGCGTCGGGCCGCCTGCACGAGATCGACATCACCGCCTCGGACTTCATCGAGTCGATGCCCAAGGTGATCTACCACCTGGACCAGCCGGTGGCGGGCCCTGGCTCGTTTCCGCAATACATGGTGTCCAAGCTGGCGGGCGAGCATGTGAAGGTGGTGCTGGGCGGCCAGGGCGGCGATGAGATTTTCGGCGGCTACTCGCGGTACATGGTCGGCTATCTCGAGCAGGGTCTGCGGGCGGCGATCCAGGGCGAGGACGATCCGGGCCTGCGAGATCTCCCGCTGGCCTCGATCCTGCCGCAGCTGTCGTCGCTGCGGGAGTATCAGCCGCTGATCAAATCGACCTGGTCCTCGGGCCTGTTCGGGCCGTTCGACGAACGCTACCTGCGCCTGATCAACCGCACGGTCGACATGGCCGGCGAGGTCGAGCTGGAAGACCTGCCCATGGCCTCGGTGGCCGAGCGGTTCACCAGTGTGTTCAATGAAGCGGGCGTGGGCGAACGGGCCTATTTCGACAAGATGATGCGCTTCGACATGCGCTTCCTCCTGCCGGCCCTGCTGCAGGTCGAGGATCGCATGGGCATGGCGCACGGCCTGGAATCGCGGGTGCCCTTCCTGGATCGGCCGCTGGTCGAGTTCGTGGCCTCGCTGTCGCCCGCGATCAAGCTGACGGGCGGCGTGTCCAAGAACCTGCTGCGCCAGGCGTTCGGCCAGCGCCTGCCGCCATCGCTGCTGGACCGGCGCGACAAGATGGGCTTCCCCGTGCCCCTCAAGGAGTGGTTCGGGGGCGAACTGCGGAGCTTCGTCCACGACACCTTCAACAGCGCGCGAGCCGGAACGCGACCCTGGGTGCGCCGTGACGAGGTCCTGAAGAACATGACCGCGATGGGGTCGTTCTCGCGCACCGCCTGGGGAATGCTGTCGCTGGAGCTGTGGTACCAGCAGTTCCACGACGTGGCCCACCAGAAGCGCCAGGCGGCGCTGGCCCTGGCCGGCTAGGCCAGGGCCGGTCGGTCGCCCGCCCTGTTCAGGCGGTCGCGAACCACTGGTCGATGTGCTCGACGATCCGGCGCGCGGCGTGACCGTCGCCGTAGTCGGTGATCCCGCGGCGGGGCGAGACGAAGTCCGGCGTGCGCCAAAGCCGGTTCCAGCCGGCGTCGATCGTTTCCACCCACTCGGTTTCGTCGCGCAGGGTCACGCAGGGCCGGCGATGGAAATAGGCTTCCTTCTGCAGGCCGCCGCTGTCGCAGCAGACCAGTTCGCAGCCGCTGATCAGGCGCTGCAGATCCAGATAGCCGGCGGGGTCGATGGGCATGAAGCCTTCCAGGCCGATACCGGCCGCCTCGCAGATCTTGCGCGTGCGGGGGTGGACCGGGAAGACGATGAGCCGTCCAGCGGCCGTCTCGCGCACGTAGTCCAGCAAGGCCCGCAGCCGGTCGAGGTCGTTGGTGTTCTCGGCGCGGTGGATGGTGCAGAGCACGTAGGGGCGACCGACCAGATCCAGGGTCTCCAACACCGTCGACGCGGTTTCGGCGCGAGCCGCCGCCTGTTGGGTGGCGTCCTGCATGACATCGCCGACCGCGTACACACCCTGGGTCACGCCCTCGCGGACCAAGTTCTCGACGGCGGCGGCCGTGGGGCAGAACAGCAGATCGCTGACGTGATCGGTCAGCACGCGGTTGATCTCCTCCGGCATGGCCCGGTTGAACGAGCGGAGACCCGCCTCGATGTGGAAGACCGGGATGCTCAGCTTGCTGGCGGCCAGCGCGCCCGCCAGGGTGGAGTTGGTGTCGCCGTAAACCAATACGCCATCGGGCCGTTCGTCGATGAACAGGCGGTCCAGCGCCTCCAGCATGCGGCCCGTCATCTCACCGTGCGAGCCGCCTGAAATGTTCAGTTTGAACGATGGTTGCGGAATCTGCAGTTCTTCGAAGAAAACCTCAGACATGTTGGCGTCATAGTGTTGTCCGGTGTGGACGATATAGGATCGCGACGCGGCGTGGTCTTTGAACGCGCGTTCGACAGGCCCGGCCTTGATGAATTGGGGGCGCGCCCCAACCACGCTGAAAATTCGCCGCTGCGGCATTTGAGGCTCCAGATTTTTCCAGTATGAGAACAGTTTGGGTAGAAGTGAGTCCGCTTGACAGCCGAAGGGCTTTTGGGCCATTCCCTGCCATCAAGAATTTCGAACCTCATGTGATTTGATGACAGTTCTTATCCATCCAACGGCTGAAGTCCACCCGCTGGCCAAGTTGGGTAAAGGGGTTAAGATCTGGAATAATGCTCAGGTTCGCGAGCGCGCCGTGATTGGTGACGCCACGAGCATTGGCAAAAATGCATTTGTGGATATTGATGTCAACGTCGGTTCCAACTGCAAAATCCAGAACAATGTTAGCGTTTATCTAGGAGCCACCGTCGAGGATGGGGTTCTTCTGGGTCCGCACTGTGTGCTTCTGAATGACCGGTTTCCGCGCGCGATCAATGCTGACGGATCCTTCAAGAGCGCGGATGATTGGGTCGTGTCTGGTGTGACCGTGCGTTACGGCGCCTCGATCGGCGGCGCCGCCGTGCTCACCCCGGGCGTCACCATTGGGCGTTGGGCGCTGGTGGGCGCTGGATCCGTGGTCGCCAAGGATGTGCCCGAGCATGCGCTGGTGGTCGGCAACCCGGCCCGCGTGATCGGCTACATCTCCCCGGCGGGACGGCGGATGAGCGTTGTCGGACGCGACGGCGATCGGGTCTTTCTGTCCTCACCGTGCGGTTTTGAGCTAGAGATCAGTGAGGTCGTGAATCCGGTCTAAAAATTGACCGTTTCGCCGGGCTCTTGCCGGTGAATCATCGCACGCGTCACGCCGTTCGGACACTTTTATGAAAAACGCACTCCAGGTTAGCGCTCGGGATCTGCAAGACAGCTTTGCTCGTCTTCCGCTGGCCTTCTTTCTGGCTTGGCAGGATTTGCGCGTGCGGTACGCGCGCTCGTTGATCGGTCCGTTCTGGGTCAGCATCTCGATCCTGGTCACCGCCTCGGCCCTCAGTTTCGTGATGACCGGCCTGTTCGGCGGAGAGCTGCGCAAGGCGCTGCCCTTCGTTCTCATGGGCATCATCATCTGGTCTTTCCTCTCGCAGTCGCTGATCGAGGCCTGCACCACCCTGATCTCGGCGCGAAACCACCTGTCCGGTTCGCCGCTGCCCTATGGCCTGATGATCCTGTCCGCGATCATCCGCAACGCCATCGTCACCGCTCACCACCTCGTGGCTTTCCTTGTCGTGGCGCTGGTCATGGGGATCCGCCCGTCGCTGTCGATGCTGATGGCGATCCCCGGGATCGTGCTGGTGTTGACGGCCGTGACGGGCCTGGTCTTCGTCGTGGCGTGCCTTACGCCGCGTTTCCGCGACATGGTGCCCCTGATCGGCATGGCCATGGGGATCGGGGCGCTTCTGTCGCCGGTCTACTGGCGGCCCGAGACCCTGGTGCGCAACAAGGCCATCGTGCTGCTCAACCCCATCACCTATCTGCTCGACGTGATGCGTGCGCCGCTGATCAACGAACCGACATTGCCGCACGCCTGGTCGCGGGCCCTGGCCTCCGCGGCCGTGTGCCTGATCCTGGGACTCGGGGTCTTCGTTCTCACCCGCCGCCGCCTGCCCTTCTGGATCTAGCCCATGGCCAGTCTCGACCTTCAAGGCGTCTCGCTGACGTTCCCTGTCTACGGGGTCGCCGCCCGCCAATTTCGAACTCAGCTGATCAAGCCCCTCAAGAGCCGCAGCACCACCGACCATAACCGGGTCATGGTGCAGGCGCTGCGCGACGTGACGCTGTCGGCCACGGCCGGCGACCGCATCGCGCTGGTCGGCGGCAATGGCGCGGGCAAGTCCACCCTGCTCAAGCTGATGGCGGGCATCTATGAGCCGACCGGCGGCTCCATCCGCCGCCAAGGCTCCATCCGCACCCTGCTCGACATGGTCAGCGGCATGGAAGAGGACGCGAGCGGCCGCGACAACATCGTCATCCGCGCCCGCTACATGGGCGCCAGCACCAAGCAGGCTCGGTCGATCGTCGACGACGTCGTCGATTTCGCCGAACTGGGCGAGTTCATCGACATGCCGATCCGGACCTATTCGGCCGGCATGCGGATCCGCCTGGCCTTCTCGATCGCCACCAGCTTCAACGCCGACGTGCTGCTGATCGACGAGGTTCTGGGCGCCGGCGACGCGGCCTTCATCGAGAAGGCCACCAAGCGGATGATCAACATCATCAACAACGCCGGTCTGGTCGTGCTGGCCACCCACGCGTTGTCGCTGTCGGACTCGATCGCGCGGCGCGGCATCTACATGAAGGACGGCCGCGTCGCCTTCGATGGGTCCTACGCGGACGCCGTCGCCACCTACATGGCCACGACTCACGCCGCCTGAGGTCAAACAAGATGTCGAAACTTCGGGGCGCGGTCTTCGGGGCCGGGATCATGGGCGCGTATCACGCGCGGATGCTGGCTCAGGCGCCGGACGCGGAGCTGGTCGGCGTGGTCGAGGTCGACGCCGCGCGCCGCGCCCAGATGGCGCAGCAACTGAATTGCCAGGGTTTCGCCGATCTGGACGAGGCCCTGGCCGCGGGGATCGACTTCGCGGTGGTGGCGACGCCGAACCACCTGCACGCGCCCCTGGCCGAGGCCCTTCTGGCGCGGGGCGTCCACGTCCTCGTGGAAAAACCCATCGCCAATACGCCAGCGGAAGCCCAGCGGATGATCGCGGCGGCGGACGCCGCCGGCAAGGTCTTGATGGTCGGCCACGTCGAGCGCTTCAACCCCGCCGTCCTGGCCGCCAAGAAGGCTTGCGAGGGCGAGGCGGTGATCTCCGTCTCGATCACGCGGGCCGGGCCGTTCCCGCCGCGCATGGGTGATGTCGGCGTGATCATGGACCTGGCGGTGCACGACATCGACATCGTCCGCTTCCTCACCGACTCGGACATCGTCGACGTGACATGCCAGCACGCCAAGGCCCACGGCTCGGCTCAGGACGTGGCGATGATCCTCGCGCGGACCCAGAACGGCGCGCAGGCCCAGATCAATTGCAACTGGCTCACGCCCTTCCGGGTGCGCCAGCTCCAGGTGGCCACGGCCAGCCGCTTCGTGGTGGCCGATCTGATCACCCGCCAGGCGACGGCCTATTCGGACTATAAGCCGGACGGAGCCTATGAGACGCGGCACCTGTTCGTCGAGCAGGCCGAACCGCTGAAGCTGGAGCACGCCGCCTTCCTGAGGGCGATCCGTGAAGGCGCGGCCGCGCCGGTTTCGGGCTGGGACGGTCAGCGCAACCTCGAGCTCGCTCTGGCCTGCATCGGCTGACGATCGCCGCTGAAGCCCACGGAACGATGGTCCCAGAGGCCGCGTTTCCAAGGTGTCGGTTTTGCGAGGTCGCCATGCTCGAACAGGTCATCTATGTCGTCGCCGAGGGCGATCAGTGGCGCGTCAGCCAAGATGGCCGCACCCTGGCGCGCGAAGCCTCGCGTGACGAGGCCTTGGCCCTGGCCGCCGACCTGGCGCAGAACGCCGAAACCGCCACTGGGGTGGTCACGCAGGACATCGACGGCGAAGTCGCCAGCGAGCAGTATCTGAACGGCGACGCCTTGCCCTGGGCTCAGAGGATCGAGGCGACGCCCGCAACGCCGGATGATCCAACGCCGGATGATCCGATGACGGCCATCCTGGAGCACGCCGCTCCGGTGGAGGATGGCGAGGCGGCCCTGGATGGCGCCCCGTCGTCGCCGAGGCCTTCCGTCTAGGGCCGACGGCGCGGCCTATTTCATCTTCATCAAGGCCTGGCAGCTGATCCCGGCGGAGTCGGGCTTGAACGCCAGGACATCGAAACCCGCCGCGCCGACAGCCGCGGCGAAGCTTGCCTGATCGAAATAGTAGCCACAGCTCGGGACCTTGAGGTCCAGCTTCCGCTCGGACGGATAGATCACACCGGCGACCGAGCCGGGACGGATCGTGCAGAACTCGCCGGTGGCCAGGGCACCGGGCCGCAGCAGGGTGCGCATCCGGATCAGGGCGCCGGTCAGATGCGATCTGTTCAGGTGGAAGAGCGTGTTGTGGGTGACCAGAGTGTCGAAGGTGCCCCTCAGATCCCGGAACACCACTTCGTCGCTGATGTGGCCGTACCGCATGCCCCGTCGCTGGGTCGACTTGGCGACGGCCAGCACCAGACGGGAGGCGTCGATGCCGAGATAACGCGACGTCCACGGCGTCAGCTGGCGGCCGAGCCAACCATATCCGCAGCCCAGTTCGACCACCCGTCGCCCGGCGATCGCCGAGCCGGGGATGAACAGGCCGCAGGGCGAGGCGCGGCCGCTGGGTCCATGCTTGGCCAGAGTCACGCTCGTCATCTGTTCGGCGCTGACCTTGGACAGGCCGCGCGCCTCCGTTCGCCGCCATTCCACGGCGGGGATCAAGGCGTCGTCGATCGAGGTGGCCAGGGCTTCGCCCCAGGTCCGGTCCCACGCGTTGCCGGCGACCGACATCTCGGCCACGCTGCAGTACGTCGGCTTTTTGACCTTTTGCCCCAAGGTGGTTTCCTCCTCTTTCGCGGCGTCGCCCGCGATTACGCCGCCGCCCGAGGCGTGGACCGTTCCGCTTCCGCGCGCAGGCGCGGGTGGATCACGGGCGAGCGCAGCCCCTTGTCCGGCGAACGGGCGATCACCCGGTCATAGATGGCCAGAAGCTTTTCCGCCTCGACCGGCCATTCCCAGGCGGGACCCTTCGCGATCATGTCCTGCCGCGAGCGGCTGACGATATCGGTCTCGGGGTCGAACATGGTGTTGATCGCCGCGGCCATGTTGGCGGGGTTGGTCAACTCGGCGACCATGCCAAAGCCCTCGCCCTCGATGACCTGGCGCAGATAGACCAGATCATTGGCCAGGATCGGCAGACGGGCGGCGATGAATTCGTAGAGCTTGTTGGGCGAGCAGAACTTGTGATTGAAGTCGATCGGTTGGTACGGGATGATCCCGACATCGGCCGAGGCGCTCCATTCCAGCAGTTCGGTCCAGGGCACGGCGTCCAGGATATGGACCCGTTCGGTGCAGCCCGACCTTTCGGCGATTCCCCGGAAATACTCGCGGTCGCCGTAGCCGATCATCACGAGATGGACGTCCTCTCGCACGTCGGCCATCGCCGCCACCAGTTCGGCCAGGCCACGGCCTTCCTTTGAGAACCATCCCTGGTAGCAGAGCACGCGCACGTCCGCCGGCAGGCCAAGCTTTTCATGGAAGCGGCGCGGACGCGGGTTGGCTTCGAGAGCCGGCGTGCGTTCCGTGGCGTTGGTGATCACCTCGAACGGCTTGCTGCCGTAGCGCTTTTCCATGAAGTGGCCGCAGAACGGGTTGACCGTGATCAGGGCGTCGCAGTGCTTGACCAGCGCGCTCTCGCGGGCGAGCAGGAAGGTCTTCTCGGCGGCGGTCAGGCTGGAAATCTCGGGATAGACCTCGTGGGCGTCGTAGATCAGCGGCACGCCCAGCTTTCGCGCCACGGTGACGCCAGCAAACAGCTGGGGCAGATCGTGCGCGTGGATCAGGTCGGGATCGTAATAGGTCGCCCAATCGATCAACGCCTGATCCCAGGCGTGCGGCTTCATGGGGTGGGCCAGGTGCGAGGGACCGGCGAATTTCAAGCCGCGGCGTGGGCGGCGCACGAAGCGGGCGATCTCGAGGGCCAAGCCCATGGCGCCCGCGGCCAGCAGGCGTCCCGCGATCATCGCGCGGCGAGGCAGCGGGGTCCAGGAATCGAATACGCGGGCGAAATCGCGGCGCAAATAGACCTCGGGCGAGGCGCGCACGGCCACGAGCCAGGCATAGAGGCGCAGGATGATGCTCTTGAGTCGGCTCAGGCGCGTGCGAACCGCGCCCTTGGCGCAGGTCTTGGCGACCGCCTGCATCCGCCGCGCGAACCCGATGACCAGGCCTTTGACGGAGGGCTTGGCCAGCCAGGTCGAGCTCAACTTGACGTACGCCACCTTGAGCTCGTTGATCCGTGCTCCGTCAGGCAATCCGTCGAGGTGACGGGCGAGGAGTATGACTTCGTGACCCTTGGCGATCAGCGCGTCAGCCTCGAGAAGAATGCGACGGTCGATCGAGTTGGAGTCGTCCGTCAGCATGACGATGCGCATGAATTTGCTACGCCCCAGCGTATCTTAGACCGACGGCCGGTGTGGCATCATCGTCACCCACGCGCAACCCTGGCCTTTTTTAATCGGGTTGCCTGTCCGCCCCGGCGCGCGGTACTACCGCGTCGTGGGCGGCGAGCCCAGGCGTCATGGTCCGATGATGAAGCAACAGCCCAGGGTTTATCACGGCCCCTTCAACATCGCCGGCATACCGGGAATTCTGGCCAAGACCGAACGCGAAATCGGGCTCTCGTCCCGGGCGATTTGTTTCCCGGCTGGCGTCTATCAGCGTGACGTCGACCAGACCATCACCAGCTTCACCGCCGACCACGCGCTCTCCGCGATGCTCGACTACGACATCTTCAATTTCCATTTCGGCTATTCGCTGTGGGGCGACGGTCTGGAGGACATTCGCTTCCTCAAGATGGCCGGAAAAAAGGTCGTGATGCACTTTCATGGGTGCGACATCCGCGACTCGAAGGTCGTCCAGCGGAAGTATCCGATCAACGCCTGCCAGGCCTGCTGGCCCATGGCCTGCAATCGCAACAGGCTTCAGGCGCGGGAGGTGGCCAGGGGTCTTGGGCGGCGGGCCGTGGTCTATACGCCCGACATCCAGGAGTTCGCGCCCAACGCCACCTTCCTGCCCCAGCCGGTCGACCTGCAGGAGCTCGACGCCGAGGCCGCCGGCTTGCCGGTCCACGAGCGTGATCCCGACGTGGTGCGCATCGTCCACGCGCCCTCCGCGCTGGACCTGAAGGGCTCGGTCCACCTGCAGAACGCCTGCGAGCGACTGGCGGCCCGAGGGGTCAAGGTGGACCTGAGGCTGATGACCCAGCGCACCCACGCCGAGGTCATGGAGGAGATCGCCAACGCCGACCTGGTCGTCGACCAGCTGCTGGCCGGCGCCTACGGCGTGTTCGCGGTCGAGGCCATGGCGCGCGGCGTGCCCACGCTGGGCTATATCCGCGACGACCTGCGCGACATTTATTCCGAAGACCTGCCGATGATCAGCGCGACGCCCTACGACATCGAAAGCATCCTGCTGCAGGCGATCGAGCGCCGGTCCGATTGGGAGGGCATCGGTCGACGCTCCCGGGCCTATGTCGAGGCGCGCCACGATCGTCGTGTCGTGTCTCCGCGTCTGATCGAACTCTACAGCTGAAATTCTAGGAGGCCGGAACATGGAAGTGCGCGCGTCGCAAATCGCCGCTTTGCTGGGCGGCGACCTGGTGGGCGAGGATCTGTTGATCAAGGGTCTTTGCACCCTGGATTGTCCCCAGCCCAACCGCATGGGATTTATCAATCGCGACAGCGCGGCCCTGTTCGAACAGGTCGGCGACCAGCTTGAGAGCCTCTTTCTGATCCCGACCGACAGTGAGCAGCCGTTCAAGCCGCCGCACATCCGCACGCCCAACCCGCGAGGGGCCTTCGCCCGGGCCACGAGTCTCTTCGCGACCAAGCCCGAGCCCGGAATTTCGCCCCTGGCCTTTGTTCACCCCACCGCCACGGTGGACCCCACCGCCTCGATCGCCCACGGCGCTTCGATCGGCGCCCTGTGCGTGATCGGGCCTGAAACCGAGGTTCGTCCCAACGCCGTGATCGGTCCGCGCGTGCAGACGGGGCGGGGTTGCGTGATCCACAGCGGCGCGACGGTAGGCGGAGAAGGCTTCGGCATCGACACCGATGAAAACGGCAACAACATCCGACTGCCGCACCTCGGAGGGGTGATCCTTGGCGATTTCGTCGAGGTCGGCTGTCAGGCGACGGTGTGCGCCGGCACGATCGACCCAACCGTCGTCGAGAACTATTCCAAGATCGATGACCACGTTCACGTCGCCCACAACGTTTTGATGGGCCCCAACTGCGTGATCACCGCTCACGCCGAGATCAGCGGCAGCGTGAAAATGGGCGCGGGCGTGTGGCTCGGACCCAACGCCTCCATCTTGGAAGGCATCCGTGTCGGGGCCGACACCATGCTGGGCATCGGGGCCGTCGCCATTCGCGATCTCGAGCCCAACAGCGTTTACGTCGGTTCGCCCGCGCGGCGGATCCGGGCGCGCTACGAGAGCCCGCCGAATGCGAAAGACGGAGGCGATCAATGATTTCCTTTTCCCCTGAAGGCTACGCCGCCGTGCTCCGTGCGGGCCTTGACGCCGGCTACGGCTTTGTCCCCGTTGGCGAGGCGATCGCCCGCGAAGGCAAGACGGTCGCCTTGCGCCACGACGTGGATTTCGACCTCGACCACGCGCGCCAGATGGCCGAGATCGAGACCGGGCTGGGCGTGCGCTCCACCTATTTCGTGCTGATGGGCTGCGACTTCTACGCGGCGACGGACGCGGCCGGCCGGGCGGCGATCGCCGCCATCACCGACCTGGGTCACGAAATCGGCCTCCACTGGGACTCGTCCTACATCGCCGACGCCGAGCAGGCGGTCGATCGGGTTCGGCGCGAGCGCGACCTGCTTTCCGCGATCGTCGGCAAGCCGGTGGTCAGCGCCTCGCAGCACGTGCCGACCGATTCGGCCTATTTCGACATCGAGAGCCTTTTTCAGGTCGAAGCCTATTCCGCCGCGATGCGCGAACGCTTCACCTACGTCGCCGACAGTTCGATGCGGTGGCGCGCCAAGACGCCGCTGGACCTGTTCGCCGAGGGTGTCGACGTGCAGTTCAACGCCCACCCGGTGTGGTGGATCTCGCAAGGCGAGACCGCCGACGACAAGCTACGCGCCTTGCGGGAAGTCCAGGCTCAGCGCCAGTCCGCGGAGTATGAGCGCTTCATCGGCTACATGAACCACGTGCTGGCCAACCGCGACGCCTATGACCGGAAGTTCGCCGAGGCGAGAGCCCTGTAGCCGCCACCCTTCAACAGGATGTGGTAGTTTTCGGAGAAGACGACCTTGGGGTCGTAATAGAACAGATCGTCGGGGCCATAGAGCTCCACGGCGAAGGTCTGGAAAGCGATCAGGGCGTCGAGCGCCTTCCTGTGTTCGCCCGCCGTCGATAGCGAGCGGATCGGCCAGGCGAACGCTTCGACCGGACGCGTGAGCACCTCCGCGTAAGGCCGCGTGTAGAGCGTGTTGATGGTGGCGTCCAAGGTGAGGCCGCGCCCGCCGACCATGACCTCGTTGAAGATATGATCGCGGCGTATGCAGACCGCGCGATGCTCGAAGCCCAGCATTTCCAGCACGGCGGCCAGCACGGCGCTGAAGTCCTGGCAGCAGCCGATCCGGCTGGCCAGATAGTCGGCCGGGGTGCGGATCGGGCCGTCGATGGCGCTTAGGACACATCCGACCTGGCTTGGGTCCTGCTGTCCGAACACGTAGAGGCTGGAGACCATGTTCATGGCGTGTACGGCCAGGAGCGCCCGCCGCGACAACCCGCCGGTCGCCTCGACCAGGGCGTCCACGCGGGACGGGAACAGCACCGTGATCGCCTCGGTAAGGGCGGCGATTGAGCCCGAGTCCTTCAGGGCCTGGGGCGACCACTGGTCCGGGGCCTCGAAGACATGCACGCGCCGAACACGATCGGCGACCTGGCCGCTGAGGCCGCCAAGGACGTCCAGGCTTATGGCGCGCGTTTGGCCGACCGAGTGGGCGCCGCTCTTCTCGCCTCTCCGCAGATCGACGTGCAGGCTGTAGACGCCTGGCGCGCCTTGGTCGACCTCGACGAGCGACTCCGCGGACCAGTCGGAGATCACCTTCCAGGCGTACGATCCCGCTTCGTCGCTCTCGGCGTCGAATCTCACCTGGATGCGTCGCTCGACGCCCGGCGGCATCAGCACGGCATAGCGCTGGAACGTCGCCGCGCTGATGGGCTTGAGGCCCTTGAAGACGACCGCACCCGCGCCCGACGGCGCCGGCAGCACAACGCCGTCCGCAGCATCAGAAAGGGCCGAAGATGAAACCATTGCGGGAAAAGCCAAAATACAACTTTAAGAAACGAAACTTAGCTTCACGAACACACTATGTCACGTCGTTCCTTGCTTCACGCGTCTTGCATCGTTACGCCGAAGTCGGTTTTTAGCCACCGGAAGGTTAGCCTGTGAGCAAGCCGTCGTTTTTCTCCCCTTACACGCATGGCATGACCCGTGTCGCCGCGTGCGTGCCGCGCGTGCGACTGGCGGATCCGGCGACCAACGCCCAGCGGGTGATCCATATGGCGCGCGAGGCCGAAACGGCCGGAGTGGCCGTGGCGGTGTTTCCCGAACTGAATCTCTCCGGCTACGCGATCGACGACCTGTTCCAGCAGGACGCCCTGCTCGCCGCGGTGGAGACGGCCATCGGCGTGCTGGTGGAGGCCAGCGTCGGCTTCTGCACGACGATCGTCGTGGGCGCGCCGCTCCGCGACGGGGGGCGTCTCTACAATACCGCCGTGACCATCGGGCGGGGCCGCATACTGGGCGTTACGCCCAAGACCTACCTGCCGAACTATCGTGAATTCTACGAGCGCCGCTGGTTCAGCAGCGGCCAGGGCGTGACAGGTCGTCAGATCGTCGTCGCCGGCCATTCGGCGCCGTTCGGCGTCGATCTCCTGTTCCGGGCCGAAGGCGACGCGCCGTTCACCTTCGGGGTGGAGATATGCGAGGACGTCTGGACTCCGATACCGCCCAGCGCCCGGGCGGCCTTGGCGGGGGCCGAGATCCTGCTCAATCTGTCGGCCAGCAACATCACGATCGGCAAGTCCGAGACGCGCCGGCTGCTCTGCGCCTCGCAATCCGCGCGTTGCATCGCCGCCTATGTCTATTCCGCCGCCGGGGCGGGAGAATCATCGACCGATCTGGCCTGGGACGGACACGCGGACATTCACGAGATGGGCGGGTTGCTGGCGGAGACCACGCGTTTCGCCACGCAGGACGCCATGGTCATGGCAGACATCGATGTGGCCCGCCTGCGCCAGGAGCGCATGCGCACCGGCAGTTTCAACGACACGGGCGACGCGCTGGGCGCCGCCTGGCCCTATCGCATCGTCTCGGTGGATTTCACGCCCCCGGCCGGCGACCTGGCCCTGGTCCGGCCGATCGAGCGCTTCCCGTTCACCCCGTCCGATCCGGCCAAGCTGGCCGAGAACTGCTACGAGGCCTACAACATCCAGGTTCAGGGCCTGGCGCGCCGCGTCGAGGCGGCGGGGTCCAAGAGCCTGGTGATCGGGATCTCCGGCGGTCTTGATTCGACCCACGCCCTGATCGTCGCCGCCAAGGCCATGGATCAGCTGGGCCGGCCGCGCACGGACATCCTCGCCTACACCCTGCCGGGCTTCGCCACCTCCGACCGCACCAAGTCCAACGCCTGGGCGCTGATGAAGGCGATCGGCGTCACGGCGGGCGAGATCGACATCCGCCCCGCCGCCCGTCAGATGCTGGCCGACCTCGGCCACCCGTTCGCCCAGGGCGAGCCGGTCTATGACGTGACGTTCGAGAACGTCCAGGCGGGCCTGCGCACCGACTATCTGTTCCGCCTGGCCAATCACCACCACGGCATGGTGGTGGGCACCGGCGACCTGTCGGAACTGGCGCTGGGCTGGTGCACCTACGGGGTCGGCGACCAGATGAGCCACTACAACCCCAATTCCGGGGTGCCCAAGACCTTGATCCAGCATCTGATTCGCTTCGTGGCGGCCTCGGGCGACGTGGACGCGGCGACGGGCGACCTGCTGGAAGACATCCTGGCCACCGAGATCTCGCCGGAGCTGGTGCCGGGCGAGCAGGTCCAGGCCACCGAGAGCTTCGTGGGTCCCTACGCCCTGCAGGACTTCAATCTCTACTATCTGACCCGCTACGGCATGGCGCCGTCGAAGATCGCCTTCCTGGCCTGGACCGCCTGGCATGACGCCGCCGCGGGCGCCTGGCCGGTCGGGACCCCGGACGACGCCAGGCGCGCCTACGACCTTGCCGAGATCAAACGCTGGCTGGAGCTATTCCTGAAGCGGTTCTTCGCCAACCAGTTCAAGCGCTCGGCCATGCCCAACGGCCCGAAGATCTCGTCCGGCGGGGCCCTGTCGCCGCGCGGCGACTGGCGAATGCCCTCGGACGCCACGGCCGACGCCTGGCTGTCCGAATTGCAGGCGGGCGTGCCGGTTTAGATCGGCCCGGGCGCCTGGCCCCTATTTTGCCGGGAGCGATGTGCTAACTGACATCGTCCGACGCTTTAAGGTCGGGACGCTTTTTGTGCCCCGGGGGATTTCTTGGTCGCGACCTATCCTGTGATCCTGTGCGGCGGGTCTGGAACCCGCCTGTGGCCCGCCTCGCGCGCCGACCGTCCCAAGCAGTTCCTGAAGCTGATCGGCGATCGTTCCAGCTTCCAGGACACCATCCTGCGGGTCATGGACCTGCCGGGGGCCGACGAGATCGTGGTGGTCACGGGCAAGGCCATGGCCGAGCTGGTCGAGCGCCAGGCGCTGGAGCTGGGCGTCAAGCTGACGGTGATCATCGAGCCCGAGGCTCGCGACTCCGCGCCGGCCATCGCCGCCGCCGCCGCCTATGTGCAGTCGCGCTCGCCCGACGGGGTGGTGCTGATGCTGGCGGCCGACCACCACATCGCCGAGCCGGAAGTCTTCCGCGAAGCGGCGCTGGTGGCCATCGAGGCCTCCAAGACCGGCCTGATCGTCACCTTCGGGGTTCAGCCGACCTCGCCCGCGACCGGCTTCGGCTACATCAAGCCCGGCGACAAGCTGGCCGGCGGCGTGTTCTCGGTGGCGGCCTTCGTCGAAAAGCCCGACCTGGCCACCGCCAAGGCCTATGTCGAGGACGGCTACTACTGGAACAGCGGCAACTTCGCCTTCACGGCCAAGACGCTGCTGGACGAACTGGCCGTGTTCGAACCCGCGATCCGCGACGGGGCCGTGGCCTCGGTCGCCAAGGGCCAGCGGGACGGCGTGCGGCTGCACCTCGACCGCGAGGCGTTCGGCGCGACCACCAAGAAGTCGCTGGACTACGCGGTCATGGAGCGCACCACCCGCGCCGCCGTGGCCCCGGCCGCCTTCACCTGGTCGGACCTGGGCGCCTGGGACGCGATCTGGGAAGCCTCGATCCGCGACACCGAGGGCAACGCCGCCAGCGGCGACATCCATCTGATCAACACCACCAACGTGCTGGCCCGCTCGTCCGGCCCGTTCGTTGGGGCGATCGGCGTGGCCGACCTGCTGATCGTCGCCGAGCCCGACGCCGTGCTGGTCTGCCGCCGCGACGACGCCCAGGCCGTCAAGACCCTGGTCGACGTGCTCAAGGCCAGTGGTCGCGACATCGCCCACCGTCACGCCATCGCCTTCAGCGGCGGCGTCGAGCGCCAGCCGGTGACCAGCACGCCCGGCGCGGTGGTTCAGCTGTGGCGTCTGGAAGCCGGGGCGGTCGCCGAACTGCCGGTCGGCTCGATCCAGGTGCTGGACGGCGCCCTGACCGCCGGGGCGGAAAGCCTCGCGGCCGGCGCCCGCCAGGACCTGGGCGCGCCGGTCGAGGTCCGGGCGGCCACCGCCGCCTCGGTGCTGGTCACGACCTGGCGCTGACGGCCCGGTCCAGCTCCAGGATCGCGCAGACGATGTGATAGAACGAGCTGGCGGGGGCGGCCTCTTCGACGAAGGTCCCGTCCGCCCGCAGCTTGTCGCGCCACAGGCCCTTCACCGGCACATCGAAATACTTCAGCAAGGCCTCGGCGCCATTGGCGGCCGTGGTCCACCAGCGCGCGTCGCCGGTCACCCGGGCGGCCAGCACGCCGGCCTTGATCTGTTCGGTCTGGGCCCACAGGCGGGCGATGTCGTCATGCACGCTCATGTCGTCCAGCAGAGCGAAGATCGCCACGCCACGCTTGGGATCGACGCCGGGACCCTCGCCGATCTCGATCATCCGCAGGGCGGCCCTGGTCGCGTCGTCGCGTCCGGCCAGCTGGCCCCAGCGCAGCAGCAGCCAGGCCCATTCGAACTGGTGGCCCGGTTCGACGATCCGGCCGTCCACGCCCGGGGCGGGGTTCCAGTCGCCGTCGTAATACTCGCGCAGGCCGCCGCTCTTGGGGTCGATGAACTTGGCCAGGGCCAGCCCCGCGATCTCGTCGGCCATGGCGCGCCAGCCGCCATCAGCGTCGAGACC
Organism: Caulobacter soli; assembly: GCF_011045195.1. Classification (GTDB taxonomy): domain Bacteria; phylum Pseudomonadota; class Alphaproteobacteria; order Caulobacterales; family Caulobacteraceae; genus Caulobacter; species Caulobacter soli. Next base: position 5,079,660 of record NZ_CP049199.1, on the reverse strand, counting down.
GGTCTCGATCCAGGCCAGGCTGGCCTCGAACAGGTGCATGTGCGGGTTGGACAGCAGGGGCAGGGTGCGCGGGCGGGTTTCCTCAAACCCGGCCACGGGGTGCTTGAGCGTGTCGTAGAGGGCCTGGCGCAGGCTGACGCCCAGGGCCGGCAGGTCGTCGCGCTCGGGCAGGACCGAGCTGGCCATGGCCAGGCCGAACAGGCCGAAGGCCTGGTCATAGAGGTCGACCTTGTCGTCCAGGGGCGAGCCGTCGCTGGCCACCAGGGTGCGCATGAAGCCGTCGGGACGGCGATACTTGCTCAGATAGAAGTCCAGCCCGTGTTCCAGGGCCTGTTTCCACGGACCGTCCCAGCCCAGCAGTCCGGCCACGGCGTAGGAATAGATCTGGCGCGGCTGAACCCGCGCCCGGCGTGGGGCCTCGACCGGGGTTCCGTCCAGGGCGATCTTCTCGAAGAAGCCGCCCTGGACCTTGTCGGCGCCGACGTCCCACCAGATCGGAAAGGCCTGGTCCAGGGCCCAGGTCTTGAGCTCGTCGCGCAGGCGGACAAGACGGGCGAAGTCGTCGGTCATCGGTGATCCTCGGGATGGCCTGGAGCTGGGGCCGTTCTAGGCCGCCTCGCCTGGGTTCGCCAAGCGCCGCTCGCCTTGTCGCGCGTTGGGGCCTGGCGTAAGGCGGAGGCATGTCTGAAAAAGCGCCATTGAAAGCCGTGTTCTTCGATCGCGACGGGGTGCTGAACCTCGACCACGGCTATGTCTGCGAGCCTGAGCGGCTGGACTGGATCGAGGGGGCCCGCCAGGCGGTCGCGACGTTGAACGCGGCCGGGGTGAAGGTGCTGGTCGTCACCAACCAGTCGGGCGTGGCGCGGGGCTATTTCACCGAGGCGCAGGTCGACCTCTTTCATGACGCCTTGCAGGCGGGGTTGGCTCCAGTGGGCGGCCGGATCGACGCCTTCTATGTGGCGCCCCATCACGAGGACGCCGTCGACGACCGTTATCGCCATCCCGACCATCCCGATCGCAAGCCCAATCCCGGCATGATCCTGCGCGGGCTGGCCGACTGGTCTCTGGCGCCCGAGGAGACCGTTCTGGTGGGCGACAAGGGTTCGGACGTCGAGGCCGCGCGCCGCGCCGGCGTCGAGGGGCTGCGGTTTCGGGGCGGCGACCTGCTGGCCTTCCTGCGCGAAAGCCTCGGTGAGCGATTTCCATCCGGCGCCTAGGGGCTTTCCCGGCTTGGCGCGGACCCTCGGGACGGATAAACGAGCCTGAAACTTCAAAGCAAAAGCGCAGGCCCATGCAGATCTTCCTCGACAGCACCGACACCAAGGTCATCGCCGACCTGGCCTCGACCGGCCTGGTGGATGGGGTGACCACCAACCCGACCCTGATCGCCAAGGCGGGCCGGCCGATGCTCGAAGTGATCGCCGAGATCTGCGACCTGGTGCCGGGTCCGATCAGCGCCGAGGTGGCCGCCACCACCCACGAGGCGATGATCGCCGAGGGCAAGAAGCTGGCCGCGATCGCGCCTAACGTGGTGGTGAAGATCCCGCTGACCCGTGACGGCCTGATCGCCTGCGCGGCCTTCGCCGGCGAGGGCATCTCGACCAACGTCACCCTGTGCTTCTCGCCGACCCAAGCCCTGCTGGCCGCCAAGGCCGGCGCGACCTACGTCTCGCCGTTCATCGGCCGCCTGGACGACTACGGCTTCGACGGCATGGACCTGATCCGCGACATCCGCGCCATCTACGACAACTACGGCTATGAGACCGAAATCCTGGCCGCCTCGGTGCGCAACGTCGCCCACGTCAAGGACGCGGCCATCGTCGGCGCCGACGTGGTGACCATCCCGCCGGCCGTGTTCGGCGACCTGTTCAAGCATCCGCTGACCGACAAGGGCCTGGAGCAGTTCCTGAAGGATTGGGCGGGCACGGGCCAATCCATTCTCTAAAGGCGTCCGCCTTCCAATCTGGGCGAACGATGTTCGATTTTAGGGCGGCCCCGGAGAAATCCGGGGCCGTTTTATTTTGCGACCGCGAAGGCTGTTCGCATTTGCGAGTTCGTGCGTTAAGGTCGCGGTAACCCATCGGGAGCGCGCCTATGAACGCCGCTGACGTCGTCATCGACATCTGTCTCGCCTCGGCCGAGGAGGCCCTGCGCTTCTCGGGATTCATCCAGGCCTTCCTGTCGCGCAACGGCTTTCCCTTCGTGATGATCCACGACGATCCGGATCTGACCGGCGCCCGCCGCAAGGTGGTGTTCGAAGACGTGGTGGTGGGCCGCAAGTTCGCCCGCGAATGGCGGATGGATCGCCTGACCGCCTGTGGGGCCTAGGGTTAGGGTCAAGCTCGCGTAACGCCGTTTGCGCTTTCGTGAAACGGGCTTAGATAGGGAGATCATTTCTCTCTGTCGCCGAGTTGCGCCATGAATGACCCCAAATCCGCCCTTCCTTCGGTCGTCGGTTCCGCGCTCGAGCTGATTGGCCGCACGCCGATGATCGAGGTTCGCAACCTCGACACCGGTCCGTGCCGGCTGTTTCTGAAGCTGGAAAACCAGAACCCCGGCGGCTCGATCAAGGACCGGGTGGCGCGCTCGATGATCGAGGCGGCCGAGGCCGACGGCAGCCTCAAGCCGGGCGGGACGATCATCGAGGCGACGGCCGGCAATACGGGACTGGGCCTGGCCCAGGTGGCGACCCTGAAGGGCTACAAGCTGATCCTGATCGTGCCGGACAAGATGGCGCGCGAGAAGATCCTGCATCTGCGGGCCATGGGCGTGGACGTTCGCCTGACCCGCAGCGACGTCGGCAAGGGCCATCCGGAATACTATCAGGACATGGCCCAGACCCTGGCCCAGTCGATCCCCGGCTCGATCTACGTCAACCAGTTCGAGAATCCGGCCAATCCGCTGGCCCACGAGACCACGACCGCGCCCGAGATCTTCGAGCAGATGGGTGGCGACATCGACGCGGTGGTCGTGGGCGTCGGCTCGGGCGGCACCCTGACGGGCGTCGGCCGGTTCATGGCCCGGCATTCGCCCAAGACGGAGATGGTGCTGGCCGACCCGGTCGGCTCGATCCTTTGCGACTACGTGGCGACCGGAACCTATGGCGAGGCCGGCTCGTGGATCGTCGAAGGCATCGGCGAGGACTTCATCCCGGCCAACGCCCAGATGGACCTGGTCAGGCACGCCTATTCGATCAGCGACCGCGAGAGCGTCGACACCGCCCGCCTGCTGCTGCGCAAGGAGGGGATCCTGGCCGGGTCGTCCTCGGGCACCCTGCTGGCGGCGGCGCTGCGCTATTGCCAGGCCCAGACCGAGCCCAAGCGGGTGGTGACGCTCGTCTGCGATACCGGCGCCAAATACCTGACCAAGATGTTCAACGACATGTGGCTGGCCGCCCACGGCTTCGACCAGCGCGAGCTGCACGGCGACCTGCGCGACCTGATCGCCAAGCGCTACGCCGACGGCGGCGTGGTGGCCATCGGGCCGGACGACACCCTGCTGACCGCCTACAACCGCATGCGCAGCGGCGACATCAGCCAGCTGCCGGTGGTCGACCACGGCAAGCTGGTCGGCATTCTCGACGAGAGCGACATCCTGGCCGCCGTCGAGGGGGTGGACGACGACGCTCGCGGCCCGAAGTTCAAGACCCTGGTCAGCGCGGCCATGACCCGGGCGGTCAACACCCTGCAATCCACCCAGGGCGTCGACGCCCTGCCCGACGTGTTCGACCGCGACGAGGTGGCCCTGGTCTGCGACGGCGACGAGTTCGTGGGCGTGATCACTCGGGTGGACCTGATCAACCACCTGCGCATGAGCGCCTGAGGCCGCGTTCGTCCGGCTTGCCGGACGCGCTCGCCCGCACCACTCTTCGTGTCACGCTTCGTCGCGTGGCGACCAAGGACCTTCCATGACCGACATCCCCGGCAAGAACCGCCTGGCCTTCGCCACCCGCACGATCCATGGCGGCCAGTTCCCCGATCCGACGACGGGGGCGGTGATGGTGCCGATCTACGCGACCTCGACCTATGTCCAGTCCAGCCCCGGCGAGCACAAGGGCTTCGAGTACAGCCGCAGCCACAACCCGACCCGCTTCGCCTTCGAGCGCTGCATCGCCGACCTCGAGAGCGGCGCGGCGGGCTTCGCCTTCGCCTCGGGCCTGGCGGCGGCCTCGACGATCCTGGAGATCCTCGACAGCGGCGCGCACGTGATCGCCAGCGACGACCTCTATGGCGGCTCGTTCCGATTGTTCGACAAGGTGCGCAAGCGTTCGGCGGGCCTGACGTTCAGCTTCGTCGACATGGGCGACATCGCGGCCATCGAGGCGGCGATCACGCCGGCCACCAAGATGATCTGGGTCGAGACGCCGACCAACCCGATGCTGCGCCTGGCGGACCTGTCGGCCATCGCCGCCCTGGCCAAGACGCACGGCCTGATCACCGTGGCCGACAACACCTTCGCCAGTCCCTTCGTCCAGCGGCCGCTGGAGCTGGGCTTCGATATCGTCATGCACTCGGCCACCAAGTACCTGAACGGCCACTCCGACGTGGTGGCCGGCGTGGCGGTGGTCGGCGACAACGCCGAGATCGCCGACAAGCTGAAGTTCCTGCAGAACGCCGTCGGCGCGGTGCTGGGGCCGTTCGACAGCTTCCTGGCGCTGCGCGGGGTCAAGACTCTGGCCCTGCGCATGCAGCGGGCCTGCGACAGCGCCCTGGCCATCGCCAAGTGGTTGTCGACCCGCAAGGACGTCGAGCGCGTGATCTATCCCGGGCTGCCCAGCCACCCGCAGCATGACCTGGCCAAGCGCCAGATGCACGGTGGGTTTGGCGGGATCATCTCGGTGGAGCTGAAGGGCGACGTCGACACCGCCAAGCGGATGCTGGAGCGCACGCGCCTGTTCACGCTGGCGGAAAGCCTGGGCGGGGTCGAGAGCCTGATCGAGCATCCGGCCATCATGACCCATGCCTCGATTCCGGCCGATCAGCGCGCCGCCCTGGGCATCTCCGATACGCTGATCAGGCTTTCGGTGGGGATTGAGGACTGCGAGGACCTGATCGCCGACCTTTCCGAGGCTTTGGCAACCTGAACAGGTGATGGTCGCTGTCGCCGGGCATGGCCGGCGACGGATCCGGGGCCTTGGACTTGCGCGGCGGCGGCAGCACCCGCGTCGGGTCCTCGGCCCACAGGTGGGCGGCCAGCATCAGGTCGGTCTTGACCGGGCCGTAGTCTTCCTTGGCCGTCCAGACGCGGATCGCGGCCTGGGCGAAGGCTTCGGAGAGGTCGACGACCTCGATCATCACCGCCGGCTCCTTGCGCACCCGCGGATCGCCCTCGGCCCGCTCGCGCATCTTCTGCAGCACCGAGACCAGATCGGTCTTCAGGGGAACCTTGAACACCACGTCGGCCCGCCGCGTGCGGTGGGTGGAGTAGTTGAGGATGACGTCGCCGAACACCTTGCTGTTGGGGATCATCACCTTGACGTTGTCGGGCGTGGCGATCTCGGTGAACAGCAGGTCCAGCGACTTGACCGTGCCGTTGCGGGTCGAGGTCTCGATCACGTCGCCGACCTTGTAGGGGCGGAAGAGCAGGATCATCACCCCGGCCGCCACGTTCGACAGGGCCCCCTGCAGGGCCAGGCCGATGGCCAGCGAGGCCGCGCCTAGCACCGCGATGATCGAGGTGGCCTGCACGCCCAGCTGCTGCAGCACCGCCACCAGGCCGACCGCCACCACCGCGTAGCGCACCAGCGAGGCGATGAAGCTTTCCAGGGTCGGGTCGGGGTTCTTGCGATGCACCCGGCCCAGGCCGCGTCGCGCGACGCCCGCCAGCCACCCGGCCACCCAGAAGGTGACGAACAGGATCAGGCCCGCCACCACCAGATTGACCGCCAGCTTGCCCAGCCAGTCGAGGAAGTGCCCGAACATGGTCTCGTCGGCTTTCACGTTGGCGATGGACGGAAGGGTGATGTCGGGTACGGCGTTCGGCTTGGTCTGCATGGGTCTCTCGATGGCGCCCCCGCCCCGTACCGTCAACGAAGACCCGTCAACGAACGAGGGCGCGGGCTGTTCCTTCTCCGCTAGCGCTTCGCCCTCGAGAAACACTCGGTTACATCAATTGGCTCGAAATCCCGCCGATCCGTCTCTAAGAGCGCCGGCCATGAGCATGTCCTTCATCGACCTCGCCGCGCAGCAGCGCCGGATCCGCGACAAGATCGACAAGGCGATCGCCGCCGTCCTCGACAGCGGGGCCTATGTGATGGGCCCGCAGGTGCGCGAGTTCGAGGCCAAGCTGGCGGCGTTCGGCCAGGCCAAGCTGGCCCTGTCGTGCGGCAACGGCACCGACGCCATCGTCTTGCCGCTGATGGCCTGGAACATCGGGCCGGGCGACGCGGTGTTCTGCCCGTCCTTCACCTTCGCCGCCACGGCCGAAGTCGTGCCGTGGGTGGGGGCCACGCCGGTGTTCGTCGACGTACTCCCCGACACCTTCAATCTCGATCCGGCCAAGCTGGAAGCGGCCATCGCCGGCGTGAAGGCCGATGGCAAGCTGACGCCCAAGGTGGTGATCGCCGTCGACCTGTTCGGCCAGCCCGCCGACTATCCGGCCATCAAGGCCATCTGCGAGCGCGAAGGCCTGAAGCTGATCGCCGACAGCGCCCAGGGCTTCGGCTGCACGCTGAACGGCAAGCATCCGCTGCACTGGGCCGACGTGGTCACCACCAGCTTCTTCCCGGCCAAGCCTCTGGGCTGCTACGGCGACGGCGGGGCAGTGCTGACCAACGACCAGGAGCTGTGGGACCTGATGGACAGCTACCGGGTGCACGGCAAGGCCGTGGCCCCGGACTTGGTCGGCCGCACCTTCGACCACGACACCAAGTACCTGAACACCCGCATCGGCATGAACTCGCGGCTGGATACGATCCAGGCGGCGATCCTGATCGAGAAGCTGGCGATCTTCCAGGAGGAGATCGATCTGCGCCAGGTCGTGGCCGACCGCTACGCCGAGGGCCTGGAGGGCGCGGTCATCGCCACGCCCAAGGTCATCGACGGCGGAATCTCGGTCTGGGCCCAGTACGTGATCGAGCACGCCAACCGCGACGGCCTGGCCGCCCACCTGAAGACCCAGGGCGTCCCGACGGCGGTCTATTATCCCGTGCCGATGCACGTGCAGGCGCCCTATGCCGACTTCCCGCGCGGGGCCGGCGGCCTGCCCGTGACCGAAGCCAAGGCCGAGACGGTGCTGGCTCTGCCGATGCATCCCTACCTGTCGGAAGTTGATCAGCGGCGCATCATCGACGCCATCCGCGCCTTCAACGGCTAGGTCCGCGCCCTGCGGGGCGACGGTGATCGGATGACGGGCATCCCGCCTTACGGGCGATCGCGGCGACATCGATGATCGGCGCCGCGATTGGCGGACTGTCACAAGACGCCTATATCGCGGGCCATCGCGTCTCGCGCCCGCCGGCGCTTCGGCGTCTCCGGCCCGTGAGTAGAGCGTCATGTCCTCCAGCACCCTCGTCGCCAGCAAAGCCGATAGCGGCCCCCATCTCGGCATGGGGTTCGGCCAGTTCGTCGCCCTGATCGCCGCGATGATGGCCACCAACGCCCTGGCCATCGACTCGATGCTGCCGGCCATGCCGCAGATCGGCGAGGCCCTGGGCATCGCCTCGGCCAATGAGCGCCAGTGGATCCTAACCGCCTATCTGCTGGGCTTCGGCGCGGCCCAGATCGTCTACGGCTCGCTGGCCGACCGGTTCGGGCGCAAGCCGGTGCTGATGGTCGGGCTGGCGCTCTATGTGGTGTTCGCCGCGCTCTGCGCCTTTTCCACCTCGTTCGAGATGCTGCTGATCGCCCGGGCCCTGTGCGGCGCGGGCGCGGCGGCCACGCGGGTGCTGTCGGTGTCGATCGTTCGCGACTGCTACAGCGGCCGGCAGATGGCGCGGGTGATGTCGCTGTCGTTCATCGTCTTCCTGGGCGTGCCGATCATCGCGCCGTCGGTGGGCCAGGCCATCCTGCTGGTCGCGCCGTGGCCGTGGGTGTTCGGGATCCTGGCGATCTTCGGCCTGGCGGTGATCGCCTGGGCGGCGGTGAAACTGCCCGAGACCCTGCACCCGGAGGACCGCGTCCCCCTGGCCGCCGGCCCGGTGCTGGCGGCGTTCAAGGAGTGCCTGACCAACCGCGTCGCCGTCGGCTACACCCTGGCCGCCACCCTGGTGCTGGGCGGACTGTTCGGCTTCCTCAACTCGGCCCAGCAGGTGTTCGTCGACGTGCTGGGGGCGGGCAAGGCCTTCACCCTGATCTTCGCGGCGATCGCGGGCGGCATCGCGGTCTCGTCCCTGCTCAACGCCCAGATCGTCGACAAGCTGGGCATGCGCCTGGTCTCGCACACGGCCCTGGTCGGCTACCTCGTCTTCGCGGCGATCCACGCGGTCGTCGCCTTGAGCGGCCACGAGACCCTGTGGACCTTCTCGCTGCTGCAGGCGGGGATGATGTTCTGTTTCGGCCTGGTGATGGGCAATTTCGGCGCGATCGCCATGGAGCCGCTGGGCCATCTGGCCGGCACGGCGGCCTCGGTGCAGGGTTTCATCACCACGATCGGCGGGGCGTTGATCGGCTTCTGGATCGGCCAGCTGTTCGACGGCACCACAGTGCCCCTGACCCTGGGTTTCGCCGGCTTCGGCGTCGCCGGGCTGGTGGCCGTCCTGATCACCGAGAAGGGGCGGATGTTCCACGCCGGCACGGGCGCCCCGGCGGCCGAGGGGGCGGGGTTCCACTAGAGCATTTTCGAGCGAAGTGGATGCCGGTTCGCGTGAAGAAAATGCGCTGAAACAAAAACCTAGAGTCCCGGCCTGATGCAATCAGGTCGGGACTCTAGGCTTCAGTCCAGCATCCGCTCCAGGGTCTCCAGTTCGTCCGCCTCGCGCGACGGCTTGTCCCAGCGGATGCGGTTGATGCGGGGAAAGCGCATGGCCACGCCGGACTTGTGGCGGGTCGAGCGCTGCAGCCCCTCGAACGCCACCTCGAACACCAGGCCGAACTCCAGGTCGGCGCGCACCGAGCGCACGGGACCGAACCGCTCGATCGTGTGGTCGCGCACGAACTTGTCGATCTGTTTCAGCTCCTCGTCGGTGAAGCCGAAATAGGCCTTGCCCACCGGCGTCAGGTGACGCGTCCCCGTCTCGTCCTCGCGCCAGACCCCGAAGGTGTAGTCGGAATAGAAGCTGGACCGCTTGCCGTGGCCGCGCTGGGCGTACATCAGCACCGCGTCGATCAGGCGGGGATCGCGCTTCCACTTGAACCATGGGCCCTTGGGTCGGCCCGGTTCGTAGACGCTGTCCCAGCGCTTCAGCATCAGCCCCTCGGCGATGGCCGGATCGCCCTCGGGCGGTGTGGCGCGCAGGGCGGCCAGGCCTTCCCAGGTGTCGAACGGCTGGATCGGCGACAGGTCGATGCGCGGGCTCTTGGCCTGGGCCACGAAGGCCTCCAGCCGCTTGCGGCGCTCGACGAACGGCAGGCCGCGCAGGTCGGTCTCGCCGTCCAGCAGCAGGTCGTAGGCGCGGATGCCGGCGGGAAAGGTCTGCAGCTGCTTGGCGTCGACCGTCTTGCGGTTCAGCCGCTGCTGCAGGTCGCCGAACGAGGCCACCGCCCCGCCCCGCAGGACCAGCAGTTCGCCGTCGATCGCCCCCTCGAAGGTCAGGGCGTCCAGCACGTCCGGGAAGGTCGCCGAGATGTCGTCGCCGGTGCGGGTGTAGAGCCGCCGCTGGCCGCGCTCGCTGACCGCCTGGACGCGGATGCCGTCCCACTTCCACTCGGCGGCGTAGTCGGCGGGGTCGAGCTTGGCGAAGTCGACCGCCTCGTCGATCGCCTGGGCCAGCATCACCGGCCGGAACCGGCCCGGCGCGTCGGGCGAGGGCTGTTCAGAGCGCCCTTCCAGCCAGGCGAACAGGTCGCCATAGGGCGGGGTCATGGCGTGCCAGACCTCCTCGACCTGGCCGATCTCGACCCCGCCGAAGTCGGCGCAGGCCTGCTTGGCCAGCCGCGCCGAGACGCCCACCCGCAGGCCGCCGGTCATCAGCTTCAGCAGCGCCCAGCGGCCGTCGGCGTCCAGGGCGTCCAGCCAGCTCTCGATCAGCCGCTGCACCTCGGTGCGCGAGGCCGTGCGCAGGCTTTCGACCACTTCCGACAGGTCCGGCTCGCGATTGGCGCCGGGCTTTTCCGGCCAGACCAGGGCGACGGTCTCGGCCAGGTCGCCGACATAGTCGTAGGACCAGGCGAACAGCTGGGCGTCCATCCGGCTCTCCACCGCCTTGCGGATGAAGGCCGGCTTGGCGGCGTTGAACGACAAGGCTCCGGTCAGGGCCGCCAGCACCCAGCCGCGCTCGGGATCGGGCGTTTCGCGCAGGAAGTCCTTGATCAGGGTCAGCTTGGCGTTGCGCGAGCTGGTCAGGGACAGCCGGTCGAGAAGGTGGGCGAAGGCGCGCATGGTCGCCATTCAACGCGCGAGATCGCCGCGCGGCCAAGCCTTTCGTATGGCCAAGCTCGAATGGCCGCGATAGCTTCGGCTGAGTTGTTTGGGGGAACACGTCTTGCGTCAGTTTGAAGCCGCCGCCGCGGCCATGGTTCTTTGCATCGCCGCGCCCGCGTTCGCGGCCGAGCAGCCTTCCACGCCGCCGGCCGTGACGGCCTCCGCGCCCGACCTGTCCTGGCAGGACAGGCTTCAACGCCATACGGGCGTCGTGGATCTGCCGGAGGCCAAGGCCAGGCTCAATCTCGGAAACGACTACTACTATCTCGACGCCGCCGCCTCGCGACGAGTGCTGGTCGAGGGCTGGGGCAATCCGCCGGACGCCGCCGACGGTGTGCTGGGCATGATCTTTCCGGCGCGCTTCAAGCCGCTGGACGGGCCGTCCTGGGGCGCGGTGATCACCTATCAGGACTCGGGCTATGTCGCCGACAAGGACGCGCGCGACACCGACTACGACAAGCTGCTGGACGACCTGCGCAAGTCCGAGTCCGACGACAACGCCGAGCGCGAGAAGGCCGGCTATCCCAGCCTGCATCTGGTGGGCTGGGCCGAGCGCCCGACCTATGACGCCGCCCGGCACGTGGTGATCTGGGCGCGCGACCTGAAGGCCGGCAATGCGTCGGTCGACACCCTGAACTACGACATCCGCCTGCTGGGCCGGAAGGGCGTGCTGAGCCTGAACGTCATCTCCAGCATCAACGACCTGCCCGAGGTGCGCGCCGCCGCCAGCCATATCGGCGACCAGGCCGGCTTCGTGCCGGGCCAGACCTATGCCGACTTCCACAAGGGCCAGGACAAGATGGCCGAATACGGCGTCGCGGGCCTGATCGCCGCCGGCGTCGGGGCCGCGGCCGCCAAGAAGCTGGGCCTGCTGGCGATCCTGGTGGTGTTCCTGAAAAAGGGCGCGGTGCTGGTGGTGGCCGCGTTCGGCGGGGTCGCCGCCTGGTTCCGCCGGACGTTCCTGGGTCAGAAGGACGTCGGGACCAAGAAGAGCTCGGCGCCGCCCAAGGGCCCCGACCTGATCTCCTAGGTCGGGGCTCGGGTCGGCGAGGGCTCAGGCTTGAAGTCAATTCGAACATCTGTTTGAATTGACCTTGTCCGCGCATCCGGACCCGGAGGCGACCATGACCCCGCCCGAGCCCTTCGTCCCGCATCCCCGCAAGAGTCCGCTGACCACGCCGTGGGAGCCGATCTTCGCCGACATCCGCGAGGATCGCTGGGTGCTGGCGGTCGAGGTGCGCGAACCGCACACCAATTCGCGCGGCAATCCGCATGGCGGCCTGCTCGCCGCCCTGGCCGACAACGCCATGGGCCTGTCGTGCGGGGTGATGCTGAGCCGGCTGAAGATCCCGAGCCAGGGTTTGGTCACCGTCTCGCTGGGGCTCGACTACATCGCCGCCGCCCAACTCGGCCAGTGGCTGGCCTTCGACACCGACTTCATCAAGCCCGGCAAGAGCCTGTGCTACGCCGAGGCCACGGTGTCGGCGGACGGCAAGCCGGTGGCGCGGGCGCGGGCGACGTTCAAGGTGGTGTGAGCCATGCTCGTCACAGGGCCGCGACGACATCGATCTCCACCCGGTCCGGCGCCCGAGGCAGCATCACGACGATCGGGTTCTTGAAGAAGCCGCCGCAGCCGAGGATCGCGGCCGAGACATAGAGCGTGTCGTCCTTCAGGCCGACCCGTATCGGGCCGCCATAATAGGCGCCGTCGAAGCTGGGCACGACGTTGCGAACCAGGAACGGTTTCAGGCCGGGATTGGCGTCGAGCAGGGCGGCGGACCCCAGCAGGTCCGTCGCCTGCGCCAGGTCGAGAGCCACCAGCGGCGCGGCGTCGAGCCGGCTGGCGGCCTCAGCCCGCCGGTTCGCCGGAATTGCGCCGATCGCGGATCTGGGAACCAGGCTGGTCGCACCCGATCGGCCGCGTGTGACCCAGGTCTGGTAGGCGTCGGTCGCGGCCGGGCACGTCACGAGCGGCGCGTCGGCGTAGCGCGGCAGGGAAGGGCGGCCATGGGCCTGGGGCGCCAGAAGCAGCGCCAGGATGATCGCGGACACGGGTCGCTCCTTTTCCACCGGCGGTGATCATGCCGGCGGCCATCAGGAAAGGCCATGGCGTCGGCGTCGAGCCTACTCCCCCTCCTCCTCGTCATAGCCCACCAGCCGCAGCGCCTTGGCCGGGATGCCCTCCAGCTCGCACCAGCGCTCCAGGGCCTCCTCGCGGCCGTGGGTGATCCACACCTCGCCGGGGCGCAGCTCGTCCAGGGTGGCGGTCAGTTCGTCCCAGTCGGCGTGGTCGGAGATGATCAACGGCAGTTCCACGCCCCGCTGACGGGCCCGGGCCCGTACCCGCATCCAGCCGCTGGCGAAACAGTCGACCGGATCGGGAAAGCGCCGCGACCAGCGGTCGGCCAAGGCCGAGGGCGGGGCGACGATGATCGCGCCCTCGAAGTCCTTCTTGGTTCCCGTGGTGGCGGGCGCCAGCGGACCCAGGTCGACGCCATGGCGTTCGTAGAGACGGTTCAGACGGTCCATCGCGCCATGCACGTGGATCGTCTTGTCCCACCCGGCCTCACGCAGCAGCTTGATCACCCGCTGGGCCTTGCCCAGGGCGTAGGCGCCGACGATGTGCGAGCGCTCGGGGAACTGCTCGACCGACTTCAGCAGGGCGGCGATCTCGCCCCTGTCGTCGGGATGGCGAAACACCGGCAGGCCGAAGGTCGCCTCGGTCACGAACACGTCGCAGGGCACGGGCTCGAAGGGCGGGCAGGTGGGGTCGCGGCGGCGCTTGTAGTCGCCGGAGACGACGATGGTCATGCCCTTCCAGCGCACCACGGCCTGGGCCGAGCCCAGCACGTGGCCGGCGGGGACGAGCCCGACCTCGACGCCGTTGTGGGTGAAGCTCTGGCCGTAGGCGATCGGTTCGCGGCGACCGGCGAAGTCCTTGCCATAGCGTTCGGCCATGATCGCCAGGGTCTCGGGCGTGGCGGCGACCACCCCGTGGCCGGCCCGGGCGTGGTCGGCGTGGCCATGGGTGATCACCGCCCGGTCCACGGGGCGGACGGGGTCGATATAGAAGTCCCCGGGCGGGCAGTAGAGCCCGTCGGGCCTCGGACAGATCAGGTCTTGCGGCTTCATCACGGTGGATATGGGAACGCGGCTGGCTATAAGCGTATCCCGATGACCGACGAAGAACACCGCGCGATAGCCCAGGCGATGAACGAGGGCAGTCCCCAGGCCAAGGCCTTGGGGTTCGAGACCCTGGAGATCGGCCACGCGGTCGCCATCCTGAAGGTCCCCTATCGACCGGAGATCGTCGGCGACCCGGAGACGGGCGTCATCGCCGGCGGGGTGGTGACAACCCTGCTGGACCATACCTGCGGCCAGGCGGTGCACGCGGCCCAGTCCGAATGGGGCTTCATCGCCACCCTGGACCTTCGTATCGACTACATGCGGCCGGCCGAGCCGGGGCGCGACATCAAGGCCCGGGCCCACTGCTACAAGCTGACCCGCTCGATCGCCTTCGTGCGGGCCGTGGCCTACGAGGACGACCCGGACGACCCGATCGCCGCCGCCCAGGCCGCCTTCATGCTGGACTCCAGCGCCGGCCGGAAACCCGGGGCCAACTTCAAGCCGCCGCGCGAGAGCAATTCGGGGGACGTGGTATGAGCGACGCCCTCCTCGGAAGCGCCCAGGAGCGCCTGAACGCCGTCCTCGCCTCGATCCCCTACGCCCGGTTCATCGGCGTGCGGGCCGAGCTGGCCGGCGACGAGATGACGGCGGTCCTGCCGTTCTCGGACCTGATCGTCGGCAATCCGATCCTGCCCGCCATCCACGGCGGCGTGCTGGGCGCGTTCATGGAGATGACCGCCCTGGCCCAGCTGTCGATCGTCGAACCGCTGAAGCGCCAGCCGCGCACCATCGACGTCTCGATCGAGTACCTGCGCTCGGGCCGGCCCCTGGTCACCTATGCCCGGGCCGAGATCAAGAAGGTCGGCCGCCGCATCGCCAACGTCCATGTCGAGGCCTGGCAGGAACAGCGCGCCAACCCGATCGCGGCCCTGCGCGGCCACTTCCTACTGAGCTCGGCGGAGGAGTAAGGGCGTCTCGCTCTGGGTTGCTCGAAAGGACAGCCCCGGGTTTGGATCATATCGACCACCGATATGCGCCGAACGTGGGTCTCCGAGGGTAAAATGTTGCTAAGTGACGTTTGATAACAACGACATTACGCTCCTGTAATGCGAGTTTACGGCGTCAACGTTTCTTAAAAACGCTTCATGAAGCAAAGGTAACGGGTGTTCACCAACCCGCGGGCCTATACCCCTGATCACCGGACGCGGACGGCGCGCCGGACAACAGGGAACCAAGACAATGACCTTCTCGAACAACGCCTTCGCCGGTTTCGCCAGCCTCGTTCTGGCCATGCTGCCCCTCGTCGTGATCGCCGGTTCGCTCGTCACGAGCTTCTAAGTGATCGCCGCGTAGCTCCACCGGTTCGCGACCCCCTCAGGCTCCCAGAGCCTCTCGGGCCGCCCGGTGGAGAAGGGCGTGACGATGCGCCAGACGATCGATGTCGGCGTCATATCCGCCGCCGATCACCCCGGTCACGGGGATACTTCTTTCCAGACATGAGCCCAGGACGAACGCCTCGCGCCGCGCCAGGCCCTCGTCGCTCAAACTCAGCCGCCCCAGCTTGTCGTCCGCGTGTGGATCGACCCCGGCGTTGAAGAACACCAGGTCCGGCGCCACGCGCGCCAGCAGGTCCGGCAAGATCACTTCCAGCTTTTCCAGATAGGCCGCGTCGCCCGTGCCGTCGGCCAGGTCGATGTCCAGATCGCTCGTCGCCTTGCGGGCCGGGAAGTTCTTTTCGGCGTGCATCGAGAAGGTGAAGACGCTGGCGTCTTCCTCGAAGATCCGCGCGGTGCCGTCGCCCTGGTGGACGTCCAGATCGACGACCAGGACCTGGCCGACCTTGCCCTCCTCCAGCAACCGCCGCGCCGCCACCGCCACGTCGTTGAACACGCAGAACCCCGCGCCGGTGTCGGCCTGGGCGTGATGGCTGCCGCCGGCGGTGTTGCAGGCGATCCCGTGCTCCAGCGCCAGGCGCGCCGCCGCCAGGGTGCCGCCGACCGCCGCCTGGGCCCGCCGGGCCACCGAGTCGGTGTTGGGCAGGCCGACCCTTCGCGCCACGTCGACCGGCAGGGTCAGGTCGATGACGCCGCGCACATAGGCCTCGTCGTGGACCAGCAGCAGGCTCTCCAGGTCGATCGGCTCGGGCAGGACGAAGCCGTCCGGACCGGCCACGCCCTCGGCCTCCAGCACCGCGGCCAGGCGCGAGAACTTGTCCATCGGGAACCGGTGCCCAGGCGGCATCTCGGCGCGGAAGGCGGGGTGGTGGATGATCGGCGGAAAGCGGGCGGCCATGACCCATCAATGGGAAAGGTGACGACGTGACGCAAGGTCACGACTTGCCCCGCTGGTCCCGCGCGCCTAACGAGCGTTCATGCGTACGCCCGAAGACCTCGCCGAAATCCTCGACCTCGAAGCCATCGAGGTGAACCTGTTCCGGGGCCGCAGCCCCAACGACGGCCCGCCCCGCATCTTCGGCGGCCTGGTCATCGCCCAGGCCCTGATGGCGGCCTACAAGACCGTGCCCGAGCGAATCTGCCACTCGCTGCACGCCTATTTCATCCGGCCCGGCGACGTGAACGCCCCGGTGCTCTACGAGGTCGAGCGGGCCCGCGACGGCGGCACCTTCACCACCCGCCGGGTGGCGGCGATCCAGCATGGCGAGCAGATCTTCAACCTGGCCGCCTCGTTCCAGACCCCGGAGGCGGGGCTGGAGCACCAGGCCCAGATGCCGTCGGCCCCCGATCCGGAGAGCCTGCCCACCGACGCTGAATACGCGCGCTCACTGGGCGACGAGGCGCCGCCCGGCTTCGTGAAGTTCGCCGAGTCGCCGCGCCCGATCGACCTGCGCTGGGTCGATCCGCAGCATCCGGGCAAGCCGGTTCCCAAGCCGGGCAACAAGGAAGTCTGGATGCGGGCCAAGGCGCCGATCGGCGACAATGTCCGCCTGCAGCAGTGCGCCCTGGCCTACGCGTCCGACATGGCCTTCATGGAAAGCGCCCTGCGTCCGCACGCCCTGGTCTGGACCTCGCCGAACCTGCAGGCCGCCAGCCTGGACCACGCCATGTGGTTCCATCACCCGTTCGACTTCAACGACTGGATCCTGTTCTCGCAGGACAGCCCCTCGGCCTCGCAGGGTCGCGGCCTGGTGCGCGGTCAGATGTTCACGCGCGACGGCAAGCTGGTGGCCTCGGTGGCCCAGGAATGCCTGATGCGGGTGCGCGAGCGCTAGCCGACCGCGATCGTCGCCACGCCGGCCTGGGTCAGGCCGCGCAGCAGCGAGGCCACGTGCATGGCGACGGTCAGCTCGCCCGCCAGGGCCATGCGCACGGCCTCGGCGGCGGGCACCCAGAAGCGCTCGATGCGCTCGGTGGGGTCGTCCTTGGGTTCGGCGACCTGGACGACGTCGCGGGCCAGCAGGGTGTGGACGCGGTTGGTGTGGGTGCCGGCGTTGGGCCAGGAGTCGCCCACATAGGAGACTTCACCCGCGCAGCCGGTCTCTTCCAGCAGCTCGCGGGCCCCGGCGATGCGTGGATCGGTGTCGGTCGGCTCCATGCCGCCGGCGGGCAGTTCGATCGTGAACCCGCCCATGGCGTGCCGATACTGCCGGATCAGCAGCACGTTGTTCGCCGCGTCCAGGGCCACGACCTCGACCCAGTCGGGATATTCCAGCACGTAGTAGGGCGCGATCTCGACGCCGTCGTCGGTCAGGCAATCGTCGGCCCGGACAGCGATCCAGCGATCCTTGTGGACATAGCGCGAGGCGGTCACCCGCCATTTGCCGTCGAGCGCCATGCCTGAACTCCTAGAGCGGGTCTTCGTCCTCGACCGGTCCTTCAGGCTCGCCCACCATCTGCGGCGGATCGGCCAGGACCAGGCCTTCGGCGATCCTTACCTCGGGAACCGCGGCGCGGGTGAACGGCAAGTACCAGGTCTGGCCGCCCAGGGCCGGCGTGATCTCCAGCAGGTCATCGGCGCCGAAGTTCTGGACGCTCTTGATCTTGCCCAGCAGCTCGTTGGTGGCGATGTGGCGCACCGGCAGGCCGATCAGGTCGGCCAGGTAGAATTCGTCTTCCTCGGGCTCGGGCAGGGCCGAGCGAGGCACATAGAGGCGCAGGCCGCGCAGGGCGTCGGCCGCTTCCTTGGTCTCGATCCCGACGCAGCGGGCGACGACGCCCTCCTTGGCCACGCGGGCGGTGGTCAGGGTCAGGGCGGGCGAGCCGTCCTGGCGCGTCAGCACCTTGAACTTGGTCAGGGTCAGGGGGTCTTCGGTATAGGTCGCGATGCGCACCTCGCCGCGCACGCCGAAGCCGCCGGCGACGCGGCCGACCAGGATCAGATTCTGCGAGGGCGATGAGGTCATGAGGGGATCGCGCAAAAGAAAACGCCGCCGCCAGGCGGAAGCCCGGCGGCGGCGCTGGCGAAGGCCTTAGCCTTCGGCGGTTTCTTCCGAAGCCGGGGCTTCTTCAGCGGCGGCTTCAGCGGCCGGAGCCTCTTCAGCAGCAGCCTCGGCGGCCGGGGCTTCTTCGGCGACGACTTCCGGTTCCGGAGCCGGAGCAGCGGCGGCTTCGGCGGCGGCGGCGGCAGCGGCTTCAGCGGCGGCCTTGGCGTCTTCCTTGGCTTGG
The DNA here is from genome assembly GCF_011045195.1 of Caulobacter soli. GTDB lineage: Bacteria > Pseudomonadota > Alphaproteobacteria > Caulobacterales > Caulobacteraceae > Caulobacter > Caulobacter soli. The sequence continues at coordinate 5,061,394 of NZ_CP049199.1, read as the reverse complement.
GCTTCGGCGGCCTTGCGGTCTTCGTCGCGCTGGGCGCGTTCGGCCAGACGCTCTTGGGCCTTCTTGCCCGGGGCGCCCTTCTGCGGGTTGTTGCCGTGGGTCCACTCGGCGACGCCGGCGGCGGCCAGGAAGCGGGCGACGCGGTCGGTCGGCTGGGCGCCCTTCTTGAGCCACTCCTGGATGGACTCGACCTTCAGGGTCACGCGCGCGGCGTCGTCCTTCTTGAGCAGCGGGTTGTAGGTGCCGACCTTCTCGATGAAGCGGCCGTCGCGCGGCGAGTGGCTGTCGGCGATGACGATCGAGTAGTAGGGGCGCTTCTTGGCGCCGCCACGGGCGAGACGGATCTTCAGCATAGTCTTAGTCCTTGGTCTAAAGTTCTATTTCTTGAACGGGTTGAAGCCGGGCAGGCCCAGGCCGGAGAGAGGATTGGGCTTGGCGTCGCCGCCGCCCCCGAGACCCGGCATACCGGGCAGCCCCGGAAGGCCTTGGCCTCCCGCTGCATTGGGATCGGGCTGGGCGACCTTGCCCCCGCCCATGGCCTTCAGCCGGGACATGTCGCCGCCGCCGAGCATGCCGGCCATGCGGGCCATGCCCTTGCCGCCGTCCTTGCTCATGGCCTTGAACATCTCGGCCATCTGCCGGTGCTGTTTCAGCAGGCGGTTGACCTCGGCGACGTCGACGCCGGCCCCGGCCGCGATGCGGCGCTTGCGCGAGGCGGCCAGCACGTCGGGCTTCTTGCGCTCCAGCTTGGTCATCGAGCCGATGATCGCCTGCTGGCGGCGGAAGATGCTGTCGTCGACGCCGCTTTCGGCGATCTGCTTCTTGACCTTCTGGACGCCGGGCAGCAGGCCCATGATGCCCTGCATGCCGCCCATCTTCTGCATCTGGTTCAACTGAGCGGCCAGGTCGTTGAGGTCGAACTGGCCCTTGGCCAGCTTCTTGGCCATGCGCTCGGCTTCGGCCACGTCGAGGTCCTGGGCGGCCTTCTCGACCAGGGCGACGACGTCGCCCTGTCCCAGGATCCGGCCGGCCACGCGGCGAGCGTCGAACACGTCCAGGGCGTCGATCTTCTCGCCGGCGCCCAGGAACTTGATCGGCAGACCGGTGACGTGGCGCATCGACAGGGCCGCGCCGCCCCGGCCATCGCCATCGGCGCGGGTCAGGATCAGGCCGGTCAGCGGCAGGCGCTCGTGGAAGGCCTTGGCGGTGCGCACCGCGTCCTGGCCGGTCAGGCTGTCGGCGACCAGAATGGTCTCGGACGGGGTGGCGATGCGGGCGATTTCCGCCGCCTCGCTCATCATCGCCTCGTCCAGCGTCGTGCGGCCGGCGGTGTCGAGGATCAGGACGTCGTAGCCGCCCAGCTTGGCGGCCAGCATGGCGCGCTTGGCGATGTCGGCGGCGCTCTGGCCCGCGACGATCGGCAGGCTTTCGACCTCGACCTGCTTGGCCAGCATGGCCAGCTGTTCCATGGCGGCCGGGCGGCGGGTGTCGAGCGAGGCGACCAGCACCTTCTTGCGCTCGATCTTGTTCAGCCGCAGGGCCAGCTTGCCGGTGGTGGTGGTCTTGCCCGAGCCTTGCAGGCCGGCCATCAGGATCACCGACGGCGGGTTCAGGGCCAGGTTCAGGCCGGTGGGGACCTCGCCGCCCAGCATGTCGACCAGACCGTCATAGACGATCTTGACCACCTGGTCGGCCGGCTTGACCGAGCGGATGACGGCTTCGCCCGAAGCGGCTTCCTTGGCCTTGCTGATGAAGTCCTTGACCACCGGCAGGGCGACGTCGGCTTCCAGCAGGGCCACGCGGACTTCGCGCAGCGCCTCGTCGATGTCCTTCTCGGACAGCACGCCGCGACCGCCAAGGCGGTCGAAGACCCCTGAAAGTCGCTCTGTAAGGCCGTCGAACATGCGGAACCCTGGCTAAACACAAGACCCAAACGCGATCAGCCCCCATGGACGATCACGTCGATGGGGGTCCTCGCCGTCCTCGTCCGGATGGATCCTGCGCTAACAGGCCGGGGTCGTGACGGTGGAGGCGCTGCTGATGAAGCGCCGGAAGCGCGCGCTTATGCACGAAAGGACCCTGTGAGTCAAAAACGCCGGCGGGGTCCCCGAAGGCCACGGTTGTTTAGCGCTTGATATAATCCTTATAAGTTGTGATACCTCTTTTGTGCGCGCATGACGCGCATCCGTGAAAGCGGACAACAAAGGGAGGAATTCATGTCCAAGATCTTCAATCTGATGGGAGCGACCGCCACCGCTCTGGCCGGCGTCGGGTCGGCTCTGGTGCTCGGCGCGGCTTCGCCGGCCGCCGCGGCCAGCGGTTTCCAGAACACCTGCTCGAACATCACCTTCGCCTACAACGCCGCCAGCGCGGCGGTGCTGAACGCCATGTGCCTGCGGGCCGACGGCTCGGCCAACGGCTCGTCGCTGGTCCTGACCGGCATCAGCAACCAGAACGGCAAACTGACGCCGACCAGCGGCGCCAGCACGTTCCAGAAGAGCTGCGGCAACATCCAGATCACCGCCACGGCCCAGGCCGTCACCCTGTCGGCCCTGTGCCGCACCTCCGGCGGGTCCAGCAACGCCACCAGCCTGCCGCTCAACAACATCGGCAACAACAACGGCAACCTGACCTACTGACCGGGCGCGCGAACCGCGCGATCGTTCAAGGAAGGCCGGGGCGTCCTCCCCCAGGGCGTTCCGGCCGGCGCTTAAGCCCGCAGTGGGTCGACGCCGAGCAGGTGCGTGACGGTGTCCTCAGCTCTCCGGCGAGGTGATCGTGGCGCCCGAGGCCTTCAGGCGGTCCAGCACGCCGTTGGCCGGCAGCAGGAAGGCCAGGTCGACGACGGCGATGGTCACGCCGGGCCGGTTCAGGGCGCTGTTCAGGGCGTCGGCCGACTGGCCGATCTGCTGGGCCAGCAGGGCCGGACCGCCGGGCGTGCGCATCACGCAGCGCTGGACCGCCGAGGCCGAATAGCGAGCCCGCACGCTGGCCAGGTCGCCGTTGGCCCAGTCGGTTCCGATCGTGGTGTTGTGCGAGCCGTCGTATTCCAGCTCGGTCAGGGCGTCGTTGAGGCAGGCCAGATTGCCTTCGTCCGACAGCTTGCCGGCGCTGGAGAGGATGGGCCCCAGGCGGTACTGGCTCATCGCCTTGACCTTGACGCCGCGGGCCTTGGCCATGCGTTCGATGGTGCTGACCGGCTTGGCTTCGGACAGGCCGGCGGCCTGGCGGAAGTCCGACAGCAGGATGAAGCCGGCGACGGCGGGTTTCCAGTTCTTGTAGGGCGCGGCCGTGCGCCGGGCCTGGGTGCGGGCGTTGACGAACCGGGCCTTCAGGTCGGGCGGCAGCTTGTCCTCCAGGTTCTTGCCCAGCATCGGCTGGCGCACGCCGCCGCCGCCGGTGACCACGAACTTGGCGACCTGCAGTGGGCCGACGGAGACTTCGGGTGGCACGAGCACCAGGCTGGCCTGGCCCATGGCGCGGTCGAGGCGCGGACTGTCCCACTTCAGCTGGTGCGGCAGGGGCGGGGCCGAGCCGACCACATAGAGCTTGGCCTGGCCCTTCTCGACCAGCCAGATGGCCGGGCCGGGCGGCCGGGCGACCACCTGCAGTTCCTCGACCACGGCGCTGCCGGGATCCTGCGGGATCAGCTCGACGGTCTGGGGCGGCGGGGTCTGGGCCCAGGCGCTCGCCGCCAAGGTCAGGGTCGCGCCGCCGATCAGCGCCGATAGGCCTCGAATCATCGCCATCCCCGTCTCCTGCAAGCGTGGCTTGAGGATAGGTACTCTAGTGCCGTGGCGAAAGCGCGGCGGGCGGCAGGTCGCGCAGGGTCTGGGCCAGCAGCCGCCCCTCCGCGCCCCGGCTGGAGCCGGCCCGCCAGGCCACGACGATCTCGCGGCTGGAATGGTCGGAGGCCAGCGGGCGGATGGTCACCGGCGCGTTCTGGGCCAGGCCCGCCGCCACCGCCATCGACGGCAGGAACGACACGCCCAGGCCCGAGCCGATCATCTGCACCAGGGTGGGCAAGGAGGTGGCCGCGAAGCTCTCGTCGTCGCCGATCCCCTTCGGCGGCTCCAGCCCGCAGGCGGCCAGGGCGTGGTCGCGCAAGCAGTGGCCATCTTCCAGCAGGATCATGTCGTCGCCGCGCAGGGATTCGGGATCGACTCGGTCGAAGGCGGCCATGCGGTGGTTGGCCGGGGCGGCGGCCAGCAGTTCGTCGTCCTCGACATGGGCCCAATCCAGGCCGGTCATGTCGTAGGGCAGGGCGATCAGGGCCGCGTCCAGGGCGCCGGATTTCAGGGCGGCGATCAGCCGATGGGTCAGGTCCTCGCGCAGATAGAGCTTCAGCTTGGGGAACTGGTCGCGCAGGGCCGGCAGGGCGCGGGGCAGCAGATAGGGGGCGACGGTGGGGATCACGCCCAGGCGGAAACGGCCGGCCAGGGGCTGGCCCGCTCCGCGCGCGGCCTGCACCAGGTCTTCGGCCTGGGCCAGGATCGCCTCGGCCCGGCGAACGGCTTCCTGGCCGGCGGCGGTCAGGATCACGCCCGAGCGGGCCCGGTCGACGACGGGCGCGCCCAGGATCTTCTCCAGTTCCTGGATGCCGGCCGACAGGGTTGGCTGGGTGACGTGGCAGGCCTCGGCCGCCCGGCTGAACGAGCCGTGCTCAGACAGGAGCTTGAGATATTGCAGCTGGCGCAGGGTGGGGAGCATGACGGTCTAGATAGGGTCGATCTATCGAGACTCCAAAAGCAATCGACCGGTTCTTGGCGGGGAGATCAGGGCGCCCAGGGAATGGGCGCATAGAGCCACCCTATCGTCGATCATGAAACAATCGATTGGCCCTATCGATTTCCCTTCCGTACAAGGCTCCTCGCAATTCCTGCAGGAGAACTTCATGTCCTTGATCAACACCGAGATCAAACCCTTCACCGCCGAAGCCCTCAAGGGCGGCAAGTTCATCACGATCAGCGAAGCCGATCTGAAGGGCAACTGGTCCGTCGTGTTCTTCTATCCGGCCGACTTCACCTTCGTCTGCCCGACGGAGCTGGAAGACCTGGCTGACAACTACGCCGAGTTCCGCAAGCTGGGCGTCGAGATTTACTCGGTGTCGACCGACACCCACTTCGCCCACAAGGCCTGGCACGACACCTCGGAAGCCGTGGGCAAGATCGAATACACCATGGTCGGCGACCCGACCGGCAAGATCAGCCGCAACTTCGACGTCCTGATCGAGGAAGTCGGCCTGGCCGATCGCGGCACCTTCGTGATCGACCCGGAAGGCAAGATCCAGATCGTCGAGATCACCGCCGGCGGTATCGGCCGCGACGCCCTGGAACTGCTGCGCAAGATCAAGGCCGCTCAGTACGTCGCGTCGCACCCGGGCGAAGTCTGCCCCGCCAAGTGGGAAGAGGGTGAAGCCACCCTGAAGCCGTCGCTCGACCTCGTCGGCAAGATCTAAGCCTGCAAAGTTCGTCGCGGCCCTCGGGTCGCGACGAGGCTAGCCGCTGGTTCCGTCAGCCCACGGAACCGGCGGCGACGCCCACAATTCCCGGACATTTCCGCGTCGCGCCTTTCCTCCCCCCTTTTTCGATTTTGGGAGGTCGCGCCGCCCGCAGTCGGAGCCCCGCCATGTTGGACGATGGTCTGAAGACCCAGCTGAAAGCTTATCTGCAGAATCTGCGCCAGCCGATCGAGCTGGTCGCCTCGCTGGGCGAGGGCCAGGGTTCCAAGGACATGCTGGCGCTGCTCGAGGACGTGGCCGCCACCTCCGATAAGGTCAGCCTGAACCTGGCCGGCGACGACGCCCGCAAGCCATCCTTCGCGATCACCCGCGCTGACGACAGCGCCAGTGTCCGTTTCGCCGGCCTGCCCCTGGGCCACGAGTTCACCTCGCTGGTGCTGGCCCTGCTGCACGTCGGCGGCCACCCGCCGAAGTTCGACGCCGAGGTGCTGGATCAGGTCCGCGCCCTGGACGGCGAATTCCGCTTCGAGACCTATTTCTCGCAGAGCTGCCAGAACTGCCCGGACGTCGTCCAGGCGCTCAACACCATGGCCGCCCTGAATCCCAACATCACCCACGTCGCCATCGACGGCGCGCTGTTCCAGGCCGAGGTCGAGGAGCGCCAGGTCATGGCCGTTCCGACCATCCTGCTGAACGGCCAGCCGTTCGGCCAGGGCCGCATGAGCCTGGAGCAGATCTTGGCCAAGCTGGACACCGGCGTGGCGGCCCGCGAAGCCGAGAAGATCAAGACCAAGGACGCCTTCGAGGTCCTGGTTATCGGCGGCGGTCCCGCCGGCGCGGCCTCGGCGATCTACGCCGCCCGCAAGGGCATCAGCACCGGCGTCGCGGCCGAGCGCTTCGGCGGCCAGGTGCTGGACACCATGGCCATCGAGAACTTCATCTCGGTCTCGCACACCGAGGGTCCGAAGCTGGCCATGGCCCTGGAGCAGCACACCAAGGACTATGACGTCGACATCATGAACCTGCAGAAGGCGGTGGGCCTGGTCCCCGCCCGGACGCCGGGCGGCCTGATCGAGGTCAAGCTCGAGAACGGCGCCAGCCTGAAGTCGCGCAGCGTGATCCTGGCCACCGGCGCCCGTTGGAGGAACATCAACGTGCCCGGCGAGGCCGAGTACAAGAACAAGGGCGTGGCCTATTGCCCGCACTGCGACGGCCCGCTGTTCAAGGGCAAGCGCGTGGCGGTGATCGGCGGCGGCAACAGCGGCGTCGAGGCGGCCATCGACCTGGCCGGCCTGGTCGCCCACGTGACCCTGATCGAGTTCGACAGCCAGCTGCGCGCCGACGCCGTCCTGCAACGCAAGCTGGCCAGCCTGCCCAACGTGCGCATCGTCACCTCGGCCATGACCACCGAGGTGCTGGGCGACGGGAACAAGGTCACCGGCCTGACCTACAAGGATCGCAACCACGACACGGCCCATCAGGTCGATCTGGAAGGCGTGTTCGTGCAGATCGGCCTGGTGCCCAACACCGAATGGCTGAAGGACACGGGCGTGGCTCTGAGCAACCGCGGCGAGATCGAGGTGGACCATCGCGGCGCCACCTCGCTGCCCGGCGTGTTCGCCGCCGGCGACGCCACGACGACGCCCTACAAGCAGATCGTCATCGCGATGGGCGAGGGTTCGAAGGCGGCGCTGTCGGCCTTCGATTACCTGATCCGCCAGGAGCCGGCGGTTCCCGCCGAGCAAGAGGCCGCCTGACGTCCCTGGATCGGGGGTGAAAACGCCCCCGATCAAACCTTCCGGAAGCCGCCGCAACCGCCTTTTCAGGGTCGTTTCGGCGGCTTTCGTGCGTTTGGCGATGCGGCAATGCGCCTCTCGCCGAACGGGCGATCTTGACCTCGACAGCAATCTTGACCGCGGGCTATCCTGTTAACGAATGGGCAAATGATTCTGTGGGGCCAGGGGTCGAATCAACGCGATGGGCGTTGTTCCCGCAGATCGTTAGAAGGTGGGCAAGATGAGGCTGCTGTCGAAGGGCGATCGCAACACCAAGGGCGGCGTCAAGCCGGTCATGCTGGCCGCCGAGAATGAGCGCCCCGAAGGCGAGGGCGCCGACCGCCTGGTCGAGGCCACCCAGGCCATCGGCGTTCGCTACGAAACCATCCATGGCGGGTTGGACAGCATCAGCCGCGTGGTCGAGCACCTGCGCGCCATCGAGCCGCTGCTGTCGGAGATCCGCGGCCCGGTCGCCGAGGAGTTCGAGGCCCGCCGCGCCGAGCACGCCGAACTGATCGCCCTGCGCGCCGCCTTCGAACAGGCCGCGCGCCAACTTGCCCACGCCCAGGCCGAGGAACGCGAGCTGTCGGCCAAGCTGGCGGCCAGCGACGCCGCCCTGACCGAATCCGACGCCCGTCGCCAATCCCTGGATGTCGCCCTCGAGGACGGCGCCCTGGAGATCGACCGCCTGCGCAACGGCCTGCAGCAGTCCGAGCTGAAGGTCGGCGGCCTGGAGGCTTCGCTGCGCGACGCCTCCGCGCGCGCCGAGCACCTGAGCCAGGATGTCGAGACCCTGCGCGTCCAGACCCAGGACATCGACACCCGTCGTGGCGAGTCCGAAGCCGCCCTGGCCGCGGCCAAGCAGCAATCGGCCTTGCAGGTCGAAGAGCTGGGCACCGTGAAGAAGCGCCTGGAGCAGGCCGGGGCCGACGTGGCCCGCCTGTCGCGCATCGAGACCGAGCTGGAAGCCCAGATCGCCGCCGAGCGCGCCCGCATCCTGGCCGCCGACAACGCCCTGAGCACCGTACAGGCCGACAGCGCCCGCACGATTCGCGGCCTGGAGGCTCAGGTCGAGTCGGGCCGCGCCGAGGTTCTGGCCCTGCAGACCCGCCTGGAAACCGCCACCGGCCGCGCCGACAAGCTGGAAGAAATGAACGGCCAGATCTCGGCCCGCCTCAACGATTCCAGCGCCCAGCAACAGGCCGTCGAGCGCCGGGCCGGCGATCTCAACGTCGCCCTGGAGCGCGCCCTGGAGCGGGTCCGCAACCTGGAAGACGAGGTCGAGGACCTGCGTGGCCGCCACGCCGGCGTCGACACCGCTCGCGCCGCCGCGATCGAGCGCGCCGACCAGTTGGCCAAGACCGTCGGGGCTCACGAAAAGGCGCTCAAGCGCGCCGAGGAACGCGCCGCCCAGCTGCGCACCCGTTTCGAGACCCTGCAGGCCTCGGAAGACGAGGTCCGCCGCGCTCACGACGACAAGATCGCCGAGATGCAGGCCGAGATCGAACGGATCCGCTCGGAGGCCGCCCTGGCCGAAGGCGCCCTGGAATCGGCCCGCCGCGACCGCTCGCGCCTGCAGATGGCCCTGCTGGGCGCCACCAGCGACGACATGCAGGCCGCCGGCTAAGATCCGGAGACGCCGCTTCGCCCTAGGGCGAAGCGGCGGCCTTCGCGACCGACAGCCGGTCGAAGACCTCGGGCGGCTGGGTTTTCAGCGTGTCCCTCAGGCGCTCCATCGGCGCCTGGCTCTCCGTCACCCGGCCGTTCGCGGGCCGGTCGATATCGAGGGTCAGCAGCAGCGAGATCGCCAGCAACAGGTACAGGAACACGGTCGCGCCGCGTCCCTCCTTGTTCGCCCCCGCGTAGCCCAGCACCCCGGCCGAAGTCACCACATAGATAAACAGCACGAAGAACACCGCGCTGGGCACCCGGGCCAGACGCGCGGCCTTCCGCGAAGCATCCAGGTCGATCAGGGTGTTCATGCTCTCTAGGTACGCGCTGGAGAAATCCAGGCCCTTGATCGACGGCCAGGCCGCCAGGGTCGCGGTCCACAGGTCGGTCAGCATCTGGTCGTTCCTGGCCAGCAGCGGTTCGACCTGATCGCGCGGCGCCTTGGCCAGGGCCAGGCGGTTGTCGGTGTAGTCCACCAGCATCTTACTGATCCGGGCCCGGTCGACGGGCTCCAGCATCTGGGTGCGCAGATAGGTGGTGCCGATGGCGTTGGCCTCTTCCACCACCAGCAGCCGTCGCGCCTCGTAGCGGTCGACGGCCAGCGAAAAGGTGAAACCCATCAGCAGGGCCAGCAGGCCCAGGGTGGCCGAGACGATGTAGCCGTCGGAGCCGCCCTCGTCCTTCTTCCTGGCTACGCGCGCGCCCAGCCATTCGCCCAGCAGGGACGCCACGACCATGGCGATCACCAGGACGAGGCCGATCTGCCAGGCCGGCGTGACCTCCAGCCAGGCGGCGAAGGCGGAGGGCGTCATGTCCGCGCCCTCCGGCCGGCCGGATCGACAGATGTTCCGCGCGCCATGTCCGGGCCTTTCGACGGATCGAAATCTCGCGCCGATCTTTCGACGCGAACCCGGGCTCGGCTATGGGGCGAAACCCTGGCGTGGCGGGTTCTTCCTCCGGATTTTCGGATCGTTACGGGGTCTTGCCCGTCTCGACATAGGCCTTCAGGCGGTCGAACTGTTCGCCCAGGACCCCGTCGACCGCCGGCGCGATCTTGTCGAGGCCGCCCTTCATGTAGCCGCCGACGTCATAGGTCTGGGTCAGGGTGGTCTTGCCGTCCTTCTCCGCCAGGGTCCAACCCAGGTGTCCCGCCGCCCCGGTCGTTTGCAGCGGCCCCAGGGCGCCGAACAGCCGCAGGCCCTGGCCGGGCTGGGCGAAGACCACGGTCATGTGCATCACCGAGCCGCCATTGGGCAGCTTCTCGCAGAAACAGCCGCCGGCCATCGGGGCCAGGGACAGATTGGCCGAAGAGCCCGACCAGGTGTGGTCCTTGTTCCACCACTGCGAGGGCTGGGACAGCGCCGCATAGACCTTGTCGGCCGGGGCGTTGAGCACGGCGACGCGCTTGACCTCGAAGCCGTTCGGCTGGGCGTCGACGACTTCGGCGTGGGCTGCGGTGGCGGTCAGGGCCAGCGTGGCGGCGAGCAGCAGGTGTTTCATGGCTTGGCCCTCCCGGTTTGGAGGAAGGGTGGCGCGTAGGGGCGCAGCGTCAAGTCGCGACTTGCCCCCACCTGGCGGCTTTGCCGCCTGTCCGCCCCCGTAGGGGGCGGAGGCTTCGCGTTTAGGCTCTTCCCCCTTTGGGGGAAGACGGTCGCGGAGCGACCCGTAGGGGGCAAGTGATCGCCGCCTGGACGCCTCAAGCAAGTTATTAAGCCGCCTCGAACCGCAGCGGTCCACCCCAGAAGCTCTCGACTAACCCGTTCTGTGGCCCCGGCGCGCCGGTGGTCAGGAACTGGCGCGTGCCGCCGGTTCCGGGGTCGAATTCCGGATGGCGCTGCAGGTAGAGTTCCAGCGCGTCGGCCGTCGAGGCCGGCTGGTGGATCACCGGGGTGCCAGCCGGCAGGGCGGCGCGGAAGATGTCGGCGATGATCTCGTAGTGGGTGCAGCCCAGCACCGCGCGGTCGGGATAGCGGCCGATGCGGGTCTTCAGCGCCTGGACGTAGCCTTCGACCGCCTTGGCCAGGTCGACGGCCCCGGCGTCGGCCTCGATCATCGGCACCAGGTCCGGACAGGGCTGCGAGAACACCGCGATGTCCTGCTTGCGCTTGTCGATCTCGATCTCGTAGACGCGCGAATTGGTGGTGCCCTGGGTCGAGAACACCCCCAGCACGTCCAGCTGCTCGACCTTGTCGCCGCGCCGCTCGGCCTCGTGCTCCCAGGGCAGGCCCGTGGCCGCCTCGATGGTCGGCACGATGATGCCCAGGATGTTGATCGGCCGGCCCAGCTGTTTGCGATAGCCGGGCAGCCAGGTCTGCTGCAGACGGCGCAGAGCGATGGCCGAGGCGGTGTTGCAAGCCAGGACCACCAGGCTGGCGCCCGTGTCGAACAGGCGCTCGCAGCCGGCCTTGGTCAGTTCCACGATCTCTTCGCCAGGCCGCCCGCCATAGGGGGCGTTGGCCTGGTCGGCGAGATAGACGAAGTCCGCCTGAGGCAGACGGTTCACGAGGGCGCGGTGGACCGTGAGGCCGCCCACGCCGGAGTCGAAGACGCCGATGGACATGGGATTGGCTTAACCCGCCCGCGCCGAACCGTCCACGCGCGGCGCTTGAGAATCTCGTGCAGTTTCGACGCAGAACGCGATGTCGCGCACGAACGGGCCTCGGCAACCTCGGGACGGAAGGCGATTGTGTCGTCGAATTCACGCTGGGTGGGACGATTTTCGCGCGAAAGCGCTTACCTGTCAGCCGCATAGCGCTCTAGGGTCGAGGTTCGTTCCCTCGGAGATCCGCCCGTGAAGCGCCGTTCCTTTCTCGCCGCCGCCAGCGCGACAGCCCTGATGCCCATGATCGCCAAAGCCGCCACGCCCGCCCCCGCCTCGTCGAACCCGCTGCTGGCCCCCTGGACGGGTCCGCACGGCGGCCTGCCGCCGCTGGACAAGGTCAAGCCCGACCTATTCGCGGCCGCCTTCGAGGCGGCCATGACCGAGCAGCGCCAGGAGCTGTTCGCCCTGACCGCCAAGCGCTCGGCGCCGACCTTCGAGAGCATCCTGGCCGCCTACCAGGACTCGGGACGTACCCTCAACCGAGTGGCCTCGCTGTTTGGGGTGTTCACCTCGACCATGAACGACGCGGCCATGCAGAAGGTTGAGGCCGAGAGCACACCGAAGCTGGCGGCGTTCGGCGACGAGATCGTCCAGAACGAGCAGTTGTTCGCTCGCATCAAGGCCGTCTACGACGCCCGCGAGACCAGCGGCCTGACGCCCGAGCAGCAGCGCCTGACCTGGGTGACCTACAACTACTTCGCCCGCCAGGGCGCGGCGCTGGACGCGACCAAGAAGGCGCGCCTGGGCCAGATCAACCAGGCCCTGGCCAGCCTCTACACCAGGTTCAGCCAGAACGAGCTGGCCGACGAGGAGGGCTACACCCTGGAGCTGGCCGAGGGTGACCTGGCCGGCCTGCCGGACTCGGTGAAGGCCGGGGCCGCCGCCGCCGCCGAGGAAAAGGGCCTGAAGGGCAAGTGGCTGATCACCAACACCCGCTCGTCCATGGAACCCTTCCTGGTCTATTCCGACCGTCGCGACCTGCGCGAAAAGGGCTGGAAGCTGTGGGTGTCGCGCGGCGACAACAACGACGCCCATGACAACAAGGCGGTGATCACCGACATCCTCAAGCTGCGCGCCGAGAAGGCCCAGCTGCTGGGCTTCGAAACCTACGCCCACTGGATCACGGCCGACAACATGGCCAAGACCCCGGACGCGGCCATGGATCTGATGATGCAGGTCTGGAAGCCGGCCGTGGCGCGGGTCCACGAGGAAGTGTCCGACATGCAGAAGGTGGCTGACGCCGAAGGCGCGACCTTCAAGATCGCCCCCTGGGACTATCGCCACTACGCCGAGAAGGTGCGCAAGGCGCGCTACGACCTCGACCAGAACGCGGTCAAACCGTACCTGCAACTGGAGAAGCTGCGCGAGGCCATCCACTGGGCGGCGGGCCAGCTCTACGGTTTCACCTTCACCCAGATCAAGGACGTGCCGGTCTGTCATCCGGACGTGCGCGTGTGGGAAGTGACCAAGGGTCCCCAGCGCGTGGGCCTGTGGTACTTCGACCCCTACGCCCGGGCCGGCAAGCAGTCGGGCGCCTGGATGAGCGAGTACCGCACCCAGGAGAAGTTCAGGGGCGTGGTCACCCCGATCGTCTCCAACAACTGCAACTTCGTGAAGGGCAAGCCCGGCGAGCCGGTGCTGATCTCGTGGGACGACGCCTCGACCATGTTCCACGAGTTCGGCCACGCCCTGCACGGCCTGAACTCGGACGTGAACTATCCCGGTCTGGCCGGCACCAACGTGGCCCGCGACTTCGTGGAGTTCCCCAGCCAGCTGAACGAGCACTGGCTGCCGACCAAGCCGGTGCTGGAGAAATTCGCCGTCCACTACCAGACCGGCAAGCCGATCCCCGCCGACCTGGTGGCCAAGATCGAGAAGGCCAAGACCTTCAACCAGGGCTTCATCACGGTGGAGTACCTGTCGTCGGCCATCTACGACATGAAGATCCATCTGGCCGCCAAGGGTCAGGCCATCGACCCGGCGGCCTTCGAGACGTCGACCATGGCCGAGATCGGCATGCCGTCCGAGATCGTCATGCGCCACCGGCCCACTCAGTTCGGCCACATCTTCTCGGGCGACGGCTATTCGGCCGGCTATTACGACTACATCTGGGCCGACACCCTGACCGCCGACGCCGCCGAAGCCTTCGAGGAGGCGCCGGGCGGCTTCTACGACAAGGCCGTGGCCAAGCGCCTGCACGACGACATCATGAGCGTGGGCAACACCATCGACGCGGGCGAGGCCTTCCGCCGCTTCCGTGGTCGCGACGTCAAGATCGGCGCCCTGATGCGCAACCGCGGCTTCCCGGTTCCGCCAGGGGCGTAACAACGATTGGGGACATGCGCATGCGCATGTCCCCGCCTGTTTCGTGGCCCTTATCGTCGACTGTTTTCAGATATATCGAAAATCACTCTTGACGTTCGGTCAATCCGATATATCTAGAGTTCCGATATAACGAAACAGGATCTAAGACACACATGTTTGGACGTCATCACCATCACCACGGCCGCCACATTCATGGCGAGCACCACAGCCGTCATCCGTTCGGCTTCCACGGCCACGAAGGCCATCACCGTCGCGGCGGTCGCATGGGCCGGTTCTTCGACCACGGCGACCTGCGCCTGGTCGTGCTCAAGCTGATCGCCGACAAGCCCAGCCACGGCTACGAGCTGATCAAGGCCGTCGAAACCGCCGCCGGCGGCGCCTACACCCCCAGCCCGGGCGTGATCTATCCCACCCTGACCCTGCTGGAAGAGCTGGGCTACGTCACCGCGTCCGACGCCGGCGGCGGCAAGAAGCTCTACACGATCACCGACGAGGGCCAGGCCTTCCTGGAAAGCAACAGCCAGCCGGTCCACGGCCTGTTCACCCGCATGGCCGAAGCCGCCGCCCAGAGCGCCGCCTTCTCGCCGCAGATCATGCGGGCCCGCGAGAACCTCAAGACCGCGCTGCGCCTGAAGCTGACCTCCGGCGCCCTGACCCCCGAACAGGTCGCGGCGATCGCCAAGGTCATGGACGAGGCGGCCGCCGCCATCGAAGGGGTCTAGCCCATGCAGAGCCACGCCCGTCTCAACACCGACAAGGCCGCGCGCTACATGATCCAGTTGGCCAAGCACTGGAGCCACAAGTTCGAGGTGTCGTTCGACGACACCTCGGCCTTGATCCCGCTGCCGCTGGGAACCTGCAGCATGCTGGCGGATCCCGAAGGCCTGGACGTCACGATCGAGGCCGCCGACCTGGAGGCCCTGGCCAGGCTGGAAGACGTCGTCGCCGCGCACCTGCTGCGCTTCGCCTTCCGCGAGCCGGTCAAGCAGCTGGCCTGGACCCGCGCCTGGGAGGCCGGCCGCATCGATCCGCCGGCCCTGCGGATCAATCGTGTCGCCCCGTAACCGAGGCGCCCTCGGGGCGATGTCACAATTTTTTAACTTTGATCCTGGGACAGGCGATCAAACTTGCTTGCGCCTGCCCGTGAACGGGGGTTTCATCCGATTCAAGCTCCGGTAGAGGGCTTTGGAGGAAACCATGGGTCATGTGGTCCGCGGCGTTGCGTATCGCGCGCGCCAGGACGGCCGTCAGGGTCGTCTCGGCTGGCTTCTGCTTATTTCCGCTATCAATCTCGTGCTCTGGACCGGTGTGATCGCCCTGATCACGCGCGTGTCCTAGACAAGGCCGGCCTCAGCGCAGGCCGCGCAGCACGTCGATCCGCCGCATCGCCTTGCCGGGCAGGGCCGACATCGGCCCCAGCGGCAGCGCCTCGGCGACCTCGCGCAGGCCATAGACCGCCGTGCGGGCCAGGGTCGAGACCGAAGGCGCGCCCAGGAACCCGAACATCACGCCCTGCTGACGGTTCGACAGTTCGCGCTTGAATCGATAGTCGCCGGCCCCTAGGTCCAGGCGCTTGTAGGGACCGGTGTCCAGGCTCTTGAGGATGTCCTGGAACAGCAGCAGGCCCGGCGAATAGCGCTCGAACTTGGGATCGTGGGCGATCAGCCAGCCATGGATCGTGCCGCCGCCGCGCAGGTGGAAGTGCACGGCCGCCAGCTCGTCGCCCAGGTGCAGGGTGTAGAGCCCGCCGCCGAACGCCGGATCGCGGGTCTCAAGCAGCTCGTCCATCAGCCGCGTGACCCAGGGGGTCTTGAACAGGTCGGTCTGGCCGGTGGCGGCCAGCTGGGCCCGCTTCCAGACGATCAGCTGGTCGTAGTCGGCGCGCGAGTCCGACAGGGCGGTGAAGCGGGCGGGGCCGATCTCTCGCTCGGCCTTGCGGCGCTTCTTGTCGATGTCCTTCAGGACGCCGACCCCGGCCGCCTTGCGCTCGGCCTCGTAGGCGGCGTAGCCGTCGGCGACGTCGATCACCCACGAGGCGGCCTGGCCGCGACCTTGCCCGGCGAACGCCGGATCGTCGGCCTGCATGTGGCAGAAATCGAAGCGCGAGACGCCGGTCGCCCGCAGCATGGCGCGGGCGTCGGCGCGGAAACCGGGGTCGCGGGTCACTACGGCCTGGTAGTCGCACATCGGCGCGCCGACCGGCATGGCGGTGGAGCCGCGCTTGCGCACGGCCAGGAAGGCGGCGGGCTGACCGGCCATGTCGCGCTGGACGGCGACGCGGATGTCGCTGTGCGAGCCCTGGGCGCGCGCCACGGCCTGGGCCCACAGCGGCGACAGGAACGGGCTGTCGAAACGCGCCGCGCCGGCCTGGGCGGCCGACCAGGCCGCGCGGACCTCCGCGGGCAGTTCCAGGGCGGGGAAGACGTCGATCTTCAAGACAACCTCGATCCGGCTCGGGCCGGAAAGTGCGGCCGGACTATCGAGACATCTTGCCGGGCATAGATTGAACTAGGGTTTACGCCCCGAAGAACGCCGGTCTTCGGGCCCCTGTCCATCAGTCCATCAGCCGCCGGGACAGATAGACGTACTCCAGGGCCTGGCGGCGGGCGGTCTCGGCCAGGTTGGCGGCGCCCGCGTGCCCGCCGTCGATGTTCTCGTAATACAGCACCGGATAGCCCAGTTCCTCCAGCCGCGCGGCGGCCTTGCGGGCGTGGGCCGGGTGCACGCGATCGTCCTTGGTCGAGGTCTCGATGAACACCTCGGGATAGGGCTGGCCGGCCTTGAGGTTGGAATAGGGGTCGTATTTGGCGATCACCGCCCGCTCGGACGGGATGGCCGGGTCGCCGTATTCGCCCACCCACGAGGCGCCGGCCCCGATCTGGCTGTAGCGGATCATGTCGAACAGCGGCACCTGCACGACGACGGCGTTGTAGAGCTCGGGGCGCTGGGTCAGGGCCACGCCCATCAGCAGGCCGCCGTTCGACCCGCCCATGATCCCCAGATGGCGGGGCGAGGTGATCTTGCGGTCGATCAGGTCCTGGGAGACGGCGAAGAAGTCGTCATAGGCCTTCTGGCGGTTGGCTTTCAGGGCGGCGTCGTGCCAGGCCGGGCCGAACTCGCCGCCGCCACGGATATTGGCCACCACGTACGTGCCGCCGCGCTCCAGCCACAGCTTGCCCATCACCCCCGAATAGGCCGGGGTCATCGACACCTGGAAGCCGCCATAGGCGTAGAGCAGGGTCGGGGCCGAACCGTCGTACTTCACGGCCTTGGACCGCACGACGAAGTAGGGAATCTTGACGCCGTCGGTGCTGGTCGCCTCGAACTGCTCGACCACGTGGGTGGAGGCGTCGAACCGGGCCGGCGAGGCCTTGACCTGCTCCAGCGTCAGCGAGGCGGCGTCGGCCAGCCAGTAGGTCGAGGGCGTCAGATAGCCCGTGACGCTGACGAACAACCGGTCGTCCTTCTGCGAGGCCGAGCCCAGGCCGATGGTCGAGTTGGCCGGCAGGGCCAGCTTCTGGCGGGTCCACCCCTTGGGGCCGTGGCGGTAGACCAGGGCCGCGCCGGTGACGTTGTCCAGCAGGCCGACCACCAGCGTGTCGCGGGTGGTGGCGACGCCCTCCACCGACTGCCTGGCGGTGGGGCGCAGGACCAGGGTCGCGGCGGCCTTGACCGGATCGGCCTTGAAGGCGGCCAGGTCGAAGCTGATCAGGTCGCCGGTCTTGAAGCCGCGCTCGGGCCAGTCCTGCTCCAGGCCCACGACCAGCTGGCCGGCGACATAGCCCTGGACCGAGCTCTTCAGCGGCAGGGGCAGCTTCACCGCACCCTGGTCGGTCAGCAGATAGGTCTCGGCCTCGAAGAAGCTGACCGCGCGGTTGATCAGGGTGGCGACCACGCGGCCGTCGGCGTCGCGCAGGGCGTAGGCCGAGGCCGCGACGTCTTCGGGCGTTCCCCGGAACACCTCCTGGGCGTCGGCCAGGGCCTGGCCGCGCTTCAGCGTCTTGATCACATACGCGTAGCCCGACCGGGTCACCTGGCCCGGCTCCCACTCGCGAGCCACCAGCAGGGTGTCGCGGTCCAGCCAGCCGACGCTCTGCTTGCCCTCGGGCAGCGCGAAGCCGCCCGAAACGAAGGTCCTGGTCGTGGTGTCGAACTCGCGGACCGTCACCGCGTCCTTGCCGCCGTCCGAGAGGGTGAGCAGGCAGCGGGTCTCCTCGGGCGGCAGGCAGTCGGCGCCCTTGAACACCCAGTTGGCGTCCTCGGCCTTCGACAGGGCGTCGACGTCCAGGATCGTTTCCCACTGGGGCTCGGCGGTGCGGTAGCTGTCCAGCGTGGTCGCGCGCCAGATCCCGCGCACGTGGTCGGCGTCCTGCCAGAAGTTGCGCAAGGACCCGTCGCCGGCGAACGACACGCCCGCGATCCGGTCCTTGGCGTTGAGGATGGCCAGGGCCTGGCTTTCCAGCCCGGCATAGCGGGCGTCGCCCTGCAGGATCGCCAGGCTGCGGTCGTTCTGGGCCTTGGCCCAGGCCAGGGGGCGCTCGCCCTCGATCTCCTCCATCCAGATGTAGGGATCATCCTTGCCCAGCTCGGCCAGCGGCGTGCGGGTTTCCGTGTCGGCGGGGACGGGATCGGCGGCTTGGGCGGCTGGGGTCATGAGGCTCGTGCAGGCGAGGAGGGCGAGAAGCAGGTTACGCATCTAGGGATCCGGCGGCCGCTGTCACAGAGGCCCCGACGCTATCGGACGGCTCAGTCGCCGTCGTTGGGAATGTTCAGCACCTGGCCGCAGGCCTTGCAGTGCACGGCGTCGGGGTCGTGCTTGCGCAGGCCGCAGCAGGGGCAGGGAAAGGTCACCTTGTGCGGTCGCAGGATCGACTGGATCAGGCCGATGAACAACGACACCCCGCCCAGCATCACCGCCATCGACAGCAGCTTGCCCCACACCCCGGGCAGGGTGACATCGCCATAGCCGGTGGTCGTCAGGCTGGTGACGGTGAAATAGAGGGCGTCGACATAGCCGCCGATCCCCGCGTGGCGTCCGGCGAAGCTGGAATAGACGAAGCCCGTCACCACGAAGACGAAGGTGACCAGGGTGGAGGCCGCGCGGGTGATCTGCTCCACCCGCGTGTCGTCGTAACGCCGGCCGATCGTGCGCCAGAAGAACTCGCTGTGGATCAGCGTCCACAGCCGCACCACCCGCAGGAAGCCGAAGTTGAACAGCCAGGCCGGGAACAGCAGGGTGGCCAGCACGAACAGGTCGATCCAGGTGATCGGTTTCTTGAGCCAGGCCTTGATCTCGCCGTGGGCGATGGCGCGGGCCAGGAGGTCCAGGGCCAGGAACGCCGCCACCCCGTAGTCGATGGCGTAGAAGGTCAGGCCGTGGCGGCGCATCAGCGGCGCGGCGATGAAGAAGGCGATGATCGCCAGGTCTATGACGATGATCCCGTAGCGGAACCGCACGGCGGCGGGCGAGGCGCCGTGATAGAGCGCCCGGAGGCGGGCTCGGAGACGCAGGCCTTCGGTGTTTTCGACTGTCAAACGGATCATCCCGGGCGGCCATGGGTTCGTCCCATGGAACGACACGATACAAGGTCGGGACCTATGAGGGCTGATCTTTGTCTTCCCTTGCGCATTCGAGCTGGGGCCATGGCGCGGGCCTGACCTACAATGGCTTCATGGCGTCGGCGCGGCTTTCCAACAGGCCTGGCCGATGCGACTTCATTTCCGCGCGCAACTCCAAAAGGGTGGTTCTCGTCGGCCCCTTCGGCGTCTTGCCGAGTTGCTCGTCGATCTTGGCCAGGACCGCGTCGTTCAGCGCGAGGGCGGCCCGGACCCCCTCGAGCATCAGCACGCGAAGGTCGTTGCCTCGGCGGATCTTGCGGCGACGGGGCGGCTTGGACTTGGGCATGGGGTTCTCCGTTCTCGAGGGATTGCGGCGGACACGGGTCTTCGACCTCGGGCTTTCGCGGCGAGTGGGATGAGGAGGCGCGGAGCGGCCGGGCCAGGCCCGGAGACCGTGGGTTTAGAGTTTGCGTTTCGGCGTGGACCAACCGCTCCGCGAAACCGTTTTTACCGAGGGACGGCGACTGAGGGCCTGTTTCATCCCGGTCGACATTCCCCCTCGGGCGGGCAGGATCAAAGTCGCCCGGAAGGGGCCGTCAGCGACTCCGACAGATCCTGGAACAGGCCGGTTTTGCTTCCCGGCCCCGTCGACCCGCGCAGATCCCGGCGAGGTTTCGGTGGGTCCCGGATCTATCCGCGAACAGACCCACACCGGCCTCGCGCAAGGCCTGCGCGGCCCCGCTCGGTTTCATCTCCATCGCCGCTTCGGGTCGGTACCAAGCGCCCTCCTCCGCGACGGAGACAAGATCATTGTGCGACGGGTTTGAGCGCCGAGGGCTTGTGACGCTGATTTTTCTTCAGGGCGTTGAAAGGGTTGGGGTTCTTTGTGGAAGTCG
The DNA here is from genome assembly GCF_011045195.1 of Caulobacter soli. Classification (GTDB taxonomy): domain Bacteria; phylum Pseudomonadota; class Alphaproteobacteria; order Caulobacterales; family Caulobacteraceae; genus Caulobacter; species Caulobacter soli. The sequence goes on along the minus strand of NZ_CP049199.1, from coordinate 5,041,105 downwards.
CGGGGATCCACATCGCTCCATCCCCACAAACGCCCTTCCCTCCCTCACGCCGAGATCGCGTGCAGCTCCGCGGCGTGGGCGCGCAGCCAGCGCCGGTGCGGCGCCGGGTCGCCCGAGAGCTTCTCGCACAGAGCCCAGAACTTCGGCCCGTGATTGGCCTCGATCAGGTGGGCGCATTCGTGGGCCACGACGTAGTCGGCGACGTCGAACGGGGCCAGCACCAGCCGCCAGCTGTAGCGGATCGCCGCCGGGTGGCCGGGGCGGGCGGGGCGGCACGAGCCCCAGCGGGCCTTGGGGTCGGCAATGGCCACCGAGGGCATGGGCCGATCCAGGGCGGCGGCGTGGTGGGCGGTGCGCTCGGTCAGGCGGGTCAGGGCCTCGCGCTTGGCCAGGCGCAGAATCTTCAGCGACCAGGTGCTGTCGTCGGGCGCGATCAGGGCGTCTTCGGTCATCTTCGGCCGGCCGGGACCGACCTCCAGCCGATAGGGCTTGCCCAGCAGGCGCAGGATCCCGCCCGGAGCGATGATCTGGCGGTTGGGCAGGGCGGCCAGCTGGCCGGCGATCCAGTCGGCCTTTTCATGGGCGAAGGCCACGGCCTCCGACAGCCGGCGCGGGGTGGGGGCCAGGGCCACCACCTCGGACTTGGCCCGGTCGACCCGCAGCGAGATCCGCCGGGCCCGGCCGTCGACCTTCAGCCGCACCGCGCAGCCGCGCACGTCCAGCCGGTCACCGTCGGCGTAGCGTTGCGGGCGGAAGAGGTTCATGTCCTCTAGATCGCCCTTGGCCCCGCTTCGCGCAAGACGCCCTAGGTGTTGAAGTTCGGGTCGCTCTTGCGGATGAAGTCGCGGACGCGGGGATAGATCTCCTCGCGGAACCGGCGGCCGTTGAACACGCCGTAGTGGCCGACGCTGGGCTGGACGTAGTCTTCCTTCAGGGCCTCGGGAATGGCCGAGCACAGGGTGTGGGCCGCCTGGGTCTGGCCGATGCCGGAGATGTCGTCGTTCTCGCCCTCCACCGTCATCAGGCCGATGTCGGTGATCAGGTCGGGCCGCACCAGCCGGCCGCGATGGGTCAGCTCGCCCTTGGGCAGCAGGTGCTGCTGGAAGACGATGTCGATGGTCTGGAGGTAGAACTCCTCGGTCAGGTCCAGCACCGACAGGTATTCGTCGTAGAACTCCAGGTGCTTGTCGGCGCTGTCGCCGTCGCCCTTCACCAGGTCCTGGAAGTAGCGCTGGTGCGCCTGCTGGTGCTTCTCGGCGTTCATGCTCATGAAGCTGGCCAGCTGGACGAAGCCCGGATAGACGCGCCGGCCCATGCCCGGATAGGGCGGAGGCACGGTGTAGATCATGTTGGACTGAAACCAGGCGAAGGGCTTTTCCTCGGCCAGGTTGTTGGTCACGGTCGGCGACAGGCGCGCGTCGATCGGCGAGCCCATGAAGGTCATGCTGGCCGGGCGCGACGGGTCGTTGTCCTCGGCCATCAGGGCGGCGGCGGCCAGGACCGGCGGGCCGGGCTGGCAGACGGCCACCACGTTGGGGCGCGGCCCCAGGGCCGACAGCATCTGGCGAATGTGGTCGATATAGTCGTGGAAGTCGAAGCGGCCCTGCAGGACCGAAACCTCGCGGGCGTTGACCCAGTCGACGATGAACACCGCGTGGTCGGGCAGGAAGGCCTCGACCGTGCCCCGCAGCAGGGTCGCGTAGTGACCCGAAAGGGGCGCGACGATCAGCACGGCGGGGTCGAGGCTGAACTTGCCGGCTCGGCGCATGTCGGCCATGTCGCGGTCGAACTGGATCACGCGGGCCCAGGGGCTTTCCCAGACTACGGTGGGGCGCACCCGCACGTCGACCTGGCCGATCTTGACCGTGTCGATGCGCCAGTCGGGCTTGCCGTAGCGGCGGGTGACGTTCGAGAACAGGTCGGCGCCGGCGTGGATACGGCGGCCAAGATCGGTCTCGGCCGCCGGGTTCAGGGGCGAGCCCCAGAAGTCCCGCGCGGCGCGAGCCGCCAGGCGAAGAGGCGTTGAGGCGTAAAAGCTTGCCTCATGCAGGGCGTACAGCATGGCGCATCCAGTATGTTGCGATGCAACATAACACGCCAAACCCTAAGAGAGTACAGACTTCCGGTAGCGGTACAGGGTCGCGGGGCGAGCGGCCTAGCGGCCGTCCATCGCGTCCTTGATCTGCCGGGCGATCTCCTCGGGCGGCAGGTTGTAGGCGATCACCTTGTCGAACCGGCCCTTGGGATCCATCAGATAGATCGCCGTGGAGTGGTCGACGCTGTAGTCGGGCCCGTCGCCGACGGCCTTGTAGTAGACGCGATAGGCCTTGGCGGCGGCGGCCACCTGGGCGGGCGTGCCGGTCAGGCCGACGATGGTCTTCGGCAGGGTGGGGCCCGACAGGAAGGTCTTCAGCTGTTCGGGATTGTCGCGGCCGGGATCGACCGAGATGAAGACGATCTTGAGGTCCTTGGCCTTGGGGCCCAGCTGGTCGCTGGCGGCGGCCAGGGCCTGCAGGGTGCCGGGGCAGACGTCCGGGCAATAGGTGAAGCCGAAGAACACCGCGTTCCACTGGCCCTTCAGCGTCGCCTCGGTGGTCGGCTTGCCGTTCTGGTCGACCAGCTGGAAGGGGCCGCCCACCAGCGAGGGCGGCGGCGCCTTGTCGAAAACGCCCGACTTGAAGATCAGCCCGCCGGCCAGCAGCACGGCCAGCAGACCGGCCAGAATCGCGATCAACCGATGACGCGGCATGGGCGTTGAACCTTTCGCTCTCGCCAGACGAGATTTTCTAGCCTTATGGTGCGACATGGCTGACGCGTCTCTGAAGAATGCGCCGCATGGTTCGCCTCGAACGGGGCTCGATAAGCCTGACGTCGAGGCGACGCAAGACGAGGACTGGTCCTGGGCGGGGCCAGGCCTGCGTCGCGGACGCTTAAGGGTCCGCACCCTGATCGCCCAGCGCTGGATCATGGTGGTCGGTCAGGCCGTCGCCGTGCTGGTGGCCGGCCTGGTGCTGGACCTGAAGATTCCCTACGCCCTGTGCTTTTCCCTGATCGCGGCGTCGGCCTGGCTGAACGTGCTGATCGGCCTGGCGTTCGGCGGCCAGCGGATGGCGCGCGAGGGCGAGGCCACGCTGCAGATCGCCTTCGACACCCTGCAACTGGCGGGGATGCTGTATCTGACCGGCGGGATCATCAATCCGTTCTCGCTGCTGCTGATCGCCCCGGTCACCCTGGCCGCGGCCACCCTGCCGGCCCGGTTCGCCGCGGCGATCGGGGCCCTGGCCGTGGCGGCCTGCGTGGTGCTGGCCTTCTTCAGCCTGCCGATTCCCTATCGGCCGGCGGCGGGGCCGGGACCCCTGCCCGGCGGCATGACCCTGATGACCATCGTGCTGGCGCGGATCCTGGGGATCGCCCTGACCGGCGCCTATGCCTGGCAGGCGGCGACCGAGTCGGCGCGGATGGAGCTGGCGCTGAACGTCACCGAGACGGTGCTGGCCCGCGAGCAGCGGCTGTCGGCCCTCGGCGCCCTGGCCGCCGCCGCGGCCCACGAGCTGGGCACGCCGCTGGCCACCATCTCGGTCGTGGCCCGCGAAATGGTCCGCAACGCCCCCGACGAGCAGACCCGCGAGGACGCCGAGCTGATGATCGGCCAGGCCGCGCGCTGCCGCGAGATCCTGGCCCGCCTGACCGAGATGCCCGAGGCCAAGGACGCCGTGCACGAGCGCATCAGCCTGGTGCAGCTGGTCCACGAGGTGATCGAGCCGCACATGATCCATGGCGTCCGGGTCGAGGCGGTGGTCAACGGCCCGCCCGGCGATTCCGCGCCCGACATCTGGCGGCGGGCCGAGATCCTTCACGCCCTGACGACGATCGTCGAGAACGCGGTCGACTTCGCCCGGGCCGAGGTGATCGTGGTGGCCCGCTTCGACGCCCGCGCGGTGGTGATCGAGGTGCGCGACGACGGCCCCGGCTTCTCGCCCGAGATCCTGGCCAAGCTGGGTGAGCCCTATGTGACTTCCCGTCCGGGGGCGGAGGGATCCAGGACCGGTCACATCGGCATGGGCCTGGGCTTCTTCATCGCCAAGACGCTGCTGGAACGAACTGGCGCCACCGTGGATTTCAAGAACGGTCGACGTGGCGGCGCCGTGGTCGCGGCGCGTTGGCCAAGGTCGGCGCTGGAGGCGCCGGCGATCGTCGGAGCAAGCGAGCTGTAATGAAACACTTGCGGCGCTTGGCATTTGGGCAACAAGATAGCTCGCTCGTGGCCCGGTTGAGTGTCGGCGTTGGGAGGCGCTGAAATTTCATGGCGGATATCGGTGAAATGGTCGCGGCGCTGCCCGACAAGTCCCTACTGCTTCTCGACGACGACGCGCCCCTGCGGACGCGATTGGGTCGAGCCCTCGAACAGCGCGGATTTGCGGTGACGCTTTGCGCGTCGGTCGCCGAGGCGATGAGCGCCTTGCGAACCCAGGCGCCGGCCCACGCCGTGCTCGACATGCGGCTGGAGGACGGCACGGGCCTGAAGGTGGTCGAGGCGGTCCGCGACGTGCGGCCCGACGCCAAGGTCATCATGCTGACCGGCTACGGCAACATCGCCACCGCCGTGGCGGCGGTGAAGGCCGGGGTCATCGACTATCTGTCCAAGCCGGCCGACGCCGACGACGTGGCCCGCGCCCTGTTGGCCGCCAAGGACGCCGCCCCGACGCCGCCCGAAAATCCGATGAGCGCCGACCGGGTGCGCTGGGAACACATCCAGCGGGTCTACGAGATGTGCGGCCACAATGTTTCGGAAACCGCGAGGCGGCTGAACATGCACCGCCGGACCCTGCAGCGGATCCTGGCGAAGCGCGCGCCGCGCTAAAGACATAGGACCTCCCCCTGTGGGGGAGGCGATCGCGCAGCGATCGGTGGGGGGAGTTCGGGGTCGTCGATCCGATCCGGGCTCGCCGATCACGCCCCCCACCGTCGGCCTGCGGCCGCCACCTCCCCCATGGGGGGAGGTCGGCTCGTTTCACATCGCCGAAATACCGCCGTCCAGCTTCAGCTCCGCGCCGGTCATGAACTTGCTCTCGTCGCTGGCCAGGTAGAGCACGGCGTTGGCGATGTCGTTGGGCTCGCCGATGTGGCCCAGCGGGATCTGGCGACCCAGCTTGGCGTGGGCTTCCTCCTTGCCCAGGCGCTGGCTCAGCGGGTCGAGGATCGGCGTGTCGATGAAGGTCGGGTGGATCGAGTTGGAGCGGATATCCAGCCCCATCTTGGCGCAATAGAGCGCGATGTTCTTGGAGAGCAGCCAGACCCCCGCCTTGGAGGCGTTGTAGGCCGGCGAATTGTGGTTGGCGATCAGGCCGGCGATCGAGCTGATGTTGATGATCGAGCCCGGCTGGTGGGCGCGCATGTATTTCAGGGCGTGCTTGGCGCCCAGGAAGACGCTGTCGACATTGATCGACATGATCTTCTTCCAGAGGTCGAACTCCATCTGTTCCAGCGGCTTGTCGCCCGCCACGCCGGCGTTGTTGAGCAGCACCGAGATCCCGCCCATGGCCGCGTCGGCCTTTTCCAACGCCTCGATCCACTGGTCTTCCTGGGTGACGTCCAGCGCGAAGGCGAAGGCCGTGCCCGCGCCGTGGGCGGCGTTGATCTCGGCGGCCACGGCCTGGGCGCCGGCGAAGTTGATGTCGGCGAGGCTGACCTTGGCGCCTTCCTGCGCCAGGCGGCGGCCGGCGGCGGCCCCGAGCCCCTGGGCCCCACCGGTGATGAAGGCCTTCTTGCCGGCGACCCGGCCCGTGCTCTGCGCCATTTGCGGCGTCCTCCCGTTATAATTCAAACGATAGTTTGAACTGTACTCCTCCCCCGCGCAACGGGGGAGGTGGCGCGCCGCGAATACGCGGCGTGACGGAGGGGGCGCCGCGCTCTAGGCCACCTCGTCCATGAACCGCGCCATCTCCACGTCCAGGGCGCTGACGCCGTCGGCGTCGTGGGTGGTCAGCACCACCTCGACCCGGTTGTAGACGTTGAACCATTCCGGATGATGGTCGATCTTGTCGGCCTTCAGGGCGACGCGGGTCATGAAGCCGAAGGCCTGGTTGAAGTCGGCGAACTTGAAGGTCTTGGAAATCGCGTCCTTCTCGGCGACCGAGGCCCAGCCCGGCAGCTGGGAGAGGGCGGCGGCGGCGCCGATCTTGGCGGGGCGGGACATGGCGACTCCTGAAGTTCGACTTTCTCGACCCTTCAGAACGCCAAACCGGTCGCCGCCGCAAGGTCCTCCAGCAACTGGGCCTCGGTGGTGACCTTGATGGCGGTCATGCCCAGGGCCGCCGCCGGCTTGCAGTTGACCCCCAGGTCGTCGAGATAGACGCAAGCCTCGGGCGCTACCGCCAGCAGGTCGCACATCATTTCGTAGATGCGCGGATCGGGCTTGCGCACCCCGGCCCTGGAGCTTTCCAGCACCGCGTCGAACTGGGCGAAGATCTCGGCGATCGCCCGGGCCTTCTCGACCGAGCCGGCCATGCCCGTGCCGTGGCCGGTGACGATGTTGTTGGTGATGCAGCCGACCTTGAACCGCGCCTTGCAGGTCTTCAGCGCCGCCACCACGCGGGGCCGCACGTCGCCGGACAACAGCGGCAGCACCTGCGCGCCACGCAACGGATGGCCCAGGCGCGTGGCCTCCTCCAGGAACATCGCGTCGAAGGCCTCAGCGTCGATCTCGTTGCGCTCGAACAAGGCCCAGGCGTTGGTGTCGGGATCGGCGGCGTTGACCCGGCGGATGAAGTCCTGGGGCAGGCCGGCCCGCGCCTCGTACCGCCGGAAGGCCTCGAACGGCGAGGTGGTGAACACCCCGCCGAAATCCCAGATCACCGCCTCGATCGCCATATGATCCTCAAACAACTGTTTGATTCACGCTAGGCGGCGAAGGGCGCTCTGGCAATCGTCCCATGAATCTTCATGGCCAAGCTCGCGCCAAAGGCGAAAGCGGGCGAAAGCACGCTTGGGCTCTGATTTGTTAACTTTCTGGAGTTTTCGCCATGATCGCCCGCCTGCCGTCCCTGCTGGTTCTCGTCGCCGCCGTCGCGTGCGGCGCGTCCGGCGTGGCGTCGGCCCAGGACAGACCGGGCGAATGCGCCACGCGGCGCGTCACCGGCCCGGGCGGAGCCTATCGCTGGGACCGCGTCGAGTGCCAGGCCCCGTCGGGCTGGAGCGATTTCGATCGCTGGGGCTACGACCGCCGGCCGTTGGACGTGGTGGACGGTCCGCTGCGAGGCGACCGCTACGGCCACTGGAGCCAGCCGGGCCGCGAAGACGGTCGAGGTTACGACCGACAGGCCGACGACGGCCGTTATGCTGAAGCCTATCCGACTTACCGCGTCGCCGGTCGCGACGCCGACGGCTTCCTGGTCTGGCCAGGCAAGCTGCCGTGAAGACTCATGTTTTTGGCCCGAGGATTGCGTCGGGGGGAGCTTGACGCATCAATTCGGGACGGGGGGACTATCCACTATGCGCACGCCGAGCAAACCGCTCTTCAAGACCTATGAAATCATCGCCATCGTCGCCTTCGTGGTGGCCGCGATCGGCGTCGGCAGCCTACGGCTGGTCTACTAGGCCGAGTTCCGGGGCCGAAAACCTCGTCCTTCGACAAGCTCAGGATGAGGTTTTCGAATGCCGGCGCCTGCAATGGTCCTCATTCCTGAGCTTGTCGAAGGACGAGGACCACGCACGGTCTTTGACCGTCGATGACACTAGCCTACCGCCAAGGCCGATCGATTTCGGAACATAAGGACCCCGTCCGCGCGTTGTGGACGGGTATCCGGAGGTTCCACCCTGACCACGCTCGCCCCCAATCCCCCATCCACACGCGGGCCCAGCCTCGCCGCGCGCCTGCGCGGCCTGCCGCCGCGCGCCCGCTGGGGGATGATCGGCGCGATCCTGCTGACCGCCGCGATCGTGATCTTCCTGGTGCTGTTCGACTGGAACTGGTTCCGGGGCCCGCTGGGCCGGTTCGCCTCGGCGCGGCTGGACCGCGAGGTGGTGATCACTGGCGACCTGCGCGTCCACCCCTGGTCGTTCTCGCCCAAGGCCGAGGCCTATGGCGTCAGGATCGCCCAGCCCGACTGGGCGTCCAAGGCCGATCCCAAGGGCGCGCCGGCCGGAACACCCCCCTCCAAAGACTATATGGCGAAGGTCGATCGCATCGCCGTGCAGATCAAGATCCTGCCCTTGCTGAAGGGCGACGTGATCCTGCCGCTGCTGGCCGTCGACCGGCCGGACGTGAAGCTGCTGCGCGAGAAGTCGGGCCAGGCCAACTGGACCTTCGGCGATCCCAACGCGCCCAAGAAACCGCTGAAGCTGCCGGCCATCCAGCACTTCATCATCAATGACGGCCAGCTGCGCTACGAGGACCAGCAGCGCGACATCTTCTTCCTGGGCACGGTCAGCTCCAACGAGCACGCCAGCGCCGACGGGCGCGGCAAGTTCGTGTTGGAGGGCAAGGGTCAGCTGAACCGCTCGCCGTTCACCGCCCTGGTCACCGGCGGTCCGCTGCTGAACATCTCGCCCAACCGGCCCTATCCGTTCGACGCCAAGGTCGACGCCGGCTCGACCCACGTCACGGCCAAGGGCGACATCACCAAGCCGTTCAATCTGGGCCTGTTCGAGACCCAGCTGAGCGTTTCCGGCAGCGACCTGAACCGCCTCTACGCCCTGACCGGCCTGACCCTGCCCAATACCCCGCCCTACAAGATCAGCGGCCACCTGACCCGTAAGGGCGAGCGGTTCGACTTCAAGCAACTGAACGGCCGGATCGGCGACAGCGACGTGTCGGGCGACCTGTTCGTGCTGATGGGCAAGGAACGGCCTTATCTGGAGGCCGACCTGCAGTCCAAGCGCCTGGACTTCGACGACCTGGGCAGCCTGGTCGGCGCCGCCCCGGCCACCGGAAGGGGCGAGACCGCCTCGGCCGGCCAGAAGGTGGAGGCCGGCCAGCGCGACGCCACCCAGCGCCTGCTGCCCGACGCCACCCTGCAGGTCGACCGCGTCAAGGCCATGGACGCCAAGGTCAAGTACCGCGCCCTGGCGGTCAACGCGCCCAACCTGCCCCTGAAGAAGGTCCGCCTGGACCTGACGCTCGACAAGGGCGTGCTGACCATGGATCCGATCGCCTTCACCTTCTCGCGCGGCGATCTTTCCGGAAAGGTGCGGCTGGACGCCAATCCCAAGGTGCCGCGCACCGACCTGGACATGCGCCTGACCAACGCCAAGCTCGAGGACTTCATCACCATCAAGACCGACGGCAAGGCGGCGATCGAAGGCGGGGTCATGGCCCGCGCCAAGCTGACCGGCTACGGCAATTCGGTACACCGCGCCGCCTCGACCGCCAATGGCCAGGTGACCTTGGTGTCGCCCAAGGGCGAGATCCGCCAGGCCTTCGCCGAGCTCTTGGGCGTCAACGCCTCCAAGGGCCTGATCATGCTGCTCAGCAAGGACAACAAGGAGACCAGCGTCCGCTGCGCCGTGGCCGATTTCAGCGTCAAGGACGGGATCATGACCTCCAACCAGATCGTCGCCGACACCGGCGTGGTGCTGGCGCGGGGCAAGGGTACGATCGACCTGCGGAACGAGCGGCTGGATCTGAAGATCGACGGCGACAGCAAGAAGCCGCGCCTGGTGCGGCTGTTCATCCCGATCACCATTCGCGGGCCGTTCATGGCCCCGAAGGTCGGGCTCGAGGCCGGCGGGGCCGTGGCCCAGGGCGGCGTCGCCGTCGCGCTGGGAACCCTGCTGTCGCCGTTGGCCGCCATCCTGCCGTTCGTCACCGGCGGCGAGGCCAAGGACGCCGACTGCGCCAGCCTGGTCGCCGAGGCCCGCAGCGACGGCGCTCCGGTCAAGGTGGCCCAGACGACGCCCGCGAAGGTGAAGAAATAGGCCTAGACCCGCCGGAAGAAGAATACCTTCGCCGCCCCGTATTCCCGCGCGTCCAGCCGCTCGAACCCTGTCGGCGCCGGGTCGGGCTCGTCGCGGCCGCGCTCGAACATCACGATGGCGCCGGGGGTCAGCCAGTCGCCGGCGGCCAGGGCGTCCAGGGCCTTTTCGCCCAGGCCCTTGGCGTAGGGCGGATCCAGGAAGGCGATGTCGAACGGCGCGCCGATGCTGCCGGGACGCGCGCCGGGATCGGTGGCGTCGCGCCGATGCACCCGGGCCTGGCCGAACAGGCCGAAGGCTTCCATGTTCTCGCGGATCGCGCCGCGCGCGGCGTCGTCGGTCTCGACGAACAGGCAGAAGCTGGCCCCGCGCGACATCGCCTCTAGGCCCAGGGCGCCCGATCCGGCGAACACGTCGATCACCCGCGCGCCGTGCAGTTCGGGGGCCCAGGCGGCGTGCTCGAGGATGTTGAACACCGCCTGCCGGGCGCGGTCGGAGGTGGGGCGGGTCTTGTCGCCCGGCGGGGTGACGATGGCCTTGCCGCGATACTGGCCCGAGACGATGCGCATGAGGTCAGCCTTCGGCGGCGTGGATGGCCGCGGGCTGGACGCGCCGCGCCATCAGGCGGTTGACCAGCGACAGCCCGGCCACGACCACGGCCATGCCCAGCCAGCCCCAGGGCGTATGGGTGATGATGCTGAGAAAGGTCAGGCCGCACATCAGCCCAGGCAGCAGGGCCACGCGGGTCAGCACATAGGCCTTCTCGGCGGCCGGCATCGGTTCGGAGAGTCCGGCGAACAGGGCGGCGTAGCCCCAGGCCAGGGCGTGGGCCAGGCCGATGGCGGTCACCAGGCCGACATAGACCATCACCGACGCCGCCGTGCCGTTCTCCCACAGAAGCTCGGTCCCCAGGGGCAGCAGGGCCAGCAGGCCCAGCATCAGCAGGTTCAGCACGTCCAGGACGCCGTCGGCCCGGCGCAGGCGCGAAAAGGTGCGGCGGTGGGCGATCCAGTTGACGCCCACGACGGCGAAGCTGACGGCGTAGGCCATCAGCTTGTGTTGCATCTGGCTCAGCAGGTCGGCGACGCTGGTCCAGTGCTCGGGCGGATGGATCTCGATGGCCAGCAGGGTGATGGCGATCGCGAACACCGCGTCCGAAAACAGGATCAGGCGGTGAAGGTGCTGTGCTTCCTTGTGGGTGGTGTCGGTCATGCGCGCCCCGGTTTATGCCCCGATGTGTGCCGCGCGCCGGCTGTCGCGGCAAGTGACGTGTCGCGCGGCTTGCGTCGCGGGCGCTGAACGCCTAGCGATTGATCCAGGCCTGGAACGAAAAACAGTGGTGCTAGCAGAGCTTCGACGGTCGCCGTTCCTGGACGATCTGACGCCGGACGATCGGCGAGTCGTTCCGCTGCTGCTGACCCTGCCCATCGGCGTGATCGCGGCCTTGCTGGCGGCGTTGATCTGCGGCGTGGCGGTGGTTCTGGCCTTCGCGGTGGGCGGCGGCGACGATGGGGCGATGGCCCTGATCAGTCGCGGCGAGACCCCGGTCGGCCTGACCCAGATCACCTTCGTGGTCAGCATGCTGGCCTTCGTGAACGGCGGCATGGCCCTGGCCTTCGTCGGCGTGGCCGCCGTGCTGCATCACCGCCGCCTGGCCAGCTACTTCACCGCCGCGCCCCGGTTCCGCTGGCGGCTGCTGCTGCTGGGCCTGGGCCTGTTCGCGGTGACGATCGGACCGTTGCTGCTGGCCTCGGCGGCGCTGGATCCCAAGGCCCCCGGCGCGCCGATCCTGGCGATCAGCCCGCACCTGGGCGGACGCCTGGCCTATGCGGCCATCGCCGTGGCCCTGCTGCTGGTCGCGGCCGCCGCCGAGGAGCTGGTGTTCCGGGGCTGGCTGGTGAAGGTCGTCGGCGCCTGGTTCTCCGATCCGCGCGGCGTCCTGGTGCTGAGCGGCCTGCTGTTCTCGGCCATCCACTTCGATCCCAATCTGGACGCCTTCCTGGTGCGCCTGGCCATGGGCGTGGGTCTGGCCTGGATGACCCTGCGCCTGGGCGGCATCGAGTTCGCCGTCGGTGTCCACGCGGCCAACAACATCCTGATCCTGCTGTTCATCCAGCCCATGAGTCTGAAGCCCGACGCGCCGCACGCCTTCCCGCCCGAGACCCTGGTCATCGCGCCGCTGATGCTGGCGGGCTATGTGGCCATGGCCGAGATCGTCGCGCGCTGGGAGCCCCTGCGGCGCTGGACCCGGCTGGCGATCCCTTAGGGTTACGACCAGCGCAGCGGCGGCGCCTCGTCCTTCAGGGCCAACAAGCTTTCACGTAGCCGCGCCATGAAGGTGGGTCGGTCGCCGGTCCAGATCAGCGGCTCGCCCACCAGCACCGCGCAGTTCAGGGGTGCGGGGATCGCCTCGCCCTTGGGCAGGACGCGGCCGGCGCCCTGGATCCACACCGGCGTCACCGGCGCCTCGGGAAAGGCTTCGGCCAGACGCGCCACGCCGCCCTTCAACTGGCCCAACTCGTCGCCGTCGCCGCGCGTGCCCTCGGGAAAGACCACGACGATGTCGCCGGCCGCTAGGGCCGCGCGGGCCGGGGCCAGGACGTCTTCTCCTGAGCTGGCCTTCAGCCGGGCCACCGGCACGATGCCGATCACATGGCGCGAGAACCAGCCGATCACCGGATCGCGCAGGAAGTAGTCGGCCGCCGCCACCGGTCGCACGCGGGACACGGCGCGGGAGGGGAAGATGGCCAGCAGCAGCAGGGTGTCGACATGGCTGGAATGGTTGGCCGCGACGATGGCCGGCCCCTTCAGCGGCAGGCGCTCGCGGCCCGTCACGTCGGCCCCGGTCAGGAACAGCGCCAGGGGGCGGGCGACCAGCACCAGCAACAGGAACCGCAGCCAGCCCATGGTCAGAACTTATCCAGAGCAAACAGCGCCAGCAGGTGGAAGTAGAGCGGTGCGGTGAAGGTCAGGCTGTCGGCGCGATCCAGCACGCCGCCGTGGCCGGGAATGGCGTGCGAGGTGTCCTTGACCCCAATGTCGCGCTTGACCGCGCTCATGGTGACGTCGCCGGCGAAGCCCGCCACGGGCAGGGCCATCGCGACGACCAGCAGGCCATGGCCGGCCAGCGGCGTGAACACCGGTCCGGCGAACCAGATCAGCAGGCCCGTCGCCAGCCAGCCGCCCAGGAAACCCTCCCAGGTCTTGTTGGGGCTGACCGTGGGCGCGATCTTGTGACGGCCCAGCAGCTTGCCGAACACGTACTGGGCCACGTCGTTGAACTCGGTGACCAGCAGCAGGAAGAACACCAGGCCCGCCGCGCCGGCCGGCAGTGTGTCGGTGTTCGGCGTCCGCATCAGAAACGCCGCGAAGCCCAGGTTGTAGACGCAGGTCACCAGGCCCCAGTGGAAGGTGGCGGCGGTGGTCAGGAAGCCGCGCGTCTGGCCCAGCATGGCCATCAGGAACGGCAGGCCCAGGAACGTCCAGACCGGGATGAACACCAGGTAGAACATGTAGCGGTCGGCGGCGATGAAGCCGTAGGCGGCCGTCAGGGCCAGATAGGCCGCCAGGATCGCGGGGCGATCCTCCTTGCGGATCGGGGCCAGGGACAGGAACTCGCGCAGGGCCATGAACGAGATCAGGGCGAAGACCACGACGGTGGCCTGCCAGCCCAGCAGCAGGGCCCCGGCCAGCAGGGCGACCATCACCCACCAGCTGGCGATGCGCTGGCGCAGCTCGCGATAGTCCTGGCCAGGCCTCAGCGCGGTCAGCGCCGTGGCGATCGCCCCGGCGACGCTGAGCAGGGCCACCACGCCGGCCAGGCCGATCAGCAGCACGGGCGGCTGGGCGGCGAAGAAGGCTCGAACGGTCGCGACGATGTCCAATGCGGCTCCTGCCAACGCGCCGCCTGGCGGTGAACCCGTTTAGCTATAGCCTAGTTCTCGTCACGAAGGAGAGCGTCGCATGACTCAGGACAACCGTCGCCCGTTGAAGGTGCGCGACGCCGCCTTCGCCCGCCGGCTGGCCGGGCGCCTGGCCGCCGCCAAGGTCAGCCCGGACGCGATCTCGGCGACCAGCGTCGCCTTCGCCGCTCTGGGCGCGGCGCTGATCATGGCGGCCGGGGCGCTGGACGGCTGGGTCTTGCGGGCGCTGCTGCTGTTGCTGGCGGCGGCGAGCATCCAGGCGCGGCTGTTGTGCAACCTGCTGGACGGGATGGTGGCGGTCGAGCATGGACGGGCCAGTCCCGCCGGGCCGATCTGGAACGAGCTGCCCGACCGGATCGCCGACGTGCTGCTGTTGGCCGGGGCCGGCTACAGCGCGCAGTCGGCGGGGATTGTCGGCGGCGGCGCGCTGGGCTGGATCGCGGCGGTGCTGGCGGTGCTCACCGCCTATGTCCGCGAACTGGGCCGGGGCCTGGGCCAGCCCGCCGACTTCTCCGGTCCGATGGCCAAGCAGCAGCGCATGGCGACGCTGACGGCGTTCTGCCTGATCGCCATGTTCGAACCGCTGTGGCGCGGCCACGGCCTGACGCTGTTCTGCGGCCTGCTGGTGATCGTTGTGGGAAGCCTGATCACCGTGGTCAAACGGACGGGAAACCTGGCGCGGGGTCTGAGGGGCTGACCCGCTACCGCTTGCCGCGCGGACCGCTCGGCTTGCCGCCTGCACGTGGCGCGCCCTTGGGACCGTCCGACTTGGCCATGCCCGGCTTCGACCAGACCTTGCCGGCCTCGCCCGGCTTGCCCGCGCCCGCCGCCTTGACCGTGCTGGGCTTGCCGCCCGGACGCGCGCCGCCGGGCTTGCCCCCGGTCTTGGCCGGACCGTCGCCCAGCGGCTTATAACCATTGGCCCGCAGCGCGCCGAGTTTCGGCTTGGACGACGCCGGCCCCGCCGGCTTGGCGGGCCGCGCCTCCTTGCCTTGCGCCGCGCGCTTGTCGGCCGCGTTCTTATCGGCCAGCTCCTTGTCGCGGATCCGCTTGGCGGCGGCGTCGCGATAGGACAGCGGCTTGGGGCCGATCATCTTGCTCTCGATCGACTTCTTGGCGTGCGCGACCGGCGCGCGGCCGGCGATCGCGGGCTTCTTCTTGGGCTTGGCCCAGCCCGGCTTGCGGACGAACTTTTCTTCCTCGACCTTTTCCTCGGGGAGCAGGATCGCGGTCTGAAGCGCCTTGTGGGTGCGAGGCACGCCCCGCCGCTGCATGTCGCCGCCGCCCGCCGTGCCGACGGCCTTCAGCGGATCGGCCACGCCGATGAACTGGGGCTTGTCGCCCTTGGGCATGTTCTCTTCGGCGACGATGCCTTCCAGCAGCTCGCGGATCACCCGGGGGCCAACCTCCTCGACCTGGCCCGGCAGCAGCGTGCCCAGGGCGAACGGGCCGTAGGACAGGCGGATCAGGCGGTTGACCTTCAGGCCGATGGACTCCAGCACCCGCCGCACTTCGCGGTTCTTGCCTTCGCTGAGCGACAGGGTGATCCAGATGTTCTTGCCGCCGCCGGCCTTTTCCTGGGCCTTGTCCAGGCGCGCCTCGATCGGGCCGTAGCGCACGCCCTCGACGGTGCAGCCGTCCTTCAGCCGGTCCAGCTTGGCCTGGGTGGTGTCGCCGAAGGCGCGGGCGCGATAGCGGCGCACCCAGGCGTTGTTCGGCATCTCCAGCGCCCGCGACAGGGCCCCGTCATTGGTCAGCAGCAGCAGGCCCTCGGAGTTGAGGTCCAGGCGGCCGACCGAGATCAGGCGCGGCAGGTCGCGCGGCAGGGCCGAGAACACCGTCGGGCGCTGCTTGGGATCGTTGTGGGTGGTCATCAGCCCGGTGGGCTTGTGATAGCGGAAGACCCGGGTGGATTCCGGCGCGTCGATCATCTTGCCGTCGACGGTCAGGATGTCGTCAGGGCGGACCTTGATGGCGGGGGTAGTCAGCACTTCGCCGTTCAGCGCCACCCGGCCATCCTCGATCAGACGTTCGACCGCGCGCCGCGAGGCCACGCCGGCCCGGGCCAGCATCTTGGCCACTCGCGCGCCGTCTCCGTCGTCGTCTTGACCCGGAATGGCGTTGTCATGCAGGTGGGGTTGGTATTTCTCGGTCACGGCGTCGGTCCTTCAAGGGCGGGGCGCATCTCACGATGGGCGGTTTTCTAATGCGCACCGATCCGGGCGGGGATCAAGCTGAGCGAGATCTCGAGGCCATGAGCCTGGCGCTGGACGAGGCCCGCGCCGCCGCTGAAGCGGGCGAGACGCCGGTCGGCGCGGTGATCCTGGACCCGGTCACCGGCGAAGTGATCGCCCGCGCCGGCAACGGGCCGATCGGCGCGCACGACCCCACGGCCCACGCCGAGATCGCCGCGATCAGGATCGCCGCCGCCAAGCTTGAGAACTACCGGCTGACCGACCTGACCCTGGTGGTGACGCTGGAGCCCTGCGCCATGTGCGCCGGCGCCATCAGCCACGCGCGGATCGGCCGGGTGGTGTTCGGCGCCGAGGATCCCAAGGGCGGGGCTGTGGTCCATGGCCCCCGGTTCTTCGCCCAGCCCACCTGCCACTGGCGGCCCGAGGTCACCGGCGGCGTGATGGCTCAGGAGAGCGGCGACCTGCTGAGGGGGTTCTTCCGCGAGCGGCGGAAGAAGTAGTCCCTAGTTCACCATCGCCGAGCCGAGCAGCACCTTGGAGCCCTTGCGGCCCAGCACCTTGTCGGCGGCGTCCTGCATCTTGCCGCCCAGATAGGTCAGGTCCGGCGGCGCGCCGCGTGGCATGCCGGCCGTATAGGTCATCAGCGTCTGGGCGAAGGCGGCGCGCAGGCGCGGTTCGGACTTCTGGGCGTAGTCCATCAGCTTGGGGTCCAGGGCCTCGACGCCGATTTCCAGGGTCATGACGCCCCGGCGGCCGTCGCGGCGGATCGTGGTCGCCGTCAGGGGCTGGAGGGCGAAATAGGTCGCGGGCGCCTTCTTCTCCTCCTTGCCGTGACCGGCGAAGGCGGGCGGGGCGGCCAGGCTGACGGCGGCCAGCAAGGACAGGATGGGGAGGAGGGCGCGGCGCATGGGCCCTTGTGACACGACGTGGTTGACGTCCTCTTTACGTCTGACGGGCACAAAGGGGTGTTAACCATGAATCGTCCCGTGCGCGTCGACGCGCCGCGGGGGCGCAGGAGGCTGAACTTGGGGCGCTTTTCACCGAAAACCCTCGATCTGGACGGCAAGGTCATTCTGGTGACCGGCGGCACCGGCTCGTTTGGCCGCCGTTTCATCGAGACCGTCCTCAAGCGCTCCAACCCGCGGAAGGTGATCGTCTATTCCCGCGACGAATTGAAGCAGAGCGACATGCAGCTGGAACTGCGCGAGCAGTTCGACGAGGCGACCTACGGCAAAATGCGCTTCTTCCTGGGCGACGTGCGCGATCGCGAGCGCCTGACCCTGGCCCTGCGCGGCGTCGACATCGTCATCCACGCCGCGGCGCTGAAGCAGGTGCCGGCCGCCGAATACAACCCCTCCGAATGCATCCACACCAACGTGCTGGGCGCCGAGAACGTGGTCTGGGCCAGCCTCAACAATCACGTCAAGCAGGTGGTGGCCCTGTCGACCGACAAGGCCTGCAATCCGATCAACCTCTATGGCGCGACCAAGCTGGCCTCGGACAAGACCTTCGTGGCCGCCAACAACCTGTCGGGCGACATCGGCACCCGCTTCGCGGTGGTCCGCTACGGCAACGTGGTGGGCTCGCGCGGCAGCGTCGTGCCGCTCTACAAGCGCCTGCTGAGCCAGGGCGCGACCGAGCTGCCGGTCACCGACGCGCGGATGACCCGGTTCTGGATCACCCTCAACGAGGGCGTGGAGTTCGTGCTGTCGTCGCTGGAGATCATGCGCGGCGGCGAGATCTTCGTGCCGAAGATCCCGTCGATGACCATGCCCGACCTGGTGAAGGCCATGTCGCCGGACGTCGGCATGAAGATCGTCGGCATCCGCCCGGGCGAGAAGCTGCACGAGATGATGATCAGCGCCGACGACGCCCGCGCCACGATCGAGCTGTCCGATCGCTACGTGATCGAGCCCACCTTCGTCGAATATCCGCGCACGCCTTTCCGCGGCGAGGCCGAGGCCAAGGACGTGGCCGAGGGCTTCAGCTACAGCAGCGACAGCAATGACGACTGGCTCAGCGAAGACGGCCTGAACGCCATGCTGGCCGAGAAGGCCTGATGAGCGGCCCGCCGTTCCTCCCCTACGGCCGTCAGACCATCGAGGACGACGACGTGGCGGCGGTGGCGGCGGCCCTGCGCGCCGATTTCCTGACGACGGGACCGACGGTCGAGGCCTTCGAGACCGCCTTCAAGCGGAAGGTCGGCGCCGAGCACGCCATCGCCGTCGCCAACGGCACCGCCACCCTGCACCTGGCCATGCTGGCCCTTGGGGTCGGCGAGGACGACGTGTGCATCGCCCCGTCGGTCACCTTTCTCGCCACCGCCAACTGCGCCCGCTATGTCGGCGCCGAGGTGGTGTTCGCCGATGTCGACCCCGACAGCGGCCTGATGACGCCCGAGACCCTGGCCGACGCCCTGAAGCGGGCCGGCGATCGCCGGGTGAAGGCCGTGCTGCCCGTCCACCTGCGCGGCGATGTCTGCGATCTGCCGGGCCTGAAGGCCCTGGCTAACGGCGTTGGCGCGGTGCTGGTCGAGGACGCGCCCCACGCCCTGGGTTCGGTCGCCACGTTTGACGATGCGGCCCATCCGGTCGGCGACGGGGCCTATTCGGCGTTCGCCAGCTTCTCGTTCCATCCGGTCAAGACCCTGGCCACGGGCGAGGGCGGCATGCTGACCACCAACGACGCCGCCTTGGCGGCGCGGGCCCGGTCCCTGCGCGGCCACGGCATGGTCCGTCCCGCCGGCGCCGAGCCGTGGGTGTACGAGATGCCCGAGCTGGGCTTCAACTACCGCATTCCCGACGTGCTCTGCGCCCTGGGCATCTCGCAGCTGGCCAAGCTCGATCGCTTCGTGGCGCGACGGCGGACCCTGGCGGGGCTCTACGCCGAAAAGCTGGCCGCCCTGGCCCCGGCCGTGCGCCTGGCGACGAGCCCCGCCTGGTCCGACCCGGCCCTGCACCTGCTGACCGTGCTGATCGACTTCGAAGCTCTGGGCACGAGCCGCCGCGCGGTGGTCGAGGCCCTGAAGGCCCAGGGCGTCGGCAGCCAGGTCCACTACATCCCCGTCCACACCCAGCCCTACTACCAGGCCCGCTACGGCGCTCTGGACCTGCCCGGCAGCGAGGCCTGGTACGCCCGGTGCCTGACCCTGCCGCTGTATCCGACGATGGCGGATGGGGATGTGGATCGTGTGGTTGGGGCGCTGGTTGACGCGTTGAAACGCTAAGGTCCCAGCTTTCCGTCGTCGTTGTTTCCAAGGTCCCTGCGCGCCGCAGCCCTTCGCCTTCTTCGGGGCGTTTTTTCCGCTTCAGGCTTTGGCGTCAGCAAGGGAGGCGCGGGATTTGGCGGTTTGGCCTTTTCTTCCAGCGCGTGAATGAACGTATTTACGCGGGGCGAGACCTCCCGCCCCCTTCGCTCAATGATGCGCTTGTAAAATATTGCTAGCGTCAAAAGGCATTCAACTACCATAGACGACAAGCCGTTCACGACAAATCCGGCGAATAACACCAGTATAAATGCTTGCTCTGTAAGCGTTCCGGCTCTTTTTGCTATCTGATAGCCGAGCATAACTGCAAGTATTTGTATGGAAAAATCCGAAATAATCGAAACAAGTGCGCCGGATATCCGCAACGGTTTCGTCATCGCAAACATGGAGCGGCGAGCCTCTGGCGGGTCTTCGCCTGCTATCGCACCGGAGAAGACAATCGAGAGTCCGCTAGCCGCTAACATCGCTCCGGCGATTGGATACATCCATGTCGCCGGATTCTTGGCTGCATCACCGTTGGTGACGCCTTCCAAAAGGACAACAAATGAGATGGCCATGCCACCGGTGGCGCTCAGGCCGACCGGCTCTCTTTCGCTAGCCATCTCACCCCCCCCCGATGCGGTTCTGATGGCCTCTAGTATTCCATTTTTACTTGAAGCTCACGCTTTCGCGAGAGTTAAGCCGCCGCCTTCTGCTGAACCATGCCCTTGAGCAGGTCCATGGTCTCGGGCGAGGCGGCGAGTTCCTCGCGGGTCTCCGGCGCGCGGGCCAGTTTCATCACTTCGGCCTTGGCCTTGTCGGCGACCGGGCCGGTGGGACCGGCCTCGCCCATGGCCAGCTTGATCAGCACCGACATCTTCTGGGCCAGGGACGCCGGCGCGCGGACCAGCATGGTGACCAGGCGGGCGTCGGCCTCGATCATGCCGCCCACCTCGCCCAGGCGGGCGCATAGCGGCTCGTAGTCCTCGACCACCAGGCCCGAGCGGACCAGGGCGCGTTGCAGGGCGGCCAGGGCGGCCAGCTTGGCGGCCGCCGAGTCCGGTCCCTGGCGCAGTTCGCGCTCGAAGCGCAGGGCCAGGACGTTGGCCGACAGCCACCGGGCGGCCATGCGCTTGTTGACCGCGCCCATGACGTTCTCGGCCAGGCGGATCAGCATCTGCACCTCCTCGCGCGACGAGCGATCGCGGCCGAGCAGGGCCTCGATGAATTCGCCGTTCAGCAAGGTCTTGGAGCGGGTGGTGAAGGCGCTGGTGATGTCTTCCGGCGGCAGGATGCGGCCCGCGGCGGCGGTCAGGCTCATGGCCAGGGCGCGCAGATATTCGATCTCGGCCTCGGCGTCGGCGGGTTTCAGGCGCCGCACGCCGTTCAGTTCCTTGAGCACGCGCTGGGCGATCGACATCCGCACGGCGGGGAAGTCCTCGCCGTTCAGCCAGTCGCACAGGCGCTTGGCCGTGCCGTTCAGTTCGGGCATGCAGTTGCGCACCCCGGCCTCGATGCGGATCAGGGCCTCGACCTGGGCGCCGCCCGTCAGGCGGGTCATGGCCGCCAGGGTCGTGCCGAGGTCGGCGTCGCCGCCTTCCTTGTTGCTGCCCAGCAGGTCGGCCATGCCGGCCTTGGAGCCGATGATCTCGGCCAGCGGCGTCTCGATGGCGGCCAGGGCGGCGGCCCGGGCCTTGGGCTCGGTCGGCGCGGCGTCGGCCAGGTCGAGCAGGCGGGCGATCTTCTCGGACCAGTTCTTGCCGGGCGCGATCGAGGCGGCGACGCCGGCCCCCAGCAGGAAGGCGCGGTCGGGATCGACGGCCAGGCGTTCGGCGGCCCGGGCGAAACCTTCCTTGTCCAGGTCGGGCAGGGCGCCCTTCTTGAACTGTTTCATCAGGTTGGCGACGGTGCGCTCGACCAGGCCCTGGAAGGTGCGGATCAGCTCGTGGACCGACATGCCCCGGGCCTCGGCCTCGGGAATGGCGATCTTCTGCAGGGCGTGCTGCAGGTCGGTGCCCGAGGCTTCCAGCTGCTCGACCAGGTCGGGCCGGTGCAGCAGCTCGAACGGGGTGGCGTTGTGACGCTCCAGCCAGCCTTCCAGCAGGCGGCCGATGCGATCGCGGGCGTGGGCGGTGTAGAGGTCGGCGGGCTGGACGCAGAGGGGATCCAGGTCCTCCTGCTGCTTCTTGGGCTTGCCGCCGTCGACCTGGCCCTTGGTGAAGATCGAGATCGACTTGTATTCGCCGGTCGCCTTGTCGAGGGTTTCCTTGCTGACCCGCACGGCGACCGCCCGGCCCTGCTCCAGCGCCTCTTCGGCGGTCTGCAGGGCATGGGTCCGAACCTCGGTCGCCATGTCGAGCGTCCATTGCGCGCCGACCTTTCGGCGCACGAACAGCTCGTAATGGACTTGATCGCTCATCGGCAAAGGGCTCCCCGAAGCTCCCTTATGGGATACAAGACCTTAAGGTGAGGTTGCCGCCGCGAGGGCTCTATCGGGCCGCGCCGCAATGACGCCACGCTGGAGCCGCAAAAGGCAGGGAAAGCTTGGCCGCCTTCATGCGTTGTGGGGGGCGCGTTGTAGCGAGCGACGCCGGTCGATAGTATCGGCGGGAAGCAGCGAAAGGACCCATAGGGCTCGATGGCCGATATTACTCTCATCGACGACGACGAGAACATCGTCGCCTCGGTTTCGCTGGCGCTGGAAAGCCACGGTCACGTGGTGAAGGCTTATTACGACGGCGCGTCGGGACTTGACGCGGTCGAGAGCCAAGCCCCCGATCTGGTGATCCTGGACGTCAAGATGCCGCGCATGGACGGCATGGAAGTGCTGCGCCGCCTGCGCCAGACCACCGAGATCCCGGTGATCATGCTGACCTCCAAGGACGACGAGATCGACGAGATCCTCGGCTTCAACCTCGGGGCCGACGACTATATCCACAAGCCGTTCAGCCAGCGCCTGCTGCTGGAGCGGGTCAAGGCCGTGCTGCGCCGGGCCCGTCCGGAAGAGGACGAGCCGGGTGTCGCGCCGGGCGCGGCCAATTCCAAGATCATGAAGCGCGGCAAGCTGACCCTGGATTCCGCGCGCCACGACAGCCTGTGGGACGGCCGGCCGGTGCGCCTGACGGTCACCGAATTCCTGCTGCTGCAATCGCTGGCCCAGCGCCCGGGCTTCGTGAAGAGCCGCGACAACCTGATGGACGCCGCCTACGACGATCAGGTCTATGTCGACGACCGCACCATCGACAGCCACATCAAGCGGATGCGCAAGAAGTTCCGCCAAGTCGATCCGGAGTTCGATTCCATCGAAACCCTGTATGGCGTCGGCTACCGATATCGCGAATCCTGATCGCGCGATGGCCGGGGACCCCGGACAGCAGGCCAAGCCGAAGCGCCGGCTGAGCTGGCCGAAACCCGGCTGGCCCAAGCTTGCCTGGCCCAAATTGGCTTGGCCCAGGGGTTCGCGCCTGGGCCGGCTGATCATCGGGCTCAACATGCTGGCCCTGGCCGTGCTGCTGGGCGGGGCGCTGGTGCTGAACGAGCTGCGCAGCGGCCTGATCAACACCCGCATCGACAGCCTGACCACCCAGGGCGAGCTGATCGCCAACGTCATCGACCTGGCCGCCACGGTCGGCGACCCCGAGCCGCGCCTGGTGCCGGACCAGGCTAGCGACATCCTGCAGAGCCTGTTCATCCCGCGCTCGCAACGGGCGCGATTGTTCGACGCCCAGGGCAATCAACTGGCCGATTCCTATGTCGTCGCCGACCGGGTGGAGTCCAAGGTCCTGCCGCCGGCCCGCAAGCCCGGCCAAACCGCGTTCGGCCTGCCCGCCCACAGCCCCGACACCAAGCCCAAGGTCGCCGAGGCGGCCCGCGAGGCCCTGGCCGCCGAGATCGCCCAGGCCAAGCTGGGCGAGCCGGTGGCTGGAACCCGCCTGGACGAGATGGGCGAGCGGGTGGTGTCGGTGTCGATCCCCATCCAGCACGTGCGCGCGGTCCTGGGCGTCCTGACGCTCGAGGCCGGCGACGTCGACCAGATCATCGCCGCCGAGCGCAAGGCCCTGCTGCCCTTCGCCCTGATCGCCATCGTCACCACCCTGATCTCGTCGTTCCTGCTCAACCGCCTGATCGCCCAGCCGGTGCTGCGCATGGCCAGCGCCGCCGACCGCGTGCGGCTGGACGGGGCTCGGGCCATCTCCCTGCCCGACATTTCCGGCCGCAAGGACGAGCTGGGCGACCTGTCGCGGGCCCTGGAGGAGATGACCGACTCGATGTCCGAGCGGATGGACGCCATCGAGCGCTTCGCCGCCGACGTCGCCCACGAGATCAAGAACCCCCTGACCTCGATCCGCTCGGCGATCGAGACCCTGGACCTGGTGACCGACCCCGCCGCCCGGGCCCGGCTGCTGGGCATTCTGCAGCAGGACGTCACGCGTCTGGACCGCCTGGTCACCGACATTTCCAACGCCTCGCGGCTGGACGCGGAGCTGTCGCGCGAGGCGCCGCGGGCCTTCGAGCTGAACCTGCTACTGGCCGAGGTCATCCACCTCTACGAGGCCCAGCTGCGCCCGGGCGACGCCCCGGGCAGCGTGCGGGTGACCTTCGACGCCCAGGCCGCGCCTCAGCACGCCCGGATCGTGGCGCGCGAGACCCCGGTGGGCCAGGTGTTCCGCAACCTGATCGACAACGCCCGCTCGTTCAGCGCCGCCGACGGCGAGGTGCGGGTGAGCCTGGCCCGCGACTGGGGCCTGCGCGACCACAACCGGCTGATCGTCACGGTCGACGACGACGGTCCGGGCATTCCGCCCGAGAATCTGGAAACCATCTTCGAGCGGTTCTACACCTCGCGGCCCAAGGGCAAGGCGTTCGGCGGCAATTCGGGCCTGGGCCTGTCGATCGCCCGCCAGATCGTCGAGGCGCATGGCGGGACCATGCGGGCCGAGAATCGCAAGGACGCCGACGGCAAGGTCATCGGGGCGCGGTTCCGGATCGACCTGCCCGAGGCCGGCGCTCACAATACGCATCATCACGGCGGTCAACGCGATGGGGGGCAACGCGACGCCCCTCGTGATGGCGGTTCGCGCGAATGATCCGCCACGCCGGCCTGATCGCCCGCCGGGTCGCCGGCGTCTGGCGCGGCGCGCTGATCGAGGGGCCGTCGGGCGTCGGCAAGAGCGATCTGGCGCTGCGGGCCCTGGACCAGGGCTTCGTCCTGGTGGCCGACGACCGAACCGTGGTGTTCGTTTCGGCCGGCAAGCTCTTTGGCCGCGCGCCCGAAACCCTGGCCGGACTGGTCGAGGCGCGGGGCGTCGGGGTGCTGTCCCAGGCCTTTCGCCCGTTCTGTCGAATCGATCTGCTGGTGCGCTGCGTGGATCGGCCGCAGGCGGTGGAGCGGCTGCCCGACCCCATCTTCGAGGTCATCGAGGGCGTTTCCACGCCGGTGCTGGACCTGTGGCCTCTGGAACCCGGCGCGCCGGGGAAAATCAGGCGGGTGTTTGAGCATCTTGGAGTCGCCGACTAACAAGCGTATCAAGGCGGCCCGCGCGGCCCTCCCTGGCCGCCACGGGTTATGGGGATCCCGTTTGAGAGATCAGGCATGATCGGGCTCGTGATAGTCACGCACGGGCGGCTGGCGGAGGAGTTCGTCTCCGCCATGGAGCATGTGGTCGGCCCGCAGAGCGCGGTCGCGGCCATCTGCATCGGCCCGGAGGACGACATGGAACGTCGCCGGTCGGACATTCTGAAGGCGTGCGCCGCGGTCGACACCGAGGGCGACGGCGTGATTCTGCTGACCGACATGTTCGGCGGCACGCCCTCGAACCTGGCCATTTCGGTGATGGAGCAGACCAAGGCCGAGGTGATCGCCGGCCTGAACCTGCCGATGCTGATCAAGCTGGCCAGCGTGCGCCAGCGCGAAACCCTGCAGGCCTGCGTCGCCCACGCCCAAGAGGCTGGACGCAAATATATCTCCGTGGCCTCCTACGTGCTCGCGGGAGAAAAATGAGTCGCATGGCGGCGCGCACGGTCGAGATCGTCAACGAACGGGGCCTGCACGCCCGGGCCTCGGCCAAGTTCGTCAAGCTGGCTTCCGGTTTCGACGCCGAGGTCACGGTCGCCCGCGACGGCACCAGCGTCGACGCCCGCTCGATCATGGGCCTGATGATGCTGGCCGCCGGCATCGGCTCGACCATCGACATCGAAGCCGAGGGCCCCGAAGCCGACGCGGCCGTCGAGGCGCTGACGGAACTGGTGTCGAACAGGTTCGACGAGGAGCGGTAAGGCTCCTCTTTGTGGCGCACTGACTTGCCCCCACCTGACGGCTCCGCCGTCTGTCCGCCCCCATAGGGGGCGGAGGACGCGCGCTCGAAGCCTCTTCCCCCTCTGGGGGAAGACGGTCGCGAAGCGACCCGTAGGGGGCAAGTGTTCGCCGCCGAGGCGCCGAAGGTTTTGTCCCTACTCCGCCGCCACGGCTTCCGGCGCGAGGGCCTTGGCCAAGCCCATGGGCCGCAGGTCCAGGTCCTGGAACAGGGCGCTGTCCTCGTCCTGACCCGGCAGAGGCGTGGTGAGCAGCTTGCCGCCGACGAAGATCGAGTTGGCGCCGGCCAGGAAACACAGGGCCTGCAGCTCGCGGCTCATCTCGTCGCGGCCGGCCGACAGGCGGACCATGGACTTGGGACAGACGATGCGGGCCACGGCGATGGTGCGCACGAACTCGATCGAGTCGATGGCCTTCTCGCCATCCTTCAGGATCGCGTCGCCCAAGGGCGTGCCGCTGACCGGCACCAGGCCGTTGATCGGCAGGCTGTCGGGGTGGCTGGGCAGGGTGGCCAGCTGACGCAGCAGGCTGGCGCGGTCGCGGCGGGTCTCGCCCATGCCGACGATGCCGCCGCAGCAGGTGCTCATGCCCGCGTCGCGCACATAGGCCAGGGTGTCGAGCCGTTCCTGATAGGTGCGGGTGGTGACCACGTCGCCGTAGTACTCGGGACCGGTGTCGAGGTTGTGGTTGTAGTAGTCGAGCCCGGCGTCCTTGAGCTGCCTGGCCTGGTCGGGCGTCAGCATGCCCAGGGTGGCGCAGGTTTCCAGGCCCAGGGCCTTCACCCCGCCGATCATCGCCGCCAGCTTGGGCAGGTCGCGATCCTTCAGCTCGCGCCAGGCCGCCCCCATGCAGAAGCGCTGGGCCCCGCCGTCGCGGGCTTCGCGGGCCTTGGCGATCACCACCTCGGCGTCCATCAGCTTCTCGGCCTTCAGGCCGGTCTTGAAGTGGGCCGACTGGCTGCAATAGCCGCAGTTCTCCGCGCAGCCGCCGGTCTTGACCGACAGCAGCTGCGACAGCTGCACTTCGCTGGGGTCGAACCCGGCCCGGTGCACGGTCGCGGCCTGGAACACCAGTTCCATGAACGGCTGGTCGAACAGGGCCTGGACCTCGTCCAGGGTCCAATCGTAGCGGGGTTGGGCGGCGTTGATCTGGCTCATGGCGCGCAGGTTTGGACTCCGCCAGTTTGATTGGCAAGCACGTCCCGCGTGCGTCCGCACACAACAGTCGTCGCGTGCGCGCGCTCGCGACAGCCGATGGAGCCAAAACCGGCGTGTCCGGTTATAACGGTCGCATGGATCACGAAATCGAGCTGAAGTTCCTGATCGCCCCGGAGTCTTCGGACGTGATCCTGGCCCGGCTCGAGGGGCGGGAAGCGGTTCGACAGCTCGACGCGACCTATTTCGACACCGTCGACCATGCCCTGCGCAAGGCGGGCTTTGGCCTGCGCATCCGCGATGGCGAGAACGGCCGCAAGCAGACCTTGAAATCGGCCTCGTCGGGCGGCGTCTTCGCGCGCGGCGAGTGGGAAAGCGCCGTGGAG
This sequence comes from Caulobacter soli, assembly GCF_011045195.1. Taxonomy (GTDB): domain Bacteria; phylum Pseudomonadota; class Alphaproteobacteria; order Caulobacterales; family Caulobacteraceae; genus Caulobacter; species Caulobacter soli. Next base: position 5,013,978 of record NZ_CP049199.1, on the reverse strand, counting down.
GGGCCCGAGCCCGACCGCGATCTGCTGGCCCAGACCCCGGCGGCCAAGGTCATCAACGGCGACGCCCTGGCCCCGGTGTTCGCCACCAATGTCAAACGGGTGACCCGACTGATCGAACGCGATGGAGCGACCATCGAAGCGGCCCTGGACCAGGGCGAGCTGCTGGCCGATGACCGTCGGGCCGGGGTCAGCGAATTGGAGCTGGAGCTCAAGACCGGCGCGGCGCGCGTGCTGTTCGACCTGGCCCGGGATCTGGCCGCCCACGCGCCGCTGCGCCTGTCGCTGATCAGCAAGGCCGAGCGGGGCTACGCCCTGGCGCTGGACGAGCAGGACGGTCCGCGACCCGACGCGCCGCTGGATCCCGGGGCGACGACCGGCGAGGTGTTGCAGGCTCTGGGCCGAACGGCGCTGTGCCGCCTTTGCGCCGCCGCCGAGGCCCTGCGCGCTCGGCCGGCTCCCGAGCGGGTGCACAAGCTGCGCGTGGCCGCGCGGCGGTTCCGGGCCCTGTTGTCGACCTTCAAGGCCCTGGCCGGCGATCCGGCCGCCCTCCACGTCAAGACCGAGCTGAAATGGCTGGCCGACGAACTGGGACCGGCCCGGAACCTGGACGTGTTCATCGCCGACGTCTGGCGGCCGGCCGCCGAGGAGCAGGCCGAAGCCAGCCAGGCCGCCGATAGCGACTTGCAGCCCGATGAGGCGGCCCAGAACGAAGCGCGCGCCCTGGCGGCGTTCGGCAAGGCGCTGCTGGCCGCCCAGACGGACGCCTACGCCAAGGCCGACGCGGCCGTCGACAGCGCTCGCTTCCGCGTCCTGGCCATCGAGGCGGCCGCCTGGCTGGAGGCCGGTCCCTGGACCACCGACAAGCGGCTGGAAAAACGCCGCGACAAGGCCGCCACGGCCTTCGCCGCCAAGGCCCTGGACAAGCGCCGTCGCCGCATCCGCCAGGACGGTCGCGACCTGGCGGCGCTGAGCCCCCAAGAGCGCCATGAGCTGCGCATCCGGGGCAAGAAGCTGCGCTACGCCGTCGAGGACCTGGGCGCTCTGTTCCCCGACCATCCCAGGCGCCTGGCCGGCTTCGTCGAGGCGACCCGGGATCTGCAGGACGCCCTGGGCGCGCTCAACGACCTGGCTGTTCGCGAGGCCCTGGCCCGCGAGGTGGCGCTGTCGTGCGACGATCCCGAGGCCGCCTTCGCCGCCGGCCGGCTGACGGCGGGCGGGTCCGACCGCGAGGCCGAGCTGCTGGCCGAGGCCCAGGGCGCCTATGTGAGCTTCGCCGAGGCCAAGCGCTTCTGGTGATCTCTGTTGCGGGCGCGGTCGAATAGCGCCTCGGCGAGCCGGGCATATAAAGGAATCCTTATGCCTTAATTGCGAGAACGGGCTGGGCGCGGTATAGACCGCGCAAGACCATCCCCCGACCGCAGGAGCCGACCGTGGCCGACTACATCGTCAAGGACATCTCGCTCGCCGATTTCGGCCGCAAGGAACTCGCCATCGCCGAGACCGAAATGCCCGGTCTGATGGCCACCCGCGCCGAATACGGCCCGGCCCAGGTGCTGAAGGGCGCCCGCATCGCCGGCAGCCTGCACATGACCATCCAGACCGGCGTTCTGATCGAGACCCTCACGGCGCTCGGCGCCGAAGTGCGCTGGGCCTCGTGCAACATCTTCTCGACCCAGGACCACGCGGCCGCGGCCATCGCCGCTTCAGGCGTGCCGGTGTTCGCCTTCAAGGGCGAGAACCTGGTCGAGTACTGGGAATACGCCCACAAGATCTTCGAATGGCATGACGGCGGCTATCCGAACCTGATCCTCGACGACGGCGGCGACGCCACCCTGCTGTGCGTGCTGGGTCCGAAGGCCGAGAAAGATCCGACCCTTCTGAACAACCCGCAGAACGAAGAAGAAGAAGCCCTCTTCAAGGTGATGAAGCGCTATCTGGCCGAAAAGCCGGGCTTCTACACCGCGATCCGCGACGCCATCGGCGGCGTGTCGGAAGAAACCACCACGGGCGTCCACCGCCTGTACCAGATGGCCGCCAAGGGCGACCTGCCGTTCCCGGCCATCAACGTCAACGACAGCGTCACCAAGTCGAAGTTCGATAACCTGTACGGCTGCCGGGAATCGCTGGTCGACGCCATCCGTCGCGGCACCGACGTCATGCTGTCGGGCAAGGTCGCGGTGGTCTGCGGCTACGGCGACGTGGGCAAGGGCTCGGCCGCCTCGCTGCGCCAAGGCGGCGCCCGCGTGATCGTCACCGAGATCGACCCGATCTGCGCCCTGCAGGCGGCGATGGAAGGCTATGAGGTCCAGACCCTGGACGACGTGGCCGGTCGCGCCGACATCTTCGTGACCGCCACGGGCAACAAGGACGTCATCACCGTCGATCACATGCGGCAGATGCGCAACAACGCCATCGTCTGCAACATCGGCCACTTCGACTCGGAGATTCAGGTCGCCGGCCTGAAGAACTTCAAGTGGGACGAGATCAAGCCGCAGGTCCACCACGTGGAATTCCCGGACGGCAAGAAGATCATCCTGCTGTCGGAAGGCCGCCTGGTGAACCTCGGCAACGCGACGGGCCACCCCTCGTTCGTGATGTCGGCCAGCTTCACCAACCAGACCCTGGCCCAGATCGAACTGTGGACCAACAAGTCGGCCTACAAGAACGACGTCTACACCCTGCCCAAGCACCTCGACGAAAAGGTCGCCTTCCTCCACCTGGAAAAGCTGGGCGCCAAGCTGTCGACCCTGCGCAAGGACCAGGCCGACTATATCGGCGTGCCGGAAAAGGGCCCGTTCAAGCCGGACCACTACCGCTACTAGGCCTGGCTTTCCGCCAAGCCGGAAGGGCCCGTCGCGGAAACGCGGCGGGCCTTTTGCTTAGACGGCGGGGCGTTCGTGCGCGCGAGCCAGGATGTGGTCGGCCAGTCGTTCGGCCTCGGTCGCGCCAACGGCGTCGTTTCGCGCGCGCCGGGCCTGGGCCAGTCGCCGGGCGAAGGCGGCCTTGTCGGCGGGCGTCTCGAGTTCGGGTAGGGCCTGGGTCAACAGGCGTTCGCCGATGTCGGCCTGGCCTCGAGCGGCCAGCCAGGCGCCATGGGTTCCTGTGATGGCGGGCGCGTCGGGTTGCAGCGCCAACGCGATCTGGAGCTGCCGTTCGGCAAGATCGAGATCGGCGTCGGGACCGGCGTTGATCGCCGACCAGGCGATATTCCCGGCCATCCAGCCGGTCATGGCCGCGTGCCAGTCGAACGGCCGGGGCGGCCCAGCCGGCGCCTCGGCCGCCAGGAGGCGATAGCGGGCCAGGGCGGCGCGGTCGCCTTGCGCCTGGGCGGTGCAATGGACGACCATGCCCAGGACGTAGGGATCGTTCGGCCAAGTCTTCAACTGGGCCTCGAAGATGTCGGCGGCCTCTGAAAAGCGTCCGGCCAGGGTCAGGCGCTGGGTTTGACGCAGCAGGGGGAACCGCTCGTCGGTCTCGGGGGCGCGTTTACGCAACAGTCCCACGATCAGCGCGCCGTCCGAAGGGTGGTCGCCGCCCTTGGTCGGCCACAACGCGCTGAGCGCCATCAGCAGGTTCAGGAGCAGCCAGCCGCCGGCGACCGCTCCCGCCAAGCCCCACAGGGCTTCGTCCAGGGGTGGAAAAAGCGCCGCCGCCACGCTCGCCGCCGCTAGGTTGGCCAGGGCGCCGCCGAGGTAGCTCACAGCCCGCCGCCAGCGGCTCGCGCCCTCGGGCGGGACGAACAGGGTCAGCCCGCCCAGCGCCGCGTAGCGATGGACCGTCCACCGGACACCCCATGCGCGTCGCGCGAGGGTGACGGGCCCTCGGCCGACACGCGCCTCCACCACGTCGAAGCCGACCGTCTTGGCGGCCAGGACGTGTCCGGCTTCATGGATTAGGATGGCCAGTGGGCGCGCGATGACCAGGGTCAACCAGACCGTCACGCCGAAAGTCAGGCCGCGCTCGAAACCACACCACCAGGCGATCACGGCGGAGGTGAACAGCTGATTGAACCAGCCGCGCCAGTATAGGTGATCGGGCCGGGCGGGGTAGGGCTTGCATCCGAAACAGATCGCGCCGGGACGTTCGAACATCCCGCCGCGCTCGAGGCGGAACGACGCGGCGACGTCGGATCGGAAGCCGCATTGGCGGCAACGACGCACCGTGCGCGCCAGGACGGAACGGCCCGAAATGAAACTCAACATGGCCATAGCCTGTTCATGGCCAAGCTTCGCAAGTCAACGCCGTCGCGGGCCTTTTCCTTGTGCGGTTGAGCAAGGTTTGGGATGCACGGACAAATCGATAACCTTGTTCGATGACGCCTGCGCCATTCACTGTCGCGCTTGCCCTATTCAAGTCCGCATTGCTCGGCTAAGCCGCTAGTCATGCCGCTCGCTTTGATCATTTCCAGCCATGTCGCCGGCAGCCGGGTCGGCGCGTCGGCCCAGGCCGCCGCCCTCGTGCAGTTCCGCATCGACTCGATGATCGTGCCGACCGTGCTGTATGGCCGCCATCCCGGCTGGGGCCTGCCCGGCGGCGCGCCCGCCCCGATCGAGGTGATCGAGGGCATGCTCGACGGCATCGAGGCCAACGGCCTGTTCGGCCAGACCGACGTCGTCATCACCGGCTATTTCGCCAGCGCCGCCCAGGTGCGCGCCGCCGCCCGCACCATCGACGCCGTGCGCGCTTCGCCACGCGAGACCGTGGCCGGCGCCGTGGCGCGCAAGCCGACCGTGATCATCGACCCGACCATGGGCGACGCCGGCAAGGGCCTCTACGTGCCCGCCGAGGTGGCCGAGGCGATCGCCAGCGACCTGATCCCGCGCGCCGACGTGGTGGCCTGCAACGCCTGGGAGTTGCAGCGTCTGACGGGCACGGACTCGCGCGATCCGCAGGCCGCCGTGCGGGCGGGGCGTCTGCTGAACAAGCCGACCCTGGTGTCGTCCGTGCACAGAGGCAGCGAGATCGGCGTGGTCTATGTCGACCGCAAGGAAGCCTGGCTGGCGGCCCACGCCAAGGCCGAGCGCTCGCCCAGCGGCACCGGCGACCTGCTGACCGCCCTCTACGCCGCCTCGATCCTGGAAGGCCAGACGATCTCGTACGGCCTGGCTCGCGCCGTCGGCGGGGTGGCCGAGACGGTGACGGCGGCCAATATCTGGAACGCGCCGGAACTGCCGATCGTGGCCATGGCCGCGCGGATCAAGCAGACCTCGCCGACCGTGCGGATCGAGCGCCTGGCCTAACCTTCGAAATGCGCCGCCAGGTTGGCCAGAACCAAGTCGGCCATGGCCGCGCGGGCCTCGGCCGTGGCGCTGCCGCGATGGGGCTGCAGCACCACGTCGTCGCGGTTCAGCAGGTCGGCCGGGACGTAGGGCTCTTCTTCGAACACATCCAGGCCGGCGCCGGCGATGGTCCCGGCCTCCAGCGCCGCGACCAGGGCCGCCTCGTCGACCACCGAACCCCGCGCGACATTGATCAGCAAGCCTGTCGGTCCCAGCGCCTCCAGCACGGCGGCGTCGACTAGGGCTTGCGTGTCTTTTCCGCCGGCCGTGGCGACGAACAGCACCTCGACGTCCCGCGCCAGCTCCACGGGACTGGCGGCGTAGGCGTAGGGCGCGTCGTCGACCGGACGGCGGCTGTGATAGGCGATCCCGGCGGCGAAGGGCGCGGCGCGGGCGGCGATGGCGCGGCCGATCTGGCCCAGCCCCAGGATCCCGACCCGCCGGCCGCTGGCGCGAGTGGCCAGGGGCGGGTTCGCGCCCGGCTTCCAGCGGCCCTGGCGCACGAAGCGGTCGCTGATCATCATCCGGCGCGACAGGGCCAGCCACAGGCCGATGGCAAGATCAGCGACGTCGTCGGTCAGCACGCCGGGCGTCGTGGTCACCGCCACGCCGCGCGCGGCGGCCTGGTCCAGGTCGACGGCGTCCAGCCCCACGCCGTTCACCGCCACGATCTCCAGCGCCGGCAGCTGGGCCCAGAGGTCAGCCGGCACGCCCGTTCCGCCGCCGGTGACGATCCCGCGCACCTTCGGGCCGATGGCCGCCAATAGGCCTTGCGGATCGGCGGCGCGATGCAGGCGGTGGACCATGTAGCGGGCGTCCAGCGCCGTCTCCAGGCTTTCCGAGAACGACTGCAGCGCCAGAAGGTCGATGGTCATGGGCGGGCTCCGGCGGACGACATCCACCCGATGGCAAACCCCGCCGTCCTGGGCTAGACGAAATCGCATGACCGTCGACATCACCGGCTTCTGCCCCGACCGCTTCTCCGCCGTCCGCGACGCGTTCGCGGCCAATTTTCAGGATGGAGGCGAGCTGGGCGCGCGCTTCAGTCTGGCGATCCACGGCGAGATCGTGGTCGACCTGATGGGCGGCTATGCCGATCGCAAGCACGAGGTCGCGTTCGGGCCCGACACCCTGACGCCGCTGTTCTCGACCACCAAGGCCGTGGCCGCCCTGCTGATCGCCCGCCTGGTCGACCAGGGCAAGCTGACCTACGACCAGACGGTGGCGTCGGTCTGGCCGGAGTTCGCCCAGAACGGCAAGCAGGACGTCACGGTCGGCCAGGTGATGTCGCACCAGGACGGCCTGTCGGGCTTCCCCGACGAGACCGATCCGGCCATCTGGTTCGACTGGCGGGCCACGACCGCCAAGCTGGCCGCCATGGCCCCGCTGTGGCCGATCGGCTCGGCCAGCGGCTACCACCCGGTGACCTTCGGTTTCACGGCCGGCGAGATCTTCCGCCGCGTCGACGGCCGGACCATGGGGACCGCCTTGCGCGAAGACCTGGCCGAGCCGCTGGGCCTGGATCTCTGGATCGGCCTGCCCGACAGCGAGCACGCTCGTTGCGCCGACCTGATGCGCCCCGCCGGCCTACCGAAGTTCGGGGCGATGAACGAGGCGGTGAAGGCCGCTTTCATGACCAAGTGGGCCGCGCCCGGCGGACGCGGCACGACCGAGTGGCGACGGGTCGAGATCCCCTCGGCCAACGGTCATGCGACGGCTCCGGCCCTGGCCCGACTGATGGGGGCCCTGGCCTCGGGCGGCGAGCTGGACGGCGTCCAGGTGCTGTCGCCCGAAACGATCGCCAAGGCCTCGGCGGAGCGGATCGTCGGCCAGGACCTGGTCCTGCCCTTCGTGATCAGCTGGGGCGCGGGCTTCATGCGCAACACGCCCAACTTCTTCTACGGTCCGACGCCGGAAGCTTTCGGCCACAGCGGCTGGGGCGGTTCGTGCGCCTTCGCCGATCCGTCGCGCGGCGTGTCGGGGGCCTATGTGATGAACAAGCAAGGGACCGAGCTGATCGGCGACCCGCGGGCCGTGCGCCTGATCAACGCGGCCTATTCGGCGCTGTAAGGCGTCGCGTTCCACGCTTTCTTCACGCGGCCGGTGTTCCTTGCGCGTCAAAGCTCCAGAGGGAGCGCGAGGGATGACTGCGGGATGCGCGCGTTTCTGATGATCACCGGCCTGGCCGCCTTGCTGGCGACCAGCGCCAATGCCCAGGACGCGGGCCGCGACTTCTGCGCCGACCGCCCGGGCAAGGGCTCGCCGCCCTGCGTGCTCGACGCGGGACGCTTCCAGGCCGAGCTGGGCGTGACCGACGGGTCTTGGAGCCGGGGCGGCGGAACTTCGACCGACGATCTCGCCTTCGGAGCGGTCGAACTGCGGCTGGGCCTGGTCTCGACGGTCGAGGGCCAGATCAGCTGGACGGCGCACGAACGGGTCCGCGAGAAGGACCGGGCCTCGGGCGCGGTCTCCGTCGTCGACGGGGTCGGCGACGTGAACCTGGCCCTGCGCTGGTCTTTGAAGAATCCTGGCGGCGACGGCGTCTCGATCGCCTTGCAGCCGTTCGTCACCGCCCCGGTCGGGGCCGAGGGGATCGGCGGCGACGCCTGGCAGGGCGGGGTGATCGTTCCGGTCTCGCTGCCCCTGAACGCCGACTGGTCGCTGGCCTTGTCACCTGAACTGGACCTGCGTCCGGACGCCGACGGTTCGGGTCGCCACGCCGGCTTCGGCGGCGCGGTCGGGGTGGGGCGTTCGTTCGGTCCCGTGGCGTTGGGCGTCGAACTTTGGGCCGACCGCGACGAGGATCCCTCGGGCCATGTCACCTCGGCCAGTTTCGACCTGACGGCGGCCTGGACGCCGGCCTCGGTCAAGGACCTGCAACTGGACGCCTCGGCCTATGTCGGCCTGAACCGCGACACGCCGGACCTGGAGTTGGCGGTGGGCGTGGCCAAGCGGTTCTAGGGTTCATAAAATCCGCTCATCCCGGCGAAGGCCGGGACCCAGATGGAATGGCGCGGGGGCTGACGCCAAAAGCTCTGAGCTCATCCGATCCGCCACACCGCTTTGGGATCTGGGTCCCGGCCTTCGCCGGGATGAGCGGAATATTTGGGGTTAGGCTTTTAAGCTGGGCTTTCCCTCGATCATCACCGCCCCGACGATCCCGGCCGTCATGGCCGCCACGGCGCTGACGCCCATCACCCAGGGGTAGCCCTGGGCGCCCGGCGCGAAATAGATCAGGCCCAGCACCGCCACGGCCAGCAGGCCGGCGACCCGGGCGACGGCGTTGTTGATCCCCGAGGCGACGCCGGCGTGGCTGGCGGCCACGGCGCTCATCACCGTGTTGGTCAGGGGCGCGACCGCGACGGTCATGCCCAGGGCCACCACCAGCACGCCGGGCAGCACGCCGGTCCAGTAGCCCGACCCGAGCCACGGCGCGCCCAGCAGGCCAAAGCCGATCCCGGCCAGGATCGGGCCAACGGTCAGCATCGGCCGGGCCCCGAACCGGGCCGACAGCTTGCCGGCCACGCCCGACAGGGTTCCCATGATCAGCGAGAACGGCAGCAGGGTTGCGCCGGCCCCGGCCGCCGAATAGCCGTGGCGGGCGATCAGCTCGAACGGCAGGAAGAACAGGGCGCCGGTCAGGCCGAAATAGAGCGCCAGGGTCAGCAGGTTGGCCCCGCTGAAGGTCCGCGAGCGATAGAGGGCCAGCGGCATCATCGGGTGCTTCTCGCGCGCCTGGCTGACCAGGAATCCGGCCAGCAGGGCGGCGCCGGCCGCCAGCGCCGCCCAGACCGCGCCGCTGCCCCAGCCGCGCTGGCCCGCCGCCGTCAGGCCCCAGGTGGTCGCGCCCAGGCCCGTGGCGGCCAGGGCCGCGCCGCGCCAGTCCAGGTGTTCGACCTCGGGATCGCCACTCTCGCGCACCGCCGCCAGGGCCAGAGCGACGGTGGCGACGGCGAGGGGAATATTGATCAGGAAGATGGCCCGCCACGAGACGTGGTCGACCAGCCAGCCGCCCAGCACCGGACCGATCGCCGTGGTCACCGCTCCGAACCCGGCCCAGGCTCCGATCGCCGCGCCACGCTCCTGGTCGTCGAAGGTGGAGCCCAGGATCGCCAGGCTGGCCGGCACCAGCAGGGCCGCGGCGATCCCCTGGACGGCGCGGGCGGCGATCAGCCAGCCGGCGTCCGGGGCCAGGGCGCAGGCCAGCGAGGCGGCGGCGAACAGGCTCACCCCGATCACGAACACTCGGCGGCGCCCATAGCGGTCGCCGGCCGAGCCGCCGATCAGGACCAGGGCGCCCAACAGCAGCAGGTAGGCGTTGACGATCCACTGCACTTGGGCCGCGTCGGCCCTCAGGGCGGTCCGGATCGAGGGCAGGGCGACATTGACCACCGAGCCGTCGATGAAGGCCATGCTCGAGCCCAGCACCGTGGCCGCCAGCGCCAGGCGCTTGCGGCCGGTGGGCGCGTCGGAAGGTCGGGCGCGGATCACGCCTTCGTCGCACGGGGGCTGCACCGGTCCGGTCATCGGGCGGAGGCTACGACGCGTCCTCGCGCCGCGCCACCTGTCCCAAGGGTTAGGTCGCCGCGACCACCCGCGTGCGCTTCCACGCGCCATAGGCGAACACCGCCACGCCGGCCCAGATGAAGCCGAACGACAGGGCCCGCAACGGGGTGAAGGCCTCGCCCAGGGCCACGCCGATCAGGAACTGGATGGTCGGGGCGATGAACTGCAGGAAGCCCATGGCGCTGAGCGGCATGCGGCGGGCCGACCAGGCGAACAGGGCCAGGGGCACGACGGTGGCCGGGCCCGCCAAGGCCAGCAGGGTGGTGACCTCGGCGGCGGTCCCGAAGTGGCCCACGCCCGTGGCGTGCAAATGCAGCACGTACAGCAGGCCTGGAACCGCCAGGTAGGCGCACTCGATGAACAGCCCCGTCTGGGCGTCGGCCTTCACCTGTTTGCGCAGGATCGCGTAGAGGCAGAAGCTCAGCGCCACGCCCAGCGAGATCACCGGCAGGTGGCCCAGGGCCGCCGTCTGGATCGCCACGCCGACCACGGCCAGGCCGATCGCGATCGCGCCTTCGCGGCTGATCCGCTCGCGAAACAGCAGGGCCCCGGCCGCCATGTTCATCAGCGGGTTGATGTAGTAGCCGAGGCTGGCCTCGATCACGTGGTTGGCGTTGACCGCGAAGACGTAGATCGACCAGTTGACGAAGATCGCCGCCGTCGAGCAGGCCAGCACCGCCAGGGTCTTGGGCTGGCGCAGCACGGCCAGCACCTGGCCGCCCTGCTTGGCCAGCAGCACGAACAGCAGCGCCCAGGGCGCCGACCACAGGGTGCGGTGGGCGATCATCTCCCACGAGCCCACGCCCAGGCCGGACAGCAGGTGAAAATACAGCGGCAGGAAGCCCCACAGCAGATAGCAGCCCATCCCGGCGATCAGCGCCGTCCGGGCTTCGTCCTGGTTCGTGGCCGGGCCCTTGCTCAAATCCGCCGACATCGTGTCGTTCCCCTCGAATCTTGAATGACATCGCAAATGAAAAGGGCTCCCGGGACCTTAAGTCCCGGGAGCCCCTGAAATCGTCCACCCGCTTGTTGCGGAAGGTCGGCTTAGGCCGGGAGTTTCTGCTTGATGAGACCCTTCTCATGCAGCAGCTGCGCGATCTGCACGGCGTTCAGCGCCGCGCCCTTGCGCAGGTTGTCGGCCACGCACCACAGCGCGATGCCGTTCTCGACGGTCGGGTCGGTGCGGATGCGCGAGACATAGACCGGGAACTCGCCGGCGCTTTCCTTGGGCGTCATGTAGCCGCCGTCCTCGCGCTTATCGATGACTTCCACGCCGTCGGCGTCGCGCAGGATCTCGCGGACGTCGTCCTCGTCCAGCGGGGTCTCGAACTCGATGTTCACCGACTCGGCGTGGCCGACCATGACCGGCACGCGCACGCAGGTGGCGGTCAGCTTGATGGACGGATCCAAGATCTTCTTGGTCTCCATCATCATCTTCCACTCTTCCTTGGTGAAGCCGTCTTCCATGAAGACGTCGATGTGGGGGATGACGTTGAAGGCGATCTGCTTGGTGAACTTCTTCGGGGCCGGGGCGCCCAGGACGAACACGCCCTTGGTCTGTTCCCACAGCTCGTCCATGCCTTCCTTGCCCGCGCCCGAGACCGACTGGTAGGTCGAGACGACCACCCGCTTGATCTTGGCTTCGGCGTGCAGGGGGGCCAGCACCACCACCAGCTGCGCGGTCGAGCAGTTGGGGTTGGCGATGATGTTCTTGGGCAGCTTGTCGACGGCGTTCGGGTTCACTTCCGGCACCACCAGCGGCACGTCCGGATCCATCCGGAAGTGGCTGGAATTGTCGATGACGATCGGGCCGGCCGCGCCGATCTTCTCGCCCCAGGCCTTGGAGATGGCGCCGCCGGCGCTCATCAGCACGATGTCGACCTTGGAGAAGTCGAACTGCTCCAGGTCCTCGCAGTGCAGGGTCTGGTTGCCGAACGAGACTTCCACGCCGATGGATTTGCGGCTCGCGATCGCATGCATCTTGTCCACGGGGAATTTCAGTTCCTCGAGGATGTTGAACATCTCACGGCCCACATTGCCCGTGGCGCCGACCACGGCGACCCGGTAACCCATCGCAGCCTCCAATTCATGACTTGAGCCCGCCATCGGCGGCGGGAGCGGACCCGTTACGCCCCGCGAGGCGCGGAAGCAAGAACAGGCTTTCTAATGCGACGCTTAGCGCGGGCCGTTCGGGGAAGATTTCACCCGGCGTGGATGGGATCTGCACGGAGCGGCTTCTCTCCCCTCGTGGGGAGGGAAGAGCTCATTTCCTTTCCGCCTTCACGAAATCCACGAACGCCCGCAGCGGCGCCGGCATGTGTCGGCGGCTGGGATAGTAGAGATAGGGCCCGCTGAACGGCGGCAGCCAGTCGTCGAGCACGGTCTCCAGCCGGCCGGCCGCGACGCGATCGGCGCAGAAGCCCTCGAAGGTGGCTAGCAGGCCCACGCCGGCCTCGGCGGCGGACAGTTCCAGGTCGACGCTGCCGGTGATCAGCGGACCTTCGGGCGAAACGCGGATCACCTCGCCGTCCTTCTCGAACTCCCAGGCGTAGCTGGTCCCGCTGGGGAAGCGGTGGCGGATGCAGGGGTGGTTGAGGACCTCGCGCGGATGGGTCGGGCGACCGTGCTTGGCGAAATAGGCCGGCGAACCGACGATGGCGAAGCGCTGCGGTCCGGCCAGGGGCACGGCGATCATGTCCTTCTCCAGCCGTTCGTCATAGCGCGCGCCGGCGTCGAAGCCGGCCGCCAGCACGTCGACGAAGGCGTCCTCGACGGTGATCTCGACGCGGATGCCCGGATGGGCGGCCAGGAAGCGGGGGATCAGGTCGGGGAAGACGATCCGCGACACCGCGCCCGGCACGTTCAGCTTCAGCACGCCGATCGGGCTGTCGCGGAAGGCGTTGACCTCGTCCAGGGCCAGGGAGACGTCGGCCAGGGCGGGCGTCAGCCGGGCCAACAGCCGCTCGCCCGCCTCGGTGGGGGTGACGCTGCGGGTGGTGCGGTTGAGCAGGCGCACGCCCAGGTCCGCCTCCAGCCGGCGCAGGGCTTCCGACAGCGACGAGGCCGAGACCCCGCGCTGAACGGCGGCGCCACGGAAACCCCGGGCCCGGGCCACGGCGGTGAAGGCGTCGAGATCGGCGAGATCGGGCTTGGCCATTGTGCGATTTTCCGAACGGCTCGTGCTGCAACGAGCGGATTATCGCACGCGGGACGACGACGCATAGTCGCCTCATCGAATTTGAGGAGACTTCCATGCAAACGCGTCAACTCGGCAAGACCGGCCCCGTCGTCTCGGCCCTGGGCCTGGGCGCCATGGGCATGTCGGGCATGTACGGCCCTTCGGATCGGGCCGAGAGCCTGGCCACGATCGACGCCGCCCTGGAGGCCGGGATCACCCTGATCGACACCGGCGACTTCTACGGCATGGGCCACAACGAGATGCTGATCGGCGAGGCGCTGAAGGGCGGCAAGCGCGATCAGGCGGTCATCTCGGTCAAGTTCGGCGCCCAGCGTGACCCGTCGGCCGGCTGGATCGGCTTCGACGGCCGCCCGGCGGCGGTGAAGACCTCGCTGGCCTATACGCTGCAGCGGCTAGGCGTCGACCACATCGACATCTATCGCCCCGCCCGCCTGGATCCGAACGTGCCGATCGAGGACACGGTCGGGGCCATCGCCGAGATGGTCCAGGCCGGCTATGTGCGCCACATCGGCCTGTCGGAGGTGGGCGTGGAGACCATCCGCAAGGCCCACGCCGTGCATCCGATCGTCGACCTGCAGATCGAATACGCCCTGATCACGCGCGGGGTCGAGGACAAGATCCTGCCGGTGTTGCGCGAGCTGGGGATCGGCATGACCGCCTATGGGGTTCTGTCGCGCGGCCTGATCAGCGGCCATTGGGACAAGGACCAGGGCCAGGCCAAGGGCGACTTCCGCGCCCATTCCCCGCGCTTCCAGGGCGACAATGTCGACAAGAACCTGGCCCTGGTCGAGGCGCTGCGGAAGATCGCGCAGGAGAAGGGCGTCAGCGTCGCTCAGATCGCCATCGCCTGGGTGGCGGCCCAAGGCCAGGACATCGTGCCGCTGGTCGGGGCCCGCACCCGCGCCCGCCTGTCGGAATCGCTGGGCGCGCTGGACGTCACCGTGTCGGCCGACGACCTGGCCGCGATCGAGCGGGCCGTGCCCCGGGACGCGGCGTCGGGCACGCGCTACGCGGAAGCCCAGATGGCCCATCTGGACAGCGAGCGCTGACCCGTTCGCCCCGCCCTGGCTTTTCAGGCCTGATTTTCAAGGGTGGGCGGACGAAAATTTCGGTCTGTCCATGGCCGCGAAGCTAGGGTTAGTTTCGCGGCCATGATCGAAGCGCTGCTGAAAAAGATGGTCAAGGTCGGCGACCTGACCATCCACATGCCCAATGGTTCGGTGGTCAAGGCCGGCGACGGCTCGGGTCCGCCCGTGACCATGCGCGTCAACGGCAAGGGCCTGCGCCGCCTGGTCGCCAATCCCAGCCTGGGCCTGGGCGAAGCCTATATGGACGGCGACCTGAAGGTCGAGCAGGGCACCCTGTGGGACCTGCTGGAGATCGTCGGCAAGAGCGGCGGCCGCACGCCCAAGCGCGGCACGCCCCTGACCCGGGCCCGGAAGGCGCTCAAGCGCACGGTGCAGTCGGTCAACGACCGCATCGCCTCGCGCCGCAACGTCGCCCACCACTACGACGTGTCCAACGAGCTCTATAAGCGCTTCCTCGACAAGGACATGCAGTACTCTTGCGCCTACTTCGCGCGGCCCGACATGACGCTGGAGGAGGCCCAGGTCGCCAAGAAGGCCCATATCGGCGCCAAGCTGAACATCACGCCGGGCATGAAGGTGCTGGACATCGGCTCGGGCTGGGGCGGCATGTCTCTGACCCTGGCGGCCGATCACGGGGCCAAGATGACGGGGGTCACCCTGTCGACCGAGCAACTGGCCCTGGCCACCGAGCGGGCCGCGAGCGCGGGCCTGTCGGACCAGGTCGAGTTCCGCCTCACCGACTATCGCGACCTGAACGAGACCTTCGACCGCATCGTCTCGGTGGGGATGCTGGAGCACGTCGGCGCGCCGAACTTCCAGACCTATTTCGACACCGTCAAACGCCTGCTGGCCGACGACGGCAGCGCGGTGATCCACTCGATCGGCCGGATGAGCGGCCCGGGGGCCACCAACGCCTTCACCCAGAAGTACATCTTCCCCGGCGGTTACATTCCGGGCCTGTCGGAGATCGTCAAGGCGGTCGAGGCGGCGGGCCTGTGGATCACCGACATCGAGATCCTGCGCCTGCACTACGCCGAGACCTGCAAGCACTGGCGGATGCGCTTCCTGGCCGATCCGGACATTCCCGCCATGTTCGACGAGCGATTCCGGCGGATGTGGGAGTTCTACCTGTGCGGCGCCGAGCTGGGCTTCCGCTATGGCGGCCACATGGTCTTCCAGATCCAGGTGGCCAAGAAGGTCGGGGCCCTGCCGATCACCCGGGACTACATGGTCGACGGCGAGCGCTGAACACGCGACGCGCATCGGCGCCCGGGAGAGATCCCCCGGGTGCCTTTGAGCCCGGACGCTAGCGCACGCGTCCGATCCGACTAGACGCGGTTGCCCGTCGAGTTCGGATTGGTCACCCCGGTCTGGGCGCCCAGGTTGTTGTTGCGCAGGTCGTTGCCGACCAGCAGGACGTCGGCGTTGGTCACCACGCCCCAGTCCTGCTGCCCACCTTCCGCGCGAGCCCGCACGCCGCTGACGACGCCCGTGCCGCTGACGAAGAAGTAGATGCCGTTCGCGCGGCCGTTGTTGTGCAGCCGGCCGTTGGCGATGAACTGACCGCCCGTGATCGTCACGTCCGGGCAATTGACGAGAATGCCGTCATTGCCGTTGTTGACGACGAGGGTCGGGCCCACCTGCACCTGCTTGTTGTGGTCGGACAGATAGATGCCGCAGTCGCCGGAGAGCTCGATATAGCCCGGCTTGACCAGGTGCTGGGCGCCCCAGGTGTCCAGGTAGATCCCGTGGCCGCTGTCCTCGCCGTAGAAGCCGCCGTCGACGCGGATGCTGGCGATCGGGTTGGTCTGCAGGCCCACCGCGCTCACACCGTGGCCGAGGTTGGCCCAGGTGACGCAGTTCTCCAGCGCGCCGACCGAGGTGGTGACGGTCCCGCTCTGCCGCGAGCCATGCTCGGTGGCGTAGTGGTAGCCGTTGCCATGGTTCTGCGTGGCCGTGCACTTGGTCAGGTAGTACTGCAGCGGGTTGGCGGCGTAGTCAGGATTGGCCGTGAAGCTGAAGCCGTGCGAGAGGTTCTGGGCCGCGCCGCAGTTCACCAGGGTGGTGTAGGCGGTCATGCCCAGGTTCCAGCCGATATAGTTGGAATTGGCGCGGACATTGGTGATCACGCCGTTGTCCCAGCTGTAGCTGATCGCCTTCTGAAGTTGGACGCCATCGCCGCCGGGCAGGGCCGTGACGCCCAGGTGATCGACGGTGAAGTCCATCATCGTGACATAGTCGGTGGCGGCCGGGATCAGGATCACCGGTTGGGAGGCGTTGGTCGAGCGCAGGAAGGTCACGCCGATCCCGCAGCCCTTGAGCGCGGTGCCGCCCCGCGGAAACTGCACCGGGGCGCTGACCGTGTAGACCTTGGCCAGCATCCGCACTTCGTTGGAGGCGGCGAACGCGCGCTGGAAGCTCAGCGTGTCGTCCGGGTCGCCGGGCAAGCGATAGTCGTCGGCGAAAACGTAGTTGGTCATTTTAAATTCTCCAAATTTTTCAAAAATATAAGCCGCATAAAATTGCGGTGTCCGTCCCTTGGCCGCTTATGGCGCGACGTCTGGAATGCAACGGACGGTTTTAATCTGGAGGATCGATGCGTCAGATTCGGACGCCTTGTGTTCCTATTTTGTTCTTATTTCAGGCAAGGCCCTGGCCAGGCCTTCGCGCCCCCGATGAACGGCGCGCCTACCAGTAGTTTTTCATGATCTCCCGCGCCCAGTCGGGCTCGCGGTGCTCGCCGCGTGGGGCGAAGCCGGCCATCACCGGCTTGAGGTCGAGGACGGGCGTGCCGTCGATGGCGTCCAGGCCGCGCACCTCCAGCGACAGGCCGTTGACCGCGACGATGTCGCAGACCGTGACGCCGATCCGGTTGGGCCGGTTCTTGCCGCGCTGGGCGAAGATGCCGACCTTGGGCCAGTCCTTGTTGCCACGCGGGTGGCGGGCGCCGGTGACGATCTGGTCGTCGGTGACCTTGTCGAACACATAGATCACCTCGACGTGGCTGAAGGCGTCCAGGCCCATCAGCGCCTCGGCGTCGAAGCGGGCGGGGTCCAGGTCGATCCGCGCCTGGCTCTGGCCCCAGTCGTCATCCTCGGGGACGTCGCGACCGCCGCGCACCAGGCCGATCGGCGTCATGGTGATGGACATGGTCTTCTCTCCCGCGGGGTTTGGCGCAGCTTCGTCGCGCCGGATCGTCAAGGCAAGTTGATGCGAGGCGCATGGCGGGGCTAGTTTGCCGCCGCATTCACCTCGAGGACGTCCATGGGCCAGTTTCGCGCGGCCGACCTGTTTCGCCGCAAGCCCGTGGGCCGGGTCGTCGCCGAGGGCGGCGAGCATCTGCCGGAAGACGGCCTGCACCGCACCATCGGCCTGTTCCAGCTGACCATGCTGGGCGTGGGGGCCACGATCGGCACCGGCATCTTCGTGGCCCTGACCACGGCCGTGCCGGCCGCTGGGCCCGCCGTCATCGTCTCGTTCGTGATCGCCGGGATCACCGCGGCCCTGACGGCCCTGTGCTACGCCGAACTGGCCTCGACCATTCCGGTGTCGGGGTCATCCTATTCCTACGCCTACGCCACCCTGGGCGAGTTCGTCGCCTTCCTGGTCGGGGCGTGCCTGCTGCTGGAATACGCGGTCTCGGCCTCGGCCATCGCGGTGGGCTGGGGGCAGTATCTGAACGAGATGTTCTCCGACCTGATCGGCTGGCGCATGCCCGACGCCATCGCCAAGGCGCCGGGGGCGGGCGGGGTGTTCAACCTGCCGGCCGTGGTGCTGGTCGGCGCCTGCCTGATCCTGCTGCTGCGCGGGGTCAAGGAGTCGGTGACGGTCAACGCCGTGCTGGTGGTGCTGAAGCTGCTGGTGCTGCTGTTCTTCGTGGTCATCGCCTTCAGCGGCTTCCACGCCGGCAACCTGACGCCCTTCGCGCCGATGGGCATGGCCGGGATCGGGGCGGCGGCCTCGTCGATCTTCTTTTCGTACATCGGCATCGACGCGGTCTCGACGGCCGGCGACGAGGTCAAGGACCCGCGCCGCACCCTGCCGCTGGGCATCATCCTGAGCCTGCTGATCGTCACGGCGGTCTACATCCTGGTGGCCCTGGCGGCCGTCGGAGCTCAGCCCTGGACGGCGTTCGCCGGACAGGAGGCGGGGCTGGCGGTGATCCTGCGCAACCTGACTGGCCAGGCCTGGACCTCGCTGATCCTCTGCGTCGGGGCCATCGTCTCGATCTTCTCGATCACCCTGGTGGTCATGTACGGCCAGACCCGCATCCTCTACGCCATGAGCCGCGACGGCCTGCTGCCCAAGGTGTTCCAGCGGGTCAATCCGAAGACCCAGAGCCCGGACCTCAACACCTGGATCGTGGCGGCCTTCATCGCGCTGCTGGCCGCCTTCGTGCCGCTCGACACCCTGGTCAACCTGACCAGCATGGGCACGCTGATCGCCTTCGCCATCGTCTCGCTGGGGGTGATCATCCTGCGCCGAACCCAGCCGGACCTGCCACGCGGCTATCGCGTGCCGCTCTACCCGGTCGTGCCGGCGGTCAGCGTGGCCTTCTGCGGCTACCTGATCATCGGTCTGCCGCTCGACACCTGGATCCTGTTCGCGGTCTGGGCGGCGGCGGCCTGCGCGATCTATTTCGGCTATTCGGTGCGCAAGTCGAAGTTGGCCGGCTAGGACGCGGACTCGGCCGCCCTAGTCGTCCACGCCGCCGCGCAGCGGGTCCTCGCCATCCAGCTCCTGGATGTGGTTGCGCTGTTGGAGCACGCCACGTCGGACCTCGTCGGGCGTCTGCGGCGTCTCCGTTGGGGCGCGAACGTTGGCGCCGGCATCTTCATCCGACGCGATGGGCGGAGAGTCTGAACTGGGCTTGGTCATGCCTAGTCAACCGCCCGCGCCAAGCTTGGTTGCCTGACGTCCGGATCGACCTATTCCACCGTCACCGACTTGGCCAAATTCCGCGGCTGGTCGACGTCGGCGCCCTTCACCACGGCCACGTGGTAGGCCAAGAGCTGGATCGGGGCCGACATCACCAGGGTCGAGACCAGCGGGTCGCTGGCCGGGGCGGTGACGACCACGCGGGCGCCGGCCGGGGCGTGCTTGGCGCCTTCGGGGTCGGTGATGAACACCACCTGGCCGCCGCGCGCCATGACCTCGCTCATGTTCGAGGCCGACTTCTCGAAATAGCTGTCGAAGGGCGCCAGGATGATGATCGGGGTCTGGTCGTCGACCAGGGCGATCGGACCGTGCTTCAGCTCGCCGGCGGCATAGCCCTCGGCGTGGATGTAGCTGATCTCCTTCAGCTTCAGCGCGCCTTCCAGGGCCAGGGCCGACATCGGGCCGCGACCCAGGAACAGCACGTCGCGGGCCTTGGCGATGTCGACGGCGATCTCCTTGAGGGCGTCCTCCAGGCCGATGGCCTCGGCGATCAGGCGCGGGGCCTCCAGCATCACCTTGACCATCCGCTGCTCCTCGGCGGCGTCGATCATGCCGCGCGACTTGGCGGCGGCGACGGCCAGGGCGATCATCACGCTGACCTGGGCGGTGAAGGCCTTGGTCGAGGCCACGCCGATCTCGGGGCCGCAATGGATCGGCCAGACCACGTCGACCTCGCGGGCCATGGTCGATTCCTGGGCGTTGACCACCACGGCGCTCTTCATGCCCTTGGCCTTGCAGTAGCGCAGGGCGGCCAGGGTGTCGGCGGTCTCGCCCGACTGCGACATGGCGATGACCAGCGAGCCTGGCCGCAGGGCCGGCTGGCGGTAGCGGAACTCCGAGGCGATCTCGACATCGACCGGCAGGTCGGCCAGCTGCTCGATCAGGTACTTGCCGATCACGCCGGCGATGTAGGAGGTGCCGCAGGCGACGATCTGGATACGGTCCAGAGCCTTGAAGTCGATGTTGCCGGGCATGGCTGAGCGCGAGGTCAGGGCGTCGACATAGGCCGAGAGCGTGCGCTGGCAGCCCTCGGGCTGGTCATGGATCTCCTTTTCCATGAAGTGCCGGTAGTTGCCCTTCTCCATCATCACCGCCGAGGCGGGGACGACCTTGACCGCGCGCTCGACGGGCGCGCCCGAGGCGTCGAAAATCCGGGCGCTGTCGTGGTCGATGGCCACGTAGTCGCCCTCTTCCAGATAGACCACGCGGTTGGTGAACGGGCCCACGGCCAGGGCGTCCGAGCCCAGGAACATCTCGCCCTGGCCCTCGCCCACCACCAGCGGGCTGCCGCGCCGGGCGCCCAGGATCAGGTCGTCGGCGCCCTCGATCAGCACCGCCAGGGCGTAGGCGCCGGTCAGGCGGTCCAGCGCGGCCTTGAAGGCTTCGAGCGGCGGAAGGCCGGTGGCCAGCTCGGCGTCGATCAGGTGGGCGATGACCTCGGTGTCGGTGTCGCTCTCGAACGTGCGGCCGGCGGCGGCCAGCTCGGCCTTCAGCTCGGCGAAGTTCTCGATGATCCCGTTGTGCACCAGGGTGACGCGGCCGGCGGTGTGGGGGTGGGCGTTCTTGACATTGGGCGCGCCGTGGGTGGCCCAGCGAACGTGGCCGATGCCGTTTTGTCCAGTCAGCGGCTCTTGAGCAAGCAAGGCCTCCAGGTTTCTGATCTTGCCCTGGGCGCGGCGGCGTTCGACCCGATTTCCATCGGGGCCGCCGACGACGGCGGCGATCCCGGCGGAGTCATAGCCGCGATATTCCAGCCGCTTGAGGCTGTCGATCAGCCGGTCCGAGACGGGCGCTTTGCCGACGATGCCGATAATGCCGCACATGGGCCATGATCCTTGTTAGAACGCTACGGTGAGAGCTATTGCTACCGAAGCGGGATATTTCGAGCGCCGCCTTTAGCATTCGCCCACGGGCGGGCGCTCATAAATCTGCATTTCGGATCGTTTCGCGGTTCGACCTAGCCCCGACTCATTCCGTTGGAATGATCCAAACCAAACCAATTGGGCGTGACTGCGTCATGCTCAGGCGAGACAAGATCGAGATCATGAGCAAGCGCGCTTATTTCGGCACCGACGGCATCCGCGGCCAGGCCAACAAGCATCCGATGACCGCCGAGGTCGCCCTGCGCGTCGGCCTGGCGGCCGGCAAGCTGTTTCGCTCGCAGGACGACCGCCGCCACCTGGTGGTGATCGGCAAGGACACGCGCCTGTCGGGCTACATGATCGAACCGGCCCTGGTGGCCGGTTTCGCCAGCGTCGGCATGGACGTGCGGCTCTTTGGTCCGTTGCCCACGCCGGCCGTGGCGATGATGACCCGCTCGATGCGCGCCGATCTGGGCGTGATGATCTCGGCGTCGCACAACGACTTCGCCGACAACGGCATCAAGCTGTTCGGCCCCGACGGCTACAAGCTGTCGGACGAGCAGGAACTGAAGATCGAGGCCCTGATGGACGAGGGCCTGCAGGAGGGCCTGGCCTCGCCGCGCGAGCTGGGACGAGTCAAGCGCGTCGACGACGCCCAGGCCCGCTACATCGAGATCGTCAAGGCGAGCTTCCCGCGCAATATGAGCCTGGCCGGCCTGCGCATCGTCATCGATTGCGCCCACGGCGCGGCCTACAAGGTCGCCCCCGAGGCCCTCTACGAGCTGGGCGCCGAGGTCTTCCCGATCGGCGTCGCGCCCGACGGCACGAACATCAACGCCGAATGCGGCTCGACCCATCCCGAAACCATGGCCCGGCTGGTGCGCGAATACCGCGCCGACATCGGCATCGCCCTGGACGGCGACGCCGACCGGCTGGTGATCTGCGACGAAAAGGGCGTGGTGGTCGACGGCGACCAGATCATGGCGATCATCGCTCTGGCTCTCGCGAAAGCCGGCAAGCTGAAGGCCGGCGGCGTGGTGGCCACGGTGATGTCCAATCTCGGCCTGGAGCGCCTGATGGGCGAGCAGGGCCTGAAGCTGGAGCGCACCAGCGTCGGCGACCGCTATGTGATGGCCCGCATGCGCGAGGGCGGCTTCAACATCGGCGGCGAGCAGTCGGGTCACGTGATCCTGTCGGACTTCTCGACCACGGGCGATGGCTTGATCGCGGCCCTGCAGGTGCTGGCGGTGATGATCCAGAGCGGCAAGCCGATGAGCGCTCTGGGCCGTCAGTTCGACCCCGTGCCGCAGTTGCTGGAGAACGTCCGCTTCGCCGGCGGCAAGCCGCTGGAGCACAAGAGCGTCAAGGAAGCCATCGCCGACGGCGAGAGCCAGCTGAACGGCTCGGGCCGCATCGTGGTCCGCCCGTCGGGCACCGAGCCCCTGATCCGCATCATGGCCGAGGGCGACGACCCGGCCCTGGTCAAGAAGGTGGTCAAGTCGATCGTCTCGGCGGTGAAGGCGGTCTGAGTTCCAAATCCTTCTCCCCTTGCGGGAGAAGGTGGCCCCACGAAGTGGGGGCGGATGAGGGGGCCTCAAACGCCAAACGAGAGAGGGTCGCGCGGCTTTCGCCGGTGCGACCCCTCATCCGTCGGCTTCGCCGCCTCCTTCTCCCGCAAGGGGAGAAGGAGCGCTCCTAGTCCCCGTCCACGCCCTCGACGACCGCGCGCAGATAGTCGACATGGCGGCGGAACGCCTTGCGGCCGGCCGGGGTCAGGGCCACGCGGGTGCGGGGCTTCTTGCCGACGAAGTCCTTGGCGATCGCCACGTAGCCGGCCTTTTCCAGAGTGGCCAGGTGGCTGCCCAGATTGCCGTCGGTGGCCTGGGTGACGGCCTTCAGGCGCGCGAACTCCAGCGGCTCGGCGTCGCGCTCGGCGTGCAGCGCGGCCATGATCTTCAGCCGCAGGGGCTGATGGATCAGTTCGTCCAGTTCCGCCACGCTCACGCCCTCCGCAGCCACAGGCCGCCCGCGATCAGTCCGCCGCCGCCGACCGCCGCCATCCAGAAGGCCAGCCAGGGCTGGAAAGCGAAGTAGCCGACCAGGGTGGCGATGAACACCGCTCCGCCGATCCACAGGTAGCGGGGCGCGAAGGCGATGCCGACGCCGGCATAGACCAGGCCGGTCATCAGGCCCGGATAGACGATGGCCGGTTCGACCGAGGTCGGCTGGAAGACCACATAGGTGGCGATCATGAAGGCCATGATCGCCAGGACGCTGGCCCAGATCTTCCAGGCCTGACTTGTCCTCGCGCCGCTCTTGCCGCCCCGGCTGAGCAGGAGCGTCGCCACCACGCCCAGGACGTCGAGCGGCAGCCAGATCAGGCTCCATCGTTCGGGCGGCAGCAGGCCCATGCCGGAATAGCCGATCGCCCAGATCACGCCCCAGGCCATCAGGATCGGCCCGGCCACGTGATAGCCCTTCAGCAGTCGGCCGCGCCCTGCCGTGCGCTCGATATCGGTCAAGGCCGACGCCGCCTCGCTCTTGGAAATGCCCATCGCACTCTCCGTTTGGTTCGCGCTCAGAGCGCTCTGTATTTCAGAGTATATGAAGTGCATACTCTGTCAAGCAGAGCGCTTTGCTGACCTTGTCATATTTCCGACGGATCCGATCCGCGCCAGGGAACCTAAGCCTCGCTGAACATGTTCAGTCCGCGTAAGCGGTTCAGCTTGGAGCATCGTCATGGCGTCCCTCTCTTCTTCACGAAAGGGCGCGGGCGATTGGGCCGTCGTGCTCCTCGGCTTGGTCCTGGCCCTGATCGGCCTGACCCTGGCGATCGGCGGCGCCTGGCTGGCCGTGCTCGGCGGCTCTCCCTATTACGTGCTCTCGGGTCTGGGCCTGCTGGTGTCCGGCGTCATGCTGGTCCGGCGACGGGCGCTGGGCGCCTGGATCTATATCGCCGTCTTCGTCCTGACCGTGCTGTGGGCGCTGTGGGAGGTCGGGCTGAACGGCTGGGCCCTGGTGCCCCGCGTGATCGCCCCGACCGTGCTGCTGGTCCTGGTGCTGGCCGCCCTGCCGGTGGTCGACCCCGGTCCGCCCGGCCGCAAGAAGTCGCTGGTCGGCTTCGCGGCCCTCGCAGTGTTCCTGATCGTCGGCGGCGTGGTGGTGGCCGGCGCCAACAAGGCCAAGGTCGACGGACCTCTGCCCGCCATCGCCGCCATGACCGACAACGACCCTTCGCTGCAGCGCGTCGGCGCGGACTGGCCGGCCTATGGCGGCACCTATGCCGGCCAGCGCTATTCGCCCCTGACCCAGCTGACCGCCGACAACGCCAAGAACCTGGCCCGCGTCTGGATGATCCGCACCGGCGACATGCCCAGCGCGGCCGCTCAAGGCAAGTACGGCGCGGAGAACACGCCGCTGAAGGTGGGCGGCAATCTCTATGTCTGCACGCCCAAGAACATCATGCTGGCCATCGACGCGGCCACCGGCCAGACCCGCTGGCGCTATGATCCCAAGGTGCCGGACGAGGCCATCCCCTATACCGCCGCCTGCCGGGGCGTCAGCTACTACGCCGTGCCCGGCGCCGATCCGGCCAAGGCCTGTTCGACCCGGATCATCGAGGGCACGCTGGACGCCCGCCTGATCGCGGTCGACGCCAAGACCGGCGTTCCTTGCGCCGACTTCGGCCAGGGCGGCCAGATCTCGACCAATGTCGGTTTCGGACCCTCGGCGGCCGGCATGCTGTCGATCACCTCGGCCCCGACCATCGTGCGGGGCGTGGTCGTGGTCGGCCACCAGGTGCTGGACGGCCAGCGCCGCGACGCGCCGTCGGGTACGATCCAGGGCTTCGACGCCGTCACCGGCGCCCTGCGCTGGGCCTGGGACATGACCCGTCCCGACATCTCGACCCTGCCGCCGCAGGGCCAGACCTACACCAAGGGCACGCCCAACATGTGGACCACGGCCACCGGCGACGAGGCCCTGGGCCTGGTCTATCTGCCGCTGGGCGTCAGCGCCGCCGACTACTGGAGCTCCAGCCGCACGACGCTGGAAAAGCAGTACTCCACCTCGCTGGTCGCCCTGGACGTGACCACCGGCAAGCCGCGCTGGAGCTTCCAGACCGTGCACAACGACGTCTGGGACTATGACCTGGGCTCGCAAGGCACGCTGGTCGACTTCCCGACCGCCGGCGGTCCGGTCCCGGCCGTGGTGCTGCCCAGCAAGCGCGGCGACATCTTCGTTCTGGACCGTCGCACCGGCCGGCCGCTGACGGGCGTCGAGGAACGCGCCGTGCCACAGGGCGGGCTCGAGCCGGCGCAACGCGCGGCGACCCAGCCGTTCTCGCTCTATCACACCCTGCGCAAGGCCGATCTGAGCGAGAAGCAGATGTGGGGCATGTCGCCGATCGACCAGATGATCTGCCGCATCCAGTTCAAGCGCGCCAAGTACGACGGCTTCTTCACCCCGCCGGTCGCCGATCGCCGCTACATCGAATATCCCGGCTACAACGGCGGGTCGGACTGGGGTGGCGTGGCCGTCGATTCCAGTCGCGGCGTGATCGTCGCCAACTACAACGACATGCCCAACTACAACCGTCTGGTGCCGCGCGCGGTGGCCGACGCCAAGGGCTGGACCCCGCGCGGCGACGCCCGTGGCGGCTCGATGAAGAAGGGCGCGGAGGGCGCGGGCGACCCGCAGGTCGGCACGCCCTACGCCATCGACGTCAACGCCGGCTGGCGCCTGCCGCTGACGGGTCTGCTGTGCAAGGAGCCGCCCTATGGCGGGCTCCGCGCCATCGACCTGAAGACCGGGAAGACCTTGTGGGACCGCCCGTTCGGCTCGGCCCGCACCAACGGCCCGTTCGGGATTCCCTCGCACCTGCCGGTCGAGATCGGCACGCCCAACAACGGCGGGGCGGTGGTCACGGCCGGCGGCCTGGTGTTCGTGGCGGCCGCCACCGACAACCTGATCCGCGCCATCGACATCAAGACCGGCAAGACGGTCTGGCAGGACGTGCTGCCGGCCGGCGGTCAGGCCACGCCCATGACCTACGACGTCGGCGGCAAGCAGTACGTGGTCATCATGACCGGCGGCCACCACTTCATGGAAACCCCGATCGGCGACCAGGTCATCGCCTATGCTCTGAAGTAGGGCGGATTTGACATCCATCACCGTGGCCGCCTAGAAGCCGGCCACGGTGATGGATTTCCGCCGGGCGTCATGCCGAACCGCTCCTCAGGAAGGAGCCGATGATTCCTACCCGACCGCGGTTCGCCGCGAGAAAGAGGAATCGTGTCCGAACTGCCTGCTTCCCCCCGTTTCGATCGCGCCCGTCTCCAGGCGTTCGCCGGCCTTCGTCTGAAGCATCTGCGGGCCGTGCTGGTCTGGACCGCGATCATCGCGCCGATGGCCGCGACGGTCGGCTCGCTGTGCGCCCTGTTCCTGTGGAGCCTGGACCTGGCGACCCGGGCCCGGTTCGCGCACCCATGGCTGCTCTACGGCCTGCCCCTGGCCGGCCTCGCCATGGGATTGGCCTATCGCTGGAGGGCGGACCGGTCGAGGCCGGCAACAACCTGATCGTCGAGCAGATCCATCAGCCTGGCGGCGGCGTGCCGCTGCGCATGGCCCGTTCGTGCTGGTCGCGACCGTGGTCACCCACCTGTTCGGCGGCTCGGCCGGGCGCGAGGGCACGGCGGTGCAGATCGGCGGCGGGCTGGCCAGCGCCTTCGGAAAGCTGTTCCGCTTGGACGCGGCGCGAACCCGGATCCTGCTGATGGGCGGAATCGCGGCCGGCTTCGGAGCGGTGTTCGGCACGCCGGTGGCCGGGGCGGTGTTCGCGCTGGAGGTGCTGACGGTCGGGCAGGTGCGCTACGAGGCCCTGATCCCCTGCCTGGCCGCCGCCCTGATCGGCGACTGGGCCTGCCAGGCCTGGGGAATCGCGCACACGGCCTATGTCGTGCGGACGGCCGTCCCGGGCCTGCAGCCGCTGCTGCTGGCCAAGGTCGCGCTGGCCGGCGTCGCCTTCGGCCTGGCCGGCCTGCTGTTCGCCGAGGCCCAGCACCGGCTGAGCGCCTTGTTCAAGCGGCTGATCCCGATCGCGCCGCTGCGGCCGGTGGTCGGCGGACTGCTGGTGATCGGACTGGTCTTCGCCTTCGGAACCCGGGCCTATCTGGGCCTGGGCGTCTGGTCGCCGAACCCCGCCGATCCGACCATCCTGGGCTTCTTCAGCCCCGACCGCGTCGACCACTGGAGCTGGCTGCTGAAGATCGTCTTCACGGTCGTGACGCTGAGCTCAGGCTTCAAGGGCGGGGAGGTGACGCCGCTGTTCTTCATCGGCGCGGCGCTGGGCAACGCCCTGTCCTGGATGCTGGGCGCTCCGACCGACCTGTTCGCCGCCCTGGGCTTCGTGGCGGTGTTCGCCGGAGCGGCCAACACGCCGCTGGCCTGTACGATCATGGGCGTGGAGCTGTTCGGCGGCGGCCAGACCGCCTATCTCGCCGTGGCCTGCTTCACCGCCTATCTGTGCAGCGGCCACTCGGGCATCTACCTGGCCCAGCGCCTGGGCGTGGCCAAGGTGAGCGGCGCGGCGGTTCCAGCGGACCTGCCGCTGCGCGAGATCCGCGAGCGGCGACCGTCCTAGGCGAATGTCTCTTCAAGATGCGCATGAGGCCGGTAGGGCCGACCGAAGAACGCCCAGTTCATCTTGCGCCAGTGAGGCAGGGTGCAGGCGAGATAGACGCCGAACGGGACCCACATCATGAAAAGGCCGAGCGCGGAGGTCGGACCCACGTCGAAGTTTCCGCCCAAGGTCCGGCTCAGGACGCTCCAGGCGAGCGCCGCGACCTGCAGCACGATCGGCCAGCGGCTGAGACGGATCAACGCGGCGGCATGATAGACGACGAAGACGAGCGTCACGATCACCAACGCCACGACCGATCCGCCGCTGGTCGGCCACGCGGATATCGCCCAACGAATTGTCGGCGCCAGGGCGCCGAGCGCCCAGAGCGCGGCGATGATCCAGATCGACAGCGGCGTCGGATCGTTCCGCGCCTTCATCACCCGACCTTCGGCGCCTTGAGCCGGCGCTTGTTGACGTGGTGCGACGGGGCGGGGGCCTCGACCTCTTCCGGATACTCGCCCTTGAAGTAGAAGCGCTGCCAGGCCTCCTTCATCGCGTCGGGCTCGCGCTTGAAGATGCGGGCGTTGAACTCGCCGCGCTTGGCGGCCCAGGTGTCGTACTGCTTGCGCATTTCCGGATTGGAATTCATCGACCGGATCACCGGCTGCACCTGCTCCAGCGGCTTGTCCTGGATCATCATGAAGAAGCAGAACGGCTCGCCCTTCTCGAAGCGGATCGTGCCCGGGCGAGTGAAGATCCAGTTCATCGTGAAGGGGAAGGGCAGCCAGTCGGTCTCGACCAGCCCGGCCAGCGGCTGGACACCGTCCTTGATGTGGTTCGGCGGACCCATGGTCCAGATCGACCAGCCCGGCGGGGTGCGGAACAGATAGCCGGTGTGGAAGGTGATGGTGCCGCGCGAGAAGTGCGACTTCACGAAGTCGTCGAAGCCCGGATGCGGGTGGTCGGCCTTGAAGGTGATGCAGTTCTGGTGCGCCCCGCCGTCCCAGGTGGCCGAGAAGCCGACCGGGCATAGGATCTCCCAGCCGGTGGTGTTGGCCATGGTCAGGGGCAGGCAGCGATAGGGATGGCGGTCGGCGAAGTGGTCCATCCAGGCCCGCTGCGGCCGGCCCGGCACGATCTCGGGCGGACGGTTCTCGGTGGGGTAGCACTCCAGTTCCATGCCGATCTCTTCTTCCCTGATCTGGTCTTGCATCTGGTCTAGCGGCAGCGGGCTCGGCTAGGAAGTCCCGTATGAAGACGCGCGCCGACCTGCTTTCCTTCCTCGACGCCCACGGCGTCGCCCATTCCACCCTCGATCATCCGCCGGTGTTCCGGGTGGAGGAGGGGCTGGAGATCAAGGCGGCCCTGCCCGGGGGCCACACCAAGAACCTGTTCCTCAAGGACGCCAAGGGTCAGCTGTGGCTGATTTCGGCCCTCGGCGAGACGGCGATCGACCTCAAGCGCCTGCATACGGTGATCGGCTCGGCCCGGCTGTCGTTCGGCAGTCCCGAGCTGATGGTCCAGACCCTGGGCGTCACGCCGGGTTCGGTCACCGCGTTCGGCCTGATCAACGATACGGAGCATCGGGTGCGCTTCG
The DNA here is from genome assembly GCF_011045195.1 of Caulobacter soli. GTDB lineage: Bacteria > Pseudomonadota > Alphaproteobacteria > Caulobacterales > Caulobacteraceae > Caulobacter > Caulobacter soli. Next base: position 4,984,830 of record NZ_CP049199.1, on the reverse strand, counting down.
TACTCGACGCGGCCTTGGCGAAGGCCGATCCGGTCAACTTCCACCCGCTGGGCAACGACGCCACCACGGCCGTCTCGCAGGATGGCTTGCGCCGGTTCCTGGCGGCGCTTGGGATCACGCCCATGATCGTCGATTTCGCGGCGATGGCGGTGGTCGCCTAGGATCAGCGCGGCGCGACCCTGCGGATGCTCAGGCACGGCTGGCCCGATTGGTAGCCGTCGCAGGCCGCCTCCGACGCCTCGAGGCGCACCCGGCCGAGTTTGACCGCTGAGCACTCGTCCAGGCGGGCCTTGAGCTTGGTCAGAAGGATGTAGTGCGTCGTCTGACCGTAGGCGGCGTAGAATCCGTGCGCGGCCCCATCCATGGGCTTGGCGGCCATCGCCGCGTACATGTCGATCGTATCGTCGCTCGGGAGCGGCCAAAAGAACAGCGCCCAGCGATCATGGGGCGGCGCCGAGGAGAACCTGTCCAGCGCCTTGCAAAAGTTCGGGCGGTCCATTGGCGTTTCGGCGCGCGGCGCTCCGCCGCCGACGATGACCACGGCGATCCCGACCGTCGCCGTCAGTAGGCGTCTCATCCTTGCTCCCCCAAAGACCCCCGAACATCACATCAGAGGCTCGGCAGCTCAAGAGTCGCCCCGCCGACGATTGCGTGGGGACACTCTAAGGACCATCTTGGCGGCCTAAGCGTTCCCCATCCAGTACGAGAGACCCGATGGCCCTGATCGGCGATACCCCTCCTCCCATCCAGGCCGGCGGCCCCAATGGTCAAGCTGGTGGCAAGAGCCCGCATATCAAGGACGGGACCGACGCCAGCTTCATGGCCGACGTGATCGAGGCGTCCAAGACCCAGCCGGTGATCGTCGATTTCTGGGCCACCTGGTGCGGCCCGTGCCGCCAACTGACCCCGGCCCTGGAAAAGGCCGTCAACGCCGCCGGCGGGGCGGTCAAGCTGGTCAAGATCGACGTCGACAAGAACCCCGGCTATTCGGGCCAGCTGCGCGTGCAGTCGATCCCGACCGTCTACGCCTTCGTCAACGGCCAGCCGGTGGACGGCTTCCAGGGCGCGGTGCCCGAAAGCCAGATCAAGCAATTCATCGACCGCCTGGCCGGTCCGCCGCCCGAGAGCGATGTCGACGCCCTGCTGGCCATGGCCAAGGAGTCGATCGAGCTGGGCGACCTCGGCGGCGCGGCCCAGGCCTTCGCCCAGGTGCTGCAGATGGATCCGGCCAACGTCAAGGCCATCGGCGGCCTGGCCAAATGCTACCTGACCAGCGGCGACCTGGAGGGCGCGGCGGAAGTCGCGGCCTCGGCCCCGGCCGGCGCCAAGGATCCGGACCTGGACAGCGTGCGCGCCGCCCTGGCCCTGGCCGAAGACGCGCCGTCCGAGACCGCGCCGTTCGAACAGCGCCTGGCCGCCGACGCCGACGATCACGAGGCCCGGTTCGAACTGGCCAAGGCCCTGGCCGGCGCGGGCCATCTTCAGGCCGCTTCGGACCATCTTCTGACCATCATCGAACGCGACCGTGTCTGGAACGACGAGGCGGCCCGCAAGCAGCTGCTGACCGTGTTCGAAGCCGCCGGCTATGCATCCGAGGTGGCCAAGGCCGGCCGCAAGCGGCTGTCATCGATCCTGTTCAGTTAGGGTGCAAAGAGGAGCGTTCGCATGCCGGGATCGTATCGAAGGGCGGACGACCTGCCGCTGGTGATCCCGGTGTTTCCGCTGGACGGCGCTCTGCTGCTGCCCGGCGGCCAGCTGCCGCTGAACATCTTCGAGCCGCGCTATCTCAACATGTTCGACGACGCCATGTCGGGCGAGCGGATCATCGGCATGGTCCAGACCCGGCCGGGCGGCGATGTCGAGCGGCCCAACCTGGCGCCCGTGGGCTGCGCGGGCCGGGTGACCAGCTTCGCCGAGACCAGCGACGGTCGTTACCTCGTCACCCTGACCGGGGTCTGCCGCTTCCGGGTGGGCGACGAGCTGCCGTCGCGCTCGCCCTACCGCCAGGTGCGGGCCAACTTCACGACATTCGAGGAGGATCTGCGCGAGCCTTCGGCGCAGACGGCGGGCGACGGTTCGCCCCTGCTCGGCGCCCTGCGCCGCTATCTGGATCATCGGGGCCTGGCCATCGACTGGTCCAGCGCCGAGGCCGCGCCGTCCGACGCCCTGATCAACAGCCTGGCCATGGCCCTGCCGTTCGAGCCGGTCGAGAAGCAGGCCCTGCTCGAGGCCCCGACCCTGGCCGACCGTCGCGAGACCCTGGTGGCCCTGCTGGAAATCGACGCGGCGGGGGATGACGAAGACCCGACGATGATCCAGTAGGCCCTGCGTCCTTCGAGGTCCGCTACGCGGGCGCCTCGGGATGAGGCGCGTTGTTTGCCGATTTCCTCATCCCGAGGTGCGAAGCGAAGCTGAGCCTCGAAGGACGCAAGGCGTTGGCCGACGTCCAAAAACCTCCTACAACCAACCCATGACCGCCGCACCGCCCCCGCCGCCCGCCGATATCGACCCGCGCCTGCTGGAGGTGCTGGTCTGCCCCGTCACCCGCGCGCCGCTGTTCTATGACCGCGCCCGGGGGGAGCTGATCAGCAACGCCGCCAAGCTGGCCTATCCGATCCGCGACGGCGTGCCGATCATGCTGCCCGAGGAAGCCCGCGGCCTGGACGACTAGGCGTTGGACGCCCGGCCCCGGGTCGACAGGTCACGCCTCGCTTCCCTGGATGTGCTCCGGGGCCTGACGATCGTCGGGATGATCGTCGTCAACACCGCTTCCTATCTGCACGCGGTCAGCGGCTACGCCCAGTTCGCCTGGCTGGAACACGCCGACTGGCATGGCTTCACGGTCGCCGACGCGGTGTTCCCGGCCTTCGTGTTCATGACCGGGGTCTCGATCCCGCTGGCCCTGAGCGCGCGTGGCGCGAGCGGTCTCGACGGCGCCACGCTGCGCCGGTTGCTGGTGCGCTCGGGCCGCCTGTTCCTGCTGGGACTGATCCTCAGCAATCTCTACTGGATGGCCACGCCCGAGAGCGTGTTGTTCCGGCCGATGGGCGTGCTGCAGCGTTTGGCCCTGTGCTTCCTGGCCGCCGCCGTCCTCTACAAGACCCTGGGACCGCGCGCCCGGCTGGTGCTGGCCGTGGCGATCCTGGCGCTCTACTGGCCCCTGACCCTCCTGCCCTTCCCGGACGGCGCGACCGATCTGCTCAAGCCCGGCGCCAATTTCGTCGGCTGGATCGACCGCCTGGTGCTGGGCGCCCACGTCTACGTGCCCGGCCCGCTGGGCTATGACCCCGAGGGCTTGCTCTCGACCCTGCCGGCCGTCGCCCAGGCCTTGCTCGGCGTGGCGGCCGGAGAATGGCTGCTCGCCCGGCGGGGTTCGCTGGGCCTGCTGATCGCGGGCGTGGCGATGATCGTCGGCGGTCTGGCCTGGGGCGTGGCGTTCCCGATCTCCAAGGAACTGTGGACCAGCAGCTTCGTCCTGCTGTCGACCGGGATCGCCCTGGTCCTGCTGGCCGGCCTGCACCAGGCGCTGGACGTCAAGGGTTGGACGCTGCCGGCGACCGGCTTCCTGACCGACTTCGGGATCAACGCGATCTTCGCCTACAGCCTGCACATGCTGGCCTCGATCATGCTGACCGCCCACATGCTGAAGATCCCCTACGCCTGGGCGACGCCGTTCGTCGGGGATCGGACGGCCGCCCTGATCCCGGTGGCGATCTTCGTCGGCCTGATCTGGATGGTCGTGGCCTATATGCGGCGCAAAGGCTGGGTGGTGAAGGTTTAAGCCTTGGCGGGCCAGGCCTTGCGGCCAACCAACTGCAGCACCAGCGCCACCAGGGCCGCGCCCGCGCCCAGCGCCGAAACCGCCGACCAGCCGCCCAGGGTCCAGGCGGTGGTGGCGCCGGCCGAACCCGCCGCGCCGCCCAGGAACATCACGCCCATGAAGATGGTGTTGATCCGGCCCCGAGCCTCGGGCCGCAGGGCGAAGACCAGGTGCTGGTTGGAGATCAGCGCGCCCTGCACGGCGAAGTCCAGCACGATCACCCCGGCGATCAGGCCGGCCACGGCGTTCCACAGGCCGAAGATCAGCCACGAGACCACGCACAGCCCCGCGCCCAGCAGGATCACCAGGTGCGGCCCGCGCCGGTCGGCGATCCGCCCGGCCAAGGGCGCGGCCAGGATGCCCACGGCCCCGACCACGCCGAACAGCCCGGCGATGTCGGCGCCGAGGCCAAAGCGCGGCTCCTTCAGGTGCAGGGCCAGGATGGTCCAGAAGGCGGTGAACCCGGCGAACAGCAGAGCCTGGGTGAAGGCCGCGCGGCGCAGGGCCGGGAAGGCCAGCCACAGCTCGCCCAACGACTTCAGCAACGCGCCATAGCGCAGGCCCTCGCTGTCCGGGCGGCTGCGAGGCAGGACGACGGCCATCAGGGCGCAGGCGGCCAGGGCCATCGGCGCGCCCAGCCAGAACATCGCCCGCCAGCCCAGGTGGGTGGCGACGAAGCCGGCCAGGGTGCGGCTCAGCAGGATGCCGCACAGCAGGCCCGCCATCACCGTGCCGATGGTGGCCCCGCGCCGCTCGGGCGTCGCCAGGTGGGCGGCGAACGGCACGATCTGCTGGGCCACGGTGGCGCAGAACCCGACCAGCAGCGAGGCCAGGATGATCAGGCCCACGCTGGGCGCCAGGGCGGCGGCGACCAGCCCCACGGACAGGATCAGGAACTGGGTCAGGATGACCGCGCGACGCTCCAGCAGGTCGCCCAGGGGCACCAGCAGGAACAGGCCCAGGGCATAGCCCAGCTGAGTCGCGGTCGGGATGAAGCCGGCCAGAGCCTGGCCCGGGAAGTCGGCCTCGATCACCCCCAGCATCGGCTGGTTGTAATAGATGTTGGCCACCCCGACGCCGGTGGCGACCGCCATGGCCAGGGTCAGGCCGCGCCCGAGGGGCGGAGCGATTGGAGCGGTCGGGGCTTCGGCGGGCTGGGCGGTCATCAAGCTACTCCCACGCCGCGTCAGGCCGGCGAAGCGATGCGTCTAGGTTGGGATGGGTGCGCCGCGCCGCAAGGCCGCGCTTGTCTAGGCGGGTTCTAGAGGGCCATGCCCCGCAGCAGCTTGGGCAGGTCGCCCACGCCGCCGCCGGCCTCGTGCATGAAGAACCGCCGGGCTGGAGCGATGCGGTTGACCGCCGCCATGCCCACGCCGCGCGCCAGGCGCAGCAGCGGGTTGTCGTTGGAGAACAGGCGCACGAAGCCGTCGAAGGCCAGGGCGTTGGACACGTTGTCGAACCGCCGCCAGCGGGCGTAGCGTTCCAGGGTCGCCTCGGCCCCGATGTCCTCGCCGTTGCGCAGGGCCTCGGCCACCACCTCGGCCAGGGCGGCGGCGTCCTTCAGGCCCAGGTTCAGCCCCTGGCCGGCGATCGGATGCACCCCGTGGGCGGCGTCGCCGATCAGGGCCAAGCGCGGGGCCACCAGCCGTTCGGCCAGCGACAGCGACAGCGGATAGACAAAAGTCGGGCCGGCCATCTCGACCGCGCCCAAGAACTCGCCGAACCGCCGCATCAGGTGGGCGTGGAAGGCCTCGGGCGAGGCGTGGCGCAGGGCCTCGGCCCGGTCGGTGCTCTCGGTCCACACCAGGCTGGCGCGATTGTCCGTCAACGGAAGAATAGCGAACGGACCGCTGGGCAGGAAATATTCGTGAGCCACGCCCTGGTGCGGATGCTGCATCCGGACGGTGGCCACCACGCCGCTCTGGCCGTAGCTCCAGCCGATGTCGCCGATGCCGGCGGCCTTGCGCAACACCCCGTTGCGACCTTCGGCGCTGACCACCAGAGGCGCTGACAGCTGGCGACCGTCCGTGAGCGTCAGGGTCGCGCCGGCGGGGGTGACGTCCAGGGCCCGGGCGCCGACCGGGGCCAGCACTTCGATCCCCTTGTCGATGACGGTCCGGGCCAGGGCGGCGCGGATCTGACGGTTCTCGATCAGATAGCCCAGGGGCTCGCCCTCGGACCGGTCGGCGATCTCGCCGCTGTCGAACCGCAGGAAGAACGGCGAGGGGCCGCGCGCGGCGGGGCCGGGGGTCTTGCCGTCGGTGACCAGGATCTGCTCGATCCGCTGGGCGTGGGGCGCCAGGGCCCCGCCGGCCCCGATCGCCCGCCACTGGCGGAACGACGAATAGGCGATGGCCGAGGAGCGTCCGTCGAAGCTGGCCGCCAGCTGGGCGTCGAACGGCTGGGGGTCGACCAGCAGGGCCTTGACCCCGGCCGAGGCCAGGGCGAGCGCCAGGGTGGTTCCGGCCATGCCGGCTCCGGCGATGATGACGTCGGCGTCGTGGTCGCGCATGGGCGGATATGGCGCTGGAGGCGTGCGAGTGTCCAGACAGGAATGGCGATCCCGCGACGACCCAGGCATAGCTGGTCCTTCGAACGCTCTTCAGGCCGCCCCTTCCATGAAACAGCCCATCCCCCTTTCGCCGCCCGCCAACCTGCTGGGCCACGTCACGGCGCTGAAGGTGGCGGGGGTCATCACGGCCACCATCCTGACCGGTTTCGCGCTCTGGGCCCTGCGGCGAATCCTGGAGCCGTTCGTCCTGGCGGTGTTCCTGCTGATCATCATCGACGGCGTCGCGCGCCTGCTGCAGGCGCGGTTGCCCGTGGCGCTCCGACGGCTGGCCATGCCCGTCGCCATCGCCGCGATCGTGGCGGTGTTGGTCGTGACGATCTGGGTGACGGCCGACAACGCCAGCGATTTCGCCGCCCAGTCAGCCAGCTATGCGGTGCGCATCAACGACCTGCTCGGCCTGGCGGCGCAACGCCTGGGCTTGCGCGTGACCCCAACCCTGGCCGGCCTGATCCACACGCTCAATCCCGCCCAATATCTGGGCGTGGTCGCCGACTCGTTCAGCCACTTCGCCGAGGCGACGATCTTCGTCCTGATCTATCTGGGCTTTCTGTTGGCCTCGCGCCGGGGCTTCAAGGCCAAGGCCCAGGGGATGTTCGCCACCGAGGAGGGCCGCGCCGAGGCGCAGCGGGTGTTCGACCAGATTCGCGACGGCCTGCAGAACTACATCTGGGTGCAGACCGTGGTGGGCGTGATCATCACCGCCGCCTCGGCCGCCCTGATGGCCGCCGTCGGCCTGTCGCACATCCCGTTCTGGTGCCTGATCATCTTCCTGACCAACTACATCCCGGCCATCGGGGCGGCGGTGGGCGTGCTGTTCCCGGCGGTGTTCGGCCTGGTCGAGGTCAGCGATGTCTGGCGCGGGGCGGTGCTGCTGGTCGGACTGGAGGCCATCCACTTCGCCGTCAGTCACATCATCCAGCCGCGCATGCAGGGGCGCAGCCTGAACCTCGACCCGATCGTGGTGCTGCTGTCGCTGGCGTTCTGGGGTCTGCTGTGGGGCGTGACCGGCGCGTTCCTGTCGACGCCCCTGGCGGTGATGACCATGGCCATCCTGGCCGAGTTCGCCGGCACGCGACCCCTGGCCGTGCTGATGTCGAGCGACGGCAAGCCCTATGGGGACGTGGCGGCGCCCTAAGGCAGCGGCCGCGGCTTGCGGTCCTCGCCGATCGCCACGAAGGTGAAGACGCCCTGGGTCACCTTGTGCGCCTGCTCGCCGTCGCGGCGGCGCCGCCAGGCCTCGACCTGCACCTTCAGCGAGGTGCGGCCCACATGCACGATCTTGGCGAACAGGCTGACCTCGTCGCCGACGAACACCGGGCTGATGAAGGTCATGCCGTCGATGGCGATGGTGGCGCAGCGGCCCGCCGCGCGGTGGAAGGCGACCGAGGCCGCCGCCAGGTCCATCTGCGACAGCAGCCAGCCGCCGAAGATGTCGCCTTCGGGGTTGGTGTCGGACGGCATGGCGATGGCCCGCAGCACCGGGGCCTCGTGCGGCCATTCGGCGGCTTCCCAGGCCTTGGCCAGCGATTCGGCCCGCTGGGTCGTGGCGTCGAGCTTGGTCACGGGGCGCGGGACCTAGTGGCCGCCGGAGCCTTCGTAGACCCCCGGGGCCAGTTGCTCGTCCTCGTCGTGGCCGGCGGCGGTCTGGGCCACGAAGCGGCGGTCGCAATAGGAGCAGTCGACGAAGCCGGCCGCGCCCATTTCCAGCCAGACGCGCGGGTGGCCCAGGGCCCCGCCGACGCCGTCGCAGGCGATGCGGTGCGAGCGGACCATGATGGTTTCGGGCGCGGGACCGGCGCCGATCTCGACGACCGTAGGTTCCATGGCGGTGGGAGCGGTGGACTTGGCCTTGCGCGCCATTCTTAAAATCCTTGAAATCCAGACGCGGCCTTGGCGTGGCGGCGATGCAGGCATACCTATGCGACCAGTCGCGGCGCCGTCAATTGAAGCCGCCCGTTCCTTTTCCGATCTGGACGCTCCATGGACCTGCCCGCCTACGCGATCGAAGCCGAAGGCCTGTTCAAGACCTACCCCGCCAGCAAGACCGCGCCCGAGAAGCGAGCCCTCAACGGGATCGACCTGAAGGTGCCGCGCGGCTCGATTTTCGGGCTTTTGGGGCCGAACGGGGCCGGCAAGTCGACCTTCATCAACATCCTGGCCGGGCTGACCCGCAAGTCGTCGGGCACGGTGAAGATCTGGGGCCGCGACATCGACGAGCGCCCGCGCGACGCCCGCGCCGCGATCGGCGTGGTGCCGCAGGAGCTGGCCGCCGACGTCTTCTTCACCCCGCGTGAGTCGCTGGAAGTGCAGGCCGGCTTCTACGGCGTGCCGAAAAACGAGCGCCGCACCGACGAGTTGCTCAACGCCCTGGGCCTGGGCGACAAGGCCGACGCCTATGTCCGCCAGCTGTCGGGGGGCATGAAGCGCCGCCTGATGGTGGCGAAAGCCATGGTCCACCAGCCGCCCGTGCTGATCCTCGATGAGCCCACCGCCGGGGTCGACGTCGAGCTGCGCCGCCAGCTGTGGAGCTATGTCACGGGCCTGAACCAACTGGGCGTGACCATCGTGCTGACCACCCACTATCTGGAAGAAGCCCAGGAGCTGTGCGACCAGATCGCCATCGTCAATCGCGGCGAAGTGGTCGTCAACGAGCCGACGGCCAAGCTGCTCAGCCGCATGGACATCCGCAACGTCGTGGTCACGCCGGAAGAACCGGTGGCCGCCGCGCCGCTGCTGGCGGGCTTCGAGACTAAGCTGCGCGGGGCGGGCGCGTTCTCGGTGTCGTACCGCACGGGCCAGTCCAGCGTCGAGCAGGTGCTGGCGGCGGTCCGGGCCGAGGGGCTGAAGATCAAGGACATCGCGACCGAGGATCCGGATCTCGAGGATGTGTTCGTGTCGCTGACCTATGGCGATCCGAACGCCAAGGATCCTTTGAGGACCTAGCGGCTCACCCACTTGCCCCCACCTGACCGCTTCGCGGTCTGTCCGCCCCCGTAGGGGGCGGAGGCTTCAGCCCGGCGCGCCTCTTCCCCCTTTGGGGGAAGACGACCGCGAAGCGGTCCGTAGGGGGCAAGTGTTCGCGGCCGAGGCGCCAGGCGACGCATCCCTATCCTCCAGCCAATCCCCGATTGCATCGTGGGCCGCATCGGTGGAGGTTCCCCGCCAGTTTCGGCGCGAGGGGCGGCATGCGGGCGTTTTTCATTCGGGTTCTGATGGCCTTGGTCGTGGCGGCCGGCCTCGGGGGCGCGGCGCTGGCCAAGCCCCTGCCGGTCAAGGTCGTCATCGTCACCACCTTCGAGATCGGCGCCGACACCGGCGACTTCGCCGGCGAGTTCCAGCCCTGGGTCGAAGGCTGGCCGCTGACGCACGAGATCAAGATCCCCGGCGTCCGCCACGTGGCCCGCTATTCCGACGACGGCGTGCTGGCCATCGTCAGCGACATGCGGGGGCGGGCGCGCGAGAGCGTCGCGGCCCTGATCCTGTCGGACCAGTTCGATCTGACCCACGCCTACTGGATCGTCAGCGGCATCGCCGGGGTCGATCCGAAGAGCGCCTCGATCGGCAGCGCCGCCTGGGCCCGCTATGTGGTCGACGCCGACCCGATCTACGAGGTCGACGAGCGCGACATGCCGGCCGGCTGGCCCTACGGCCTCTATTCGAACGATGCCGAGCGTCCCAACGTCAAGGGCAAGGCCGAGGGCTCCAGCGCCATGGTCTGGACGCTGGACCGGGGGCTGGTCGACTGGGCCTACGCCCTGACCCGCGACGTCAAGCTGCCCGACTCGCCGGCCTTGCAGGCCCTGCGCGCGGTCTACAAGGATGATCCCGAGGGCCGGCGGCCGCCGTTCGTGCTGCAGGGCGACGCCCTGGGTACGGTGCGCTTCTGGCACGGCGCGCACCGCACCCAGTGGGCGCGGGACTGGGTCAAGCTCTGGACCGACGGGGCCGGGACCTTCACCATGACCGACTGCGAAGACCAGGGGATCCTCGACGTGCTCGACGCCCACGCCGCGTCCGGAAAGATCGACCGCAAGCGCGTCCTGGTCCTGCGCACCGGCAGCAACTATTCGCGCGCCCCGGACGGCCAGACCAGCCTGCCTCACGTCTTCAGCGAGGACGCCGTCAAGGCCGGCTTCGACGCCACGTTCCGGGTCGGCGGCGTCGTCGCCCGCGAGCTCGTCACCCACTGGGACCGCTATGCGGCCGCCACCCCAACCGGCGGGAGCCGCTAAGCCATGCTGGAACGCCTTTTCGGCCTCAAGGCCCAGGGGACCAACGTCCGCACCGAAGTGCTGGCCGGCGTCACCACCTTCATGACCATGGCCTATATCGTGGTGGTCAATCCGACGATCCTGGGCGAGGCGGGCATGCCGGTGGCCGCCGTCGCCGCCGCCACCTGCCTGGCCGCCGGCTTCGGCTCGATCCTGATGGGACTGGTCGCCAACTATCCCCTGGCCCTGGCGCCGGGCATGGGGCTGAACGCCTACTTCACCTACACCGTGGTCAAGGGCATGGGCGTGCCGTGGGAGACGGCCCTGGGCTGCGTCTTCATCTCGGGTGTGGCCTTCCTGGTCCTGACTCTGGTCGGCGTGCGCCAGATGATCGTCGCGGCCATTCCCAAGCCGCTGTTCTCGGCCGTCGCCGCCGGGGTGGGGCTGTTCATCGCCTTCATCGGCCTGAAGGAAGCCGGCATTATCGTCGCCAATCCCGCTACCACCGTGGCCCTGGGGGACCTGACCACCCCGACCGCCGCCGTGGCGATCATGGGGCTCGTCCTGATCGCCGTGCTGCAGGCCTGGCGGGTCAAGGGCGCGATCCTGATCGGTATCCTCCTGGCCACGGCCGCCGGCTGGGCCCTGGGTCTGGCCAAGATCGTCCCGGCCACGTCCAGTCTCGCCGACCTGACCGCCACCGCCTTCAAGATGGACGTGATGGGCGCGTTCAATCTCAAGGGTGGCATCGGTCTCGCCCTTTTGGAGATCATCTTCGTCTTCCTGTTCGTCGACCTGTTCGACAATGTCGGCACCCTGGTGGCGGTGACCAAGAAGGCCGGCCTGCAGGCCCCTGACGGCTCGATCCCGCGCCTCAACCGCATCCTGATCGCCGACTCGGCCGCGACCATGATCGGGGCCGCGGCCGGCACCTCGACGGTGACCAGCTATATCGAGAGCGCCGCGGGCGTCACCGCCGGCGGCCGCACCGGCCTGACGGCGGTAGTGGTGGGGATCCTGTTCCTGGTCACCCTGTTCTTCGCGCCGCTGGTCCAGGCCATCCCGGCCGCCGCCACGGCGCCGGCCCTGATCCTGGTGGGCGCCCTGATGGTCGGCAGCCTGGCCGAGGTCGACTGGGCCGACCCGACGGTGGCGATCCCGGCCTTCCTGACCCTGATCACCATCCCGCTGACCTTCTCGATCGCCAACGGCCTGGCGTTCGGCATCACCAGCTATGCGGTGCTGAAGCTGCTGACGGGCAAGATCGGCAAGGGCGACTGGCTGCTGCTGATCCTGGCGGCGCTGTTCGTGGTGCGCTTCGTCTATCTGGCGAAAGGCTAGAAAAGACCCGTTTGCGCAGGCGCGGCCTTTCGGCTAAGACCGCGCTTCCGCAAGGCGGAAGCACCCGTAGCTCAGCTGGATAGAGCGTTGCCCTCCGAAGGCAAAGGTCACACGTTCGAATCGTGTCGGGTGCGCCACTTCGGTTTAAAACTGCGAACGCCGAGAACCGCAGTGTGTTCGCCCGCCGAGGCGGCCAAGGTTCTCAGCAAGTCAGTCCGATTTCCCATGATCTTGATCTCGTGCTTGGAGATCACCTCCACGCGCTGAGCCACCGCGCGCACATGCTCGCGCCGGTACGCGCCGTTCTCCCCACGTAGCCGCTCCTTCGCGGCCTCGGCGAAGCGCCCGAGGATTTCCGGCGTCAGCATCGGCCCTAGCTTCTCGATGGCCGCCTCGGCCCGATCAGCGTCCGCGCGGGCGTCGTCGCGGATGATGGCCAGCTCCCGCATCCGGTCCTTGAGGTCTTGGTCGTCGGTCGAGGCTAGGCCGTCCTCGACGGCCTCATAGAGGCGCTTGAGCTTGGTGGCGGCCTGGGTCGCCCGCTGGCGCAGCTCGATGACGTGCGCCCGGCGCCGGTCGATCCATTCACCCCGCTTGTCGATGAGGTTGCCCAGCAGCACCTCCAGGCGCTCGGGGTGCAGAAGCCTACGCTCCAGATGCTCGACCACGGCGGCGTCCAGCTTCTCCTCCCGGACAGTGATGCCCTCACAGCCGGCCGGCCCCTGCCGGGCCTTGGTCGAGCACGTGTAGTAGCGATAGCGCAGGCCCGTGGAGCTGTGACCAGTCCGCAGGGTCATGGCCCCGCCGCACTTGCCGCAGAAGGCGATGCCGCCCAGCAGAACGCGGCTGGTGACGTGGTTGGGATGGGTCTGCTTCCAAGAGCGCAGATGCAGGGAGTCTTGCACGGCCTGGAACTCCTCACGGGTGACGATGGCCGGCACCGCGCAGATGACGTGCTCTGCGTCCGGCTTGCGCTTCTTGAGCTTGTGATCGGTCCGGTTGAAGTGGTGTTCGCCCATGTACGAGGGCCGGTGAAGGATCTGGTGGATCGCATCGAGCCCGAACTTGCCGCCGTCGCGCGTGCGGATCTCCCGATCGTTCAGGTAGGCGGCGATGGACTTGAAGCCCATTGGGCCGGAGCCGTCGGCGCCGTAGAGCGCCAGCCGATAGATGAGCCGGACCTTCTCGGCGCTGATCGGGTCGATCTCCAGCTTCTTCTTGAGCTTGGCCCCGCGCTGCTCGGCCACATAGACCCGATAGCCCAGCGGCGGCCTGGAGCCGTTCCAGAAGCCCTGGCGGGCGTTCTCCTTCATGGCTCGCAGAGTGTGCTTGGCGTTCTCCCGCGACTGGTACTCGTCGAACAGGGCCATGATCTTGCGCATCATCGCGCTCATGGGGTCGTCGCCCAGCTCCTGGGTGATCGACACCAGCCGCACCCCGTTCTTGGCCAGCTTGCGGATGTAGAACTCGAACTGGAACTGGTCGCGGAAGAACCGCGAGAACGAGTGGACGAGGATCACGTCAAAGGGCGCGGGTTTAGTCAGGGCCGCCTCGATCATCGCCTGGAACGAGGGCCGCTTGTCGTCGGTGGCGGTGTTGCCCGGCTCGACGAACGCCTCGCCCAGGGTCCAGCCCTTGCCAGCGCAGTAGGCCTCCATCTGCCGGCGCTGGTCGGGAAGGGACAGATCGCTCTCCGCCTGACGGCCGGTCGAGACGCGCAGGTAGAGGGCCGCCCTCGATGCCATCGAGGTCGGTTCAGGCTCGATCAGCCGGCCCATGGGGCAATCTCCGCAATGTCAGGGGATGGGGCCGAACAGCTCGTCGAGCAGATCGGCGAAGAAGGCCTCGATGATCCGCGCCTCGCGGTCGGTGACGGGCACGAACTCGGGCCAGTCGTCGGTGACGTTGATCGGGATATCGAACGTGCGCGCCTCCAACGGCGCGGCGGGTGGCTCTTCGCGGAGGCGGAAGATGTGATCCGGCAGAGGGCCGAACGGGCGGGGATGGCGGGCCATCCGGCCACGGTGATCCCGATCACGTCTAGATCAACAGCGCCGACGCCGTGGGCGAACGAAAGGCAGGCGAGAGGCGGAATGCCCTCAGGACCGGCTTGAGGGCGGCGCATAGGGCGCTCCGCAGGCCGGGCAAGTCATGGCCGACAGGGCCTTGATGCCCTCGACGATGAAATCGTGCACCTCCCCGCCTTCGTACTGGCTGACACGGGAGGCCACGACCAGCTTGCTGGCGGCGCCGTGGATGTCGGTGGGCTTGATCCTGCGGAGGCCCGCCAAGCCCTGTTGGCGGGCCTCGAACAGCGTCTCTAGGCGCGTGTCGATGGCCGCCATTTCTGGGACCATGGGCAGGGCTTGACGCTCAGCGTGGCCGAGGTTGAACCAACCGAACTCACGGACGGCCTGGGTCTCCAATTGCGACCAGCGCAGGCACAGGCGGTCGATCTCTAGGTCGAGGGCCAGCCAGGCCGTACAGCGGGCCGCGAGGTCGTCCCTGCCGCGCGAGCAAGGACTGTTCGCCACTCCGACGGCGGGGGCGGATGCAGCGGCGCTAAGAACGCTGCGGCGGGAGACGGGCGAGGGACGGGCCTGTTCTTTCGGCATGGTGGGGCTCCCGGCGCGAGCGCTCGGTCCGATCTGCACGAAGATCGGTGGTGTTTGATGGGATTACCCCTAAACTAGAACGAATTTCGCCGATCAAGTCAACGAAATTCGTTCACTCAAGGTGGAATTTCAGTCACGATGATTGCCGCCCCGCAAATTCGGATGGCGCGTGCCGCGCTTGGCATCAGCGTGCGAGAGCTCGCTGAACGGTCTGGCGTGGCGGATTCGACGATCCTCCGCTTTGAAACTGGGCGCGGAGGGATCCTTGCCGCCAATTTGAACCGACTCCAGCTCGCGCTGGAAGAAGGTGGCGTGATCTTCATCAGCACCGACGCCGGTGGCGGCCCGGGTGTTCGCCTACGGTCGTAGGCCGCAAAGTCGCGCCCTTAGAACTGCTGATCAGGAAGCGGTGCTGGCAGAGGCGGAGGCGGCGGGCGAAGCTGGTACATCAATGCGCGCTCTTCGTCCGAAATCTGCTCGACCAGTTTGTGCAGCTTATCGATCCACGTCTCGTAAACGGCCTCGAAGTCGGACGCGGAAAATGCATTCGTGGCCTCGATCTCCAGCATGACGGCGATCGAGTCCCGTACGCGGCGAACCATCCCCGGCGTTAGGTGTGAGGCGCTAATGAGCGCGGCTAGGGTATCGGCACTGGCCCTGAGAACGACGGTCGTCTCCGGCGTCAGGCTCATCGTCAAGCCATCGACCATTAGCGCCCGCGTCAGCGGTTGCTCGGCGTGAAGCCTGTTGACGATGTCCAGCAGAACGCCGCGTGCAGCAATCGCGAACTCGCCGATCTGCTGAAGTTTTCTATCCAAGGCAGCTTCGCGTTCTTCGCGCGCCCCCTCTTCCTTCGCCAAGCGCGCCCGCTCGTTGCTCCGGGCCTCAGCGAGGAGGGCAGCCTTCTGCTGATGCACGACCATGAGCCAGGCGGCGGCGATCGATAGGACAGACACCAGTCCCTGGTTCGCTTCGACCCAGGAAAGGATGCCTCCCGGGTTGGTCCACCAATGAATCAGCTGTCCGATCATGCCGCCCCTCCCTTGGGTGTGGGCAAACCCTAGCAGTCAGGGGCGCCTATAGGAGCCAAGACCTGAAAGGTCGGTGCTCGCCCTGAAGCGCTTGGAGAGCCTCTGCCGGGCGGGATGGTGAGGGTCAAGGGCGGCTTCGCCGTCGCTCCGCGATGGCGCCGTAGGCGCCACCCTTGACGCTCACCATCCCGTCCGGCCCTCGTTCCACCAAGCGCTCCAGGGCGTGATGTCTCCGGGCGCTGAAAGAGCCTAGAGATCGTCGTCGGCGTCGCCGTCGAGCCCCGCCAGTTCGGCCAGGCGCTCGATGTCGGCCGCCGAGAGAGCCGGCTTGCTGCGGATCGCCTGGACCTCGGCGACGCGGGCTTGGAACTGGGCGGCAGACTCGCCCAGACGGAAGCCGCCGGTCTCGGCGAGCCACTGATCCTTCGTCCTACTCATGGTGTCCTCCGACTAACCTGCGGCACGACAATCGCGCCAGGGCGGCGCGCTGTCACCCTTGACGCTCAGCAGCCCGTTCGGCCCCATGTCATTGAGCGCGTCAGGACAGAACAGTGCTGAGCTGAAGTGCTGTTGGATGGGGGCGTCCATTGCCTGATGAAGCTATCGCGCGGCTGTGCCGGGCCACGGCGTCCGATCATGACGACCCTGAGGTCACGGTGGCGGCGGCACGCGCCGTTTCCGCCTTCGCCGCCCGCCTAGATCCAGGCGCGCGCCTGGTGCTTGAGAGGGTTCTTCTCAGCCTGGCCCAGGCAGCCGAGACGTTGCCGGCGGACGCCGATCCCGAGGAAATCCGCCAACGTTCACGCTTGATCCGTCGCAGGCAGCTGTAACCGCGAAATTGGGTGCGTGATGGCGCTTGGTCCCTATCAAGCGCTTGAAACATTGCAGAAAGTCGTCCGGCGCGGGCCGGGCCGAACCCTACGGTCCCGGAAATTCTCCAGCACCATCAACACCATGGGACCGCCAGGTCCCGGTGCTTTTATCTTGCCGTCGCTGTCGCCCGTTGCCCGGTAGCCGCCCGCCTTTGGTTACGAAGAAAATTCCACGGCCACGCTTGCACACCGGCGCGACCAACCTCATATTCCTCACGTGAGTCATGTGAGGGTCGCCCAATGAAGTTCGACATTGCGAAATTGGCGGGCGAAATTTGTGCCGGCGCTAACAATGGTCGCGTGCTCCTTCGCACGATGATCGACGCAGTGGGATCGTCTCCGCAGGAGCCCACAATTATCTTTCTCGATTTTGCAGGAGTGGAGGCTGCTACTGCCAGCTTCCTGCGCGAGGGCGTAGTTGCGTTTCGCACCTCACTGAGATCGTCATTTCCCAATTACTATCCGGTTTTGGCCAACGGTCAGAATCTGGTAGTTGAAGAGCTTCTCACCCTCCTCGATTTCATGGGTGAGGTTTTTATTTCCTGCCAGTTCGCGGCGGACGGGGCCGTAAGCGACGTTCGCTTACTTGGCACGCTAGATCCCAAGCAAAAGTTCGCTTTCGATCTCGTGATGTCCAAGGGCGAGACAGATGCAGGTGAGCTGTTCCGAGAATTTGGAGAATCTGAGGGCGTAAAGCAAACCGCGTGGAACAATAGACTATCAGCGCTATCGAGCGCTGGTGTTGTCTTTGAAATTTCAAGCGGACGTGGAAAGCGGTACCGAACCTTATTCAAAGGAGTGTAGCGTGGGCGTAGATTTTGTTCGCAAGGCAGCGCGCAGCTTTGAAAAGCATCTAGATCTCGCGCGCGCCAACCTTGCGCAAGCTGACCTTTTCTCAAGGGCACCAACGGAGAACAGGCCCAGCTACGTTGCCGACGTAGCCCGTGGATCTGTGATCTCCGAGGGGCAAGAGCTCTGCGCTTATCGAGACGGTCCAAACGTCACCCTTAGAAACGGCCTCACCGTCGTAGCGAACATCACGAATGCACCCCCGGATGTTCTGCAGGCTATTTCGGACTCGTGCGGCGTCGCCACGGCCACAGTTCAGGAAGTTCACCAAATCTCGGAAACAGTGGGGGTCACGCTGTGCTGAGCCCGACTGAAAACGCCCGCAACGCCAGAACCCGTCGCCGCGAAGCGAAACTGTGGGATACCCCCCAGCTCACTCCAAGCTTGGGCTGCTTTAGCTGCCCAAGCTTCGAGGATTGCGGAGGGCTTCGCACGGCCGGCTCGATGTTCGATTGCCTGGATAATTGCTGCGGGAAGCCATCGAGCTGCTCGGTAGTTTGCCCCAAGAAAGCACATGACTTCGCGTCTCGAGTTCGGGAGATCTCGGGGTTCAAGCTGGACGGCGTTGAGCGGGCACCCGTGAAACCCGCCCCGCAACTGCCCGCCGTAATTCCCGTATTGTTCCACGGCAAGGCCAGAGAACGCGTGTTCGCGGCCGATGCAGTCGCGCTGTCGCTCTATCGCATTCTCAACAAGAAGGATGGGGCACCCAAATTCGCAGACGAAGCTGAGCTGAGGCGAGAGTATTCTCTGGGCGCGACCACCCAAATTATTCTGACCGGAACCGACCAAGATCCGCCGCTAGAGCGGTGGTGGTCGTATGGCGAGGCCCGTCGAGCTGAGATTATTCGGACGCTGATTGGCCTGGGCGTGGGGCTCGTTACTGCCCCGAACTACAGCTTGTTTGCGAATACCCCAAGATGGGACGATCTCCACTCAATGAAGCGGATCGCCATAGTCCAAGCGGAATTCCAGCGCTTGGGGCTTCCTTGCGCGCTGCACGTGAACGGACGAACTGATCGGGATTTCGAGAGGTGGACCGAGTTCGTAGCTGCCAGGCCGGAGATCACGCACCTAGCCTACGAGTTCGCCACAGGTGCCGGCAGAGCTGAACGAATCCAGAAGCACGCCGAGGGGCTTCGGCAGATTGCCAGAGGCGCGGGGCGTCCGCTGACCCTGATCGTACGTAGCGGCCTCGATGTACTGGAGGCGCTTAGCGAGGCCTATGAAAGCGTCGTGTTCTTGGACACCACGTCGTTCATGAAGTCCATGAAACGGCAACTCGCTGTTCCACATGGCAACCGATGGGTTCGATGGGAAGCTGCGCCGACGCTCCCGGACGAAAAGCTGGATGATCTTTTCGAGCGCAACGCCGAAGCCATGGCGAAAGTGGTCGGGCAAATGATGACGCCTCGAATTGCCGCGCGGAAGGCTGCGGCCTGAATGGAGACGGCATCGCTGAGCTTCAAGGTTGTCGATGACCTGGGTCTTGCTGCTGAGCGCATGCGCCTTCCCGCATCGCCGACAGGCGATAGGAAGTACTGCGCGAACGCAATGGGCCCATTCCTTGAGGCGTACCATCTGATCAACGAGGGTCTATTACCTCGCGACGTTGCCAATCGTTGGATTAGCACCGGAAGCCAAGGAGAACTGGCGGCCGCTTTGCGAGCCGACAAATCTGCTTGGGCCTCGGAAGGCGGCAAAACAGGGCTCCTCCGGGGGGTCTACGACAACGACATAGCGCCTTGGCACCAGTTCGCACGACAGGCCAAAAGTGCGGCGATAGAGGCCGGCCTGCCGAGCGCCTGGGCGGCCGAGATGGTTGCGGCGCTCGGCGAAATCCGGAGCAATTTCGAGGAACATTCAGGCGCTGCCGAAACGGGAATTGCACTCTTCCATTCGCGCACGGGCATTTTCGAGTTCGTCGTCGCTGATCGAGGCATGGGAGTTCTGGCTTCGCTTTCATCTGCGGCCGAGTATCGCGACCTTAAAAGTCACGGAGACGCGCTGCGCCTGACACTGACGGAGGGCGCATCCCGCTTTGGATTTCAGGCTGGGCGCGGTTTCGGGTTTCGGCCTCTGTTCGTCGGCTTGGCGAATAGGCGCGCGATACTCCGCTTCCGATCTGGCAATGCCGCCCTTGAGATCGACGGAGCTTCGCCAACTCTCATGACGGCGCGAATTTCCGAGCGGCCTACCCTGCGCGGCTTCTTTGTTTCTGTGACCTGCCACGCCGAAGCGGCCTGAGGGGAACGATGGACGACGCTGAGCGGGACATCCACTTCAACAAGCAGACGAATACGACCTACTTTTCCAGGCGCATTATGCCGACGGTCGGAGAGCCGCTGCGCATCCTTTCCAGCGTCGTCGAAACGGCGGGCGCGCTGCGGTTCGCCAAGGTCAAAAATGAAATCCTACTTCGCGCAACTCCGGGAGGGCGCGTGGAGATCAAGGCGACGATCCTTGAGGACGACCGAGACATCCAGACGCTCACGATTCAGAAGTTCACCCCGGCTTCTGGTCCCAGCGACAAGGTGTATTTCACCTTCCTAGGCCGAGAGATCGACGCGCTTCTGGAATTTATGGCGGGTGTGAAGACCATCGATTTTGGCGGCGATGGTAAAGGAAAGCGTTCTCGCGATGCTGTACGAACCGTCGTGCTTGATGCCGCCCAGGCTCATCAAATCTTCAGCACGAACCAAGACCTGTTCGTCGCGCTAGCGGAGCGTGAAGACCTCCAGCGCGATCTCGTGGCCGTGGGATATCGACGTCGCCAACTAGATAGATTCGAGCGGATGCTGAGCGACCCGAGCGCATTCGCTGCCGAGCAAGCTCACTATCGAACGACCCCGGAGGCCACCTGGCAGGCCTTCTTCGAAGAGAATACGTGGATATTCGGGTATGGACTGACCTATCAGTTCCTATCTGGGCTCGACGAAAAGCGGCTTGAGCAAACAGTTCGCGGGGCCGACCTATCTGGTGCTGGAAAGCGTATAGACGCGCTAATGAAGACGCGCGGGATCATCAGCTCGCTTTGCTTTGTAGAGATCAAGCGTCACGATTCGGATCTGCTCGACCAAGGCAAACCGTATCGCTCGGGAGCTTGGGCAGTCTCGAAGGAATTGAGCGGCGGCGTAGCGCAGGTTCAGACTACGGTGGCCGATACTGTTGACCGCCTGTCTCGGGCAATCACCGTTAGCGACACGGATGGCGATCCGACCGGCGAGCTCCTATTCAATGTCCAGCCCAAGTCATTTCTGGTTATCGGTCAGCTCGGTGAATTCCAGAGCGAACACGGTGTTAATCAGGCGAAATTCCGTTCGTTCGAGATGTTCCGGCGCGAGTTGCGCTCTCCGGAGATTATCACGTTTGACGAGCTATTGGCCCGAGCAAGGTTCATCGTCGATCACCCTGTAGCTAGTCATCCCGGAGATGCCTTAAGGAGCGTCTAGGCTGCAACGTTGGGCCCCCTGGTGCCCAACTAAACTTTGTCGCCGGCCGCCATCTCGCCCATCTTCATCCAGTCATCGGGGATATCGCGCCCCCAGGCCTCGTAAATGGGCGCGAAGAGGAAATGCGCTCCGCCGACTTCTTCTTCGGTTGGATCGAGTTTGACCAACTTCCCTTCACGCTGAATTTTTGCTGATAGCTGGACCGGTTCACCTGTTCTGGTGACTAGCGTGGCAACTAGCAGCTCGCTTCTGTCCGGGCTGTCCGCGGCGCGCTGGTAGGGTTTGTTGGGGTCCGCTGGCGCAGACCAAGTCTCACCCATTATGATGGCCGCGTCCGCTCCTAACGAGACAACTTGATGAGCAAGCGACCGCATCATCAGGTACTTGTGCCCATGTTCTCCGGGGCGAAGCTCTCGAAAATGAACCGGCTTCCCATCACGTAATAGGAAAGCGATGGTGATGTGATAGCCATCTTTCTCGAACATCTTCCGCGCGGTCGCGAAGAGCGTTCTTAGATGATCAGCCGTCTTGCCACTTTCTGCATACATCTCATTGGCGCGAACGTCGTACCGCTTTTCCAAGCGCGGCCCGGCCTCTTTCAGATCGCTTACTTTAACTTTCTTCTCGACAACTTCGAATTCGATCGGAATATCAGTGGCTAGCCAGACGTCTTGGGTCCGAGCGTCCGCGTGTCCAATCATACAAGGTAGGCGGCCGGCTCTTAGATCTGGGGGATATTCTTCTCCAGTCTCCTTATTGACTATTGGCCCGGTCGGTAGCCCGACTTGCGCGTGAGCATCCGCGACCAACTCGGAAAGACGTCCATAGGCGGTCGCGACCGCATCTAGCAGCTCATGTTCCGGCAGAGTGTTTTCAATCCAGCGCCGCTGAATTCTCACGACGCCGTTCTTTCGCACATGTGCGCCCATCGCATCTGCGGGGATGCTCTTTACAAGCTGGATTGGGGCGTCCCACAACTTAGCAGGCACCTCGACTTTGGGTCCTTCGTTCAGATAAGAAGCGATAATTTCGGCCCTCACAAAGCTTTTGGCTTCGAGATCGCCCTGCTTCTCAATTTTATTGCGAGCGTCCTTCATCCACGTCATCAGTGGATCGACTCTAAATTTCTCCTGCCAATCTTCGTACCAACAATCAAAATTCGGTATAATGGCTTTATTACTTTGCAGAATAAAGGTTACTGTCCGGAGTGTTTGAATGGCTGTTTGAATAGCGACGCGAAAAGCGTCGGGATCAAAGTATGCAGCTTCCGCCTGGTGCCATTGACGGTGAAGGTCCTCCAACCGCTGATCTACGGCGGCTAACGGGCAACGCTCGTGTTTATTGGTCATGGCGCACCTAAGTTCGCCCGTAGGGACGACACAAATCTCCAAGCGCATCAACAGGCAGCCGTACCAACCCCTGCCGAGGCACCGGTCGAAGATGCGGAAACCATGGTGAAGAAGCCCGGCTCTCAGGCCAAGAATGGCCTATGGCCTCGCACATCGTTGGTCTTGATGTCGAACATGTCGGCCCTTGTGCCGCGCTTCGACTCCTAGACCGGCGGGAGTTTGGCCTGCGCCAGCACGACGTCTAGCGCGTGGCGGCTGCTATCGCGCAAGCGGGCCAATTGGTGCGCAAGGCCATGGTCCGTAAAATGGAAGCGGTATTGATCGATCCGGATCGATCCGTCGTGAAGCCCCGTCTCGAGCCTGGACCTGAGCTCGCCGAGCAACTCGTCGACGCCCTGCAGTCCTGAGCGAAGGCTTGGGTCGTCGACTTCTCGAAAGCCGCCGATCGCCTTGCGAATGACTTGCCTGCTTTCGCGGTCGACGAGCTCGCCGGTCCGCAGGGCCTTCTGCGTGTCCTTCAGGGCCTGGATGAATTCGCCCGGGGATTCGGCGTGTATCGGGACTTGGAAAGCTGGGCGACCAAAGGCCATGGCGATGGTGTGAAGGATGATCTCGTCCAGGTCCTTAGAGGCGCGGACTTGGATGACGTGCTCGTAGTACCAGCGCTGCAGGTCCGGGAAGGAGTTGAGGTATGAGATACACTCGTCCCACGACCAGACGATGGCAATGCGCTCGAGGCCTTGGGCCTTCCACAGGGCGTTCAGCTGGTCGACATAGCCCTGGACACGGGTGTCGCGCCGCGCAGTCGTGGCCAAAATCCAGATGCCGAGCTCTTGCGGAAAGGCGAGCGACTCCTTGGCTGCCTTCATGAGGAAGCTTTTGCTGATGGGACCGCCTGGGTACGGATTGCCGTTCTCGTCCACGTCGGAAAGGCGTTTGCATTGGATGCCCACTAGGCCGTAGCGGGACTTTCCATAAACGTCGACACCATGCTGCGCCTGCCCGGGTCGACCGTAGATCTTCGCGTCCGGAGAGCCGTAGGCTTCCCTTAGCAGCCCGACCGTCAACTCTTCGAACTGCTGCCAGTAGAGGGGTGGCTGGAAGAACTGCGACAGCGCGCCCATCTTGGCTCCTTGTTTCCAATGCAACCACAGTGAAGCTCGGTCGCGCTTGGGTTTCAAGTTCTTAGGCGGCTGCCCGCGCGCACGCCGGCGGCTGGCTCGCCTCCTCGACTTCGACGCGTGAGGGCGTTGGTCGCGCCTGCCAGTGGTTGCATGGCGTTAAGTCCGGGTTCAATAGCCAAGGTTTGTGGCCTTGGTGATGCTCAGCAGGAATGACGACGCTCTCGGATATTGAAGTCCCCCTGACGAAGAAGCTTCGCGAGTCCGAGGCTGCTTTGATCGCAAGGCACAACAAACTCGCAC
This sequence comes from Caulobacter soli, assembly GCF_011045195.1. Taxonomy (GTDB): domain Bacteria; phylum Pseudomonadota; class Alphaproteobacteria; order Caulobacterales; family Caulobacteraceae; genus Caulobacter; species Caulobacter soli. The sequence continues at coordinate 4,961,294 of NZ_CP049199.1, read as the reverse complement.
ACTACGCGACGATGGATGACCTCGTAACGGATGACGAGCTCGACCCTGACGATGAAAAGGCCATCTGCCATCACATCCTCAGGCTGAGGGCAGCGCTAGCGCGCACCCTTTGGCGGAACGAAATCTTTCTAGGGATTTCCGTCCTCGACAACTTCGTCCTTCGGGCTGCCACGACCGGTGAGGCCGGTATCCTCAAACGCACGATCGCGCAGCTTGCCGAGACCCAGGCCGGTGTTTCGGGGCTACTGATCTATCCGCTTACTGGACTAGGCTTTGACGTGCCGATCTTCGGGCCGAAGGACGGTGGTCAGCGCCCGTATGCCGTGTTCCGCAAGGGCGGCTTTGCGCTCACAGCCCAGACGAGCAGTCTTGAAACCGCCCGCAAGCGGATCAACAAGCTGGCCGGACTGCTCGGCATCGAGAAAAAGGTCTCGCTCTCCGATCTGCGGCATAGCCATGTGACGATGGGCAAGGGCTGGCTGACAGATAACCCGCTCATGATCGTGCGGATCGCCTCCCATACCGGCGCTTATTACGAGAACCAGTTCATCTACACGCTCAAGGTCCGGATGGCCTCTTCGGTGGTTACGATGCTGTCCGCCCTGATCACCGAAAAGCGAGATCGCAGCGTGGCAACCGACGATAATCCTAGGCCTCGTCATTCAACGAAGTTCGAGGGCAGTCGGCAGACTCTGGACATCAGGCACTACCTTGTCGGGGAGGCACCTGCCGCCGACCAACGCTACCTGGACCTACGACGCATTCCGATGAATGTTGGGGCGTTCGATCTGACCCGCCTTGTCGACCTGTCGGTCGACTTGGACACTCATGTGATGGCTGGCTCGGCCGCCAAGCGTTGGCGTCAGCGCCTCCTGGCGGCGGCCCAGGCCGTCGAGAGTGGGTATCTGCATCACATCAGCATGACGAGTAAGTCCGCCGTCGATCAGCGCGTCTATCATCGATTGGTCACCGCGCTTGATTGGTATCGGCAATCGTTCGGTGCTCGAACTAGTGATGCCGAGAGCATCGTCGCCCTGGCGGTGGCTTTTGAGACTTTGTTGACTGATCACTATGCGAAAGGCGTGCTCGAACGGCTGAGCCGGCGGATCGCCATCTGCCTGCGCGGGGTTAGGGGGGCTCCGGCCTATATCGCGAGCATCCGCACCATCTACATAGCGCGCGGCGAGATCGTGCATACCGGCATGAACACCAAAGAGGCCGATCTCGAACGCGCGCAGGCCGCGTTCGCCCATTGCTTTTGCCACGTCGCCGAGCAACTCGACAAGCTGACGCATAAGATGGCCGATCCGATCCGGCAGATACTCGGCGACAACGAGCCCGCCCCACCAGCTATCGCGACGCCCTCGATATGACGTGCTCTCCTCGTTGAGCGGTCCTCTAGGTTGCCATTTGAAGCAGCGCCATCTTTCGCTTCGGTAGAGTTGGCGGCAGATTGCGCGCATGCCCTCCGTGCGCCCATCCGTCTTCAACCAACGCGAACGAGCTGACGGCGGCCCGTTCTTATTGATCGAACCTGTTGAGGCGGAGGACGGCTTCAGCGTCGACATTTTCTTCACCGACACGCCGCCGGACCAGCGCGCTGCGCCCTTTCCGGCCGAACGGCTTCTCAATGTGAAGCCGGACATCCTGCTGATCTTTCCGCTCAACGTCCGTACTGACAGCGAGGGCTATCTTGGCCCGAAGTACGAGGGATTGCAGGCGATCGCCGTGACCCGCCGCGTCGACACAGTCTTCCCCAGACCTGAGAACCAAGAGGATGTGGAAGGCCTGCTAGAGCTGCTTCCAAACGGCTTCGCTAAGGACTTCCGCCAGGGCCTGGGCTTGTTGTGGGAGTATCGTGCGATCACAGAGGCGTTCCGGGGGCACGACCAGTTCAACCGGCTGATCATCCATCACGGTAACGATGCGAGGATCAATCCGCCGTTCTTCGAGCTAGGCATTAACCGCTTCCACGAGTTGCGAAGAGAGATCAATCGGATCAGCGCGCGGCATCAGCGCGACTCCCGCCGCGACAAGGGTCAAGAAGCCTACCATGCGCTGCTTCACGCTGCGGACCCGCAGCGCTTCCCGCGTCTCACAAAAGCGCTTCGCGCGGACGCCATTGCCGACGCGACGAGTGGTGGACGCGACCTGGTCTCCCTCTCGAAGCGAGATCGGCGCGCGGCCGTCGGCCTAGTGCGATCGAACCTGCAAGCGTTGGCGCAGTCGGACACTGACGCGCTGCTATCGCTCAAAAGCGACATCGAGCAGGTCACGCTTCAACAGCTGATCGACCGCTTCAAGGAGATGCTGGGAAAAGGGCTGCCTGAGGGCCGCTGGCAAGCCTTCCTGATGCAAAACCCTTTCATCCTCAGCCTTGCCTTCGCGGTGCCGGCCCTGATTGTTCAGGGCCAGGCCTATGCTGGAGGTAAACGATTGAACGGGCGCGGCGGGAAGGTCGCCGACTTCTTGTGCGCCTCGGCCTCCACTGGAAATCTCGCGATTGTGGAGATCAAGAAGCCCGGGACCGACCTTCTCGCGGCGTCGCCGTATCGCGGAGACGATGTCTATGCCGCTTCGGGTGAGTTGAGCGGCACGATCGCTCAAGTCCTCGACCAGCGGCTGAAGCTGCAGCGCGAGCTTCCGCTGCTGAAGGAGGAGAGCCAGCGCCCGGATATCCATGACTATGGCATACGCTGCATCATGGTCGCGGGCCGGACGCCCGACGAACGAGCTCGCCAGAAGTCGTTTGAGCTCCTTCGTAGTGCCATGGTCGGGGTTACCGTGCTGACGTTCGACGAGCTTCTAGCCCGGCTCGAAGAAATTCACGCGGCGCTGGGGTCCGGCGCGGGAGAGCCGCTGCGACCAGACGGCGAGGCTCCGTTTTAGCGCGCCTCGAACTTCGGCCTCTTTCTGAGGCCAACCTCCGTTCCGCACAGCTACGGTGGAAATCGTGGCTCAGAGGGCTACTGGGTAGGCGTAGCTCTCCTCACCGTTCGATTCTGCGCGCCATTTCTCTCTTATTTCCAAACACTTGCTCAATCCTAGGGCGAACCTAGGGCCGTTGTCGTCGTGATGAGCCTGGTGAGGATCTTCGCCAGCTGCTCGATCGAGACCTGACCGGTGGGCTGGCCCAGCCACCAAGACAGGGTCTCGACGATCAGGGTCACGGTGCAGACGGTGGCCAGGTCCACCGGCAGCCAGTGGCCGGTCGGCGACCGCTCGACCGCCAGCACCTTGGCGATCCGCAACAATTCCTCGCGCATGGCGCCGCCCGCCCCGCCGTTCAGCAGGGCGGTCCACAGCACCCGGTGATCGTCGACATAGGCGCAGAGCGCGATGAAGGCGGCTTCGGTGTCGACGCTGTCCTGAATGGGCAGGGACAGGGCCACCAGCTGGTCGATCTGGTCGGCCGCCACATGGTCGAGCAGCGCCTCCTTGGTCGGGTGATGCCGGAAGAAGGTGGCGTAGTGGACCTTCGCCTCCGCGCAGATCTCGCGGACCGTGATCTGATCGAAAGTTTTCTGCTCGAGCAGGCGCAACAACGCCCCGGCGATCGCATTGGCCGACCGCACCATCCGGGCGTCCTTCACGCTTGACGAGCGGAAGGGCGATATTTTATGCGTCACTGTGTCGCTTATCTCTGGCGACCGGCCTTGCTTCGCCTTCACGCGGACCTCCGAAACCCAACGCTGCTGGGGGTAGCACGGGTTAGGCCACCGGCCCGCGATATTCTGCGCCTGAACATCGAACCGCTGACAAGGGGATCGCCGAGACCAGGATTTAGCGCAGCAGCGCCGCCGAACGCATCGAACAACACTCAAACAACGAGACACGGCCGAGCAGGAACACGGATCACCCGCGTCCCTGCTGAAGGCCGACACTTACAAAGGGGAGTTCTTACGCATGAAGGTTACCTGCATCCGGCTGTGTCTGCTTGCGACATCCAGCCTCGCGCTCGCCCAGCCGGCGTTGGCGCAGACCGCGAAAACCGCCTCGTCCAACGCCAACGCGCCGCAGGTCCTGGAGGACGTGGTCGTGACGGCCCGCCGGGTCGAGGAGCGTCTGCAGGACGTGCCGATCTCGATCACGGTCTTCAACCAGGACCAGCTGACCCAGCAGAACATCGTCAACGCCGAGGACCTGGCGCGCTACACGCCGTCCCTGTCGGCCAACAGCAGCTTCGGCAGCGACAACTCCACCTTCGCCATCCGCGGCTTCGTGCAGGACATCGGCACCGCGCCCTCGGTGGGCGTCTATTTCGCCGACGTCGTGGCGCCGCGCGGCGGCAGCCCCAGCTTCTCGACCGGCGACGGCGCGGGGCCCGGCAGCTATTTCGACCTCCAGAACGTCCAGGTGCTGAAAGGCCCGCAAGGCACGCTGTTCGGGCGCAACACCACCGGCGGCGCGGTGCTGCTGGTGCCCAGGAAGCCGAGCTACGAATTCGAGGGCTATGTCGAGGGCTCGGTCGGCAACTACGACATGCGCCGCCTGCAGGCGGTGATTAACGCGCCGCTGGGCGACAAGGTGCGGGCGCGGCTCAGCCTGGACCGTCAGGTTCGCGACGGCTGGCTGAAGAACACCAGCGGCATTGGCCCCAGCGACTTCAGTAACATCGACTACTGGGCCGTGCGCGGCAGCGTGGTCGTCGACATCACGCCCAATCTCGAAAACTACGTCATCGTCTCGTACAACAAGTCCAAGACTAACGGCCCGCTCGAGAAGGTGATCGCCTGCGATCCCAATACCGGGCTGGGCGGCTTCGCCTGCGGCCAGATGGCCGACGCGGCCGCCAAGGGCGAGGGCTTCTACACCGCCCGCAGCGATCTTCCGGGTCCGGAATCGAACCTCAAGAGCGCCCAGATCATCAACACCACGACCTGGAGCGCGTCGGACAACGTCACCGTCAAGAACATCATCAGCTACGCGGAGCTGAAGCAGACCCTGCGGACGGCGCTGTTCGGCACCCAGTTCGCCACGCCACCCGTGCCGGCGCTGAACCTGCCCAGCTTCCCGTTCAACTTCGCGACTATCGTGCCGGCCCCGAACGCCAACGGCGCGGCCGACCAGTCGACCTTTACCGAAGAGCTGCAATTGCAGGGGCGCAGCGGCGACAACCGTCTCACCTGGCAGGCCGGCGCCTATTACGAGTACGCCCAGCCCATCGGCCTGACGGGTTCGCAGTCACCCAACACCATCAACTGCACCAGCATCGAAACCCTGCAGTGCACGGACATCCTGGGCTTCCTGGCCAATCTGGATCCGAACGTCCTGCCGCTGGTCATCGGCGGGGTGATCCCGCCCATCCAGGCCGGCAGCGTCAACTACACGGTCGGCAAGCTGAAGACCCGCAGCATCGGCACCTACGCCCAGGCCAGCTATGACCTGAACGCCAAGCTGCGGCTGACGGGCGGTATCCGCTACACCTGGGATCGCCAGGAGAGCCGGTCCGAGCAGATCAGCTATCGTTTTCCGACCTTCCCGTTCCCGGCCGGCCCGGCGACGGCCTATTGCCTGCGGCCCAACACCGTCCTGCCGGCCTGCAGCCTGGCGCTGGAACAGAAGTCGTCGGCCCCGACCTGGATGGTCGATCTGGACTACAAGCCCTACGAGGACCTGCTGCTCTACGCCAAGTACGCGCGGGGCTATCGCACCGGCGGCATCAAGTCGGACGCGCCGACGGCCTATTCCATCTTCCGTCCGGAAAAGGTCGACAATTACGAGGTCGGCCTGAAGACCAGCTTCAAGGGGCGCGTGCCGGGCACGTTCAATGTCGCGGCGTTCTACAACGACTTCTCCGACCAGCAGCTGCAGGTCGGGTTCGGCGACAATCCGGCGGTGGCGGGCAGCGTCTCGGCGACCGCCGGGCCGGTCAATGCGGGCCAGTCGCGGATCTATGGCCTGGAGCTGGAAGCCGGGGTCCGGCCGTTCACCGGCTTCGCCCTCAATCTCGGCTACAGCTATCTGAACACCGAGATCAAATCGATCACGCCCGTCACCCTGCCGGCCAGCGACCCCTATGTCGTGACCTCTGAGGTGGCGGCGGGCGACGAGCTGGCCCTGGCGCCCAAGCACAAGCTGGTGCTGTCGGCCAGCTACCGGCTGCCGGTGGCCGAGACGCTTGGCAAGATCAGCCTGGGGGCGACCTTCAGCCATGTCAGCAGCCAGCGCTCCAGCTACGCCTCGCTGTCGCCGGCTAGCCTGGCCCTGACGGGCGGCGTCGACATCGGCGTCCTGCCATCGCTCGACCTGCTGAACCTGAACATCGACTGGAAGCAGTTCCTGGGCTCGCGGGTCGACCTGGCGGTGTTCGCCACCAACGTGACCAAGGAGCAGTACTACACCTACGTGCCGGGCCTGTTCTCGACGGCCGGGTTCGAGATCGCGACCCTGGGCGAGCCGCGCATGATCGGCGCGCGCCTGCGGGTCGGCTTCTAGGACGAGCGGCTTTTGTCGACGGGGCGCTTGCGCGAGCGTCCCGTCGCATCGGGCTTCAGGGCGGCGCGCCATTGGCGCGTCGTCGCGTTCGAATGCGTGCGTCTCGGCGTGGGTTGAGCTGGGCGGGGAGCGTCGCGAGATCCGGCCCGGCTGATCCAGGGCGATCTCGAAAAATAGCTGCCGGAGGCGCCGTCCGGCAGCAGTGGAGAGATAGAGGCGTCCCGCCGAGCGGCGGAAAACTCGCCCCATCTCCAGCCACGGCGCCACTCCTTAGGGAGGACAAAGGCGTCGTTGCTAGACACATGCATAGCGCGAAATTGTCGCCGACGTCAAGTTGTGCTAGTCATCTGTCTAGCAAATTTGCGTCGGCCCATTGACGCGCCTCGCGACAGGGCGCTATGCAGTTGTCTAGCAACGTCCCGCCGCCTCGCCGACCCTGTCGAGGAAAGGCCGGGCCCGAGGAAGCGCAGGTCTCACAAGATGCCCGAAGTGATCGTCACCACCCGAGAAGGCGAAACCCTGGCGCTCGACGGCGCCAACGGCTTGAGCGTCATGGAAGTGATCCGCGACGGGGGCGTCGACGAACTGATGGCGCTGTGCGGCGGGGTCTGCTCCTGCGCGACCTGCCACGTCCATGTCGATCCCGAATTCGTCGCCGCCCTGCCGCCGATGAGCGAGGACGAGAACGACCTGCTCGACTCCTCCAGCTACCGCAACGAGCGCTCGCGCCTGTCCTGCCAGATCCGCCTGAACGACGGGCTCGCCGGCCTTCGCGTGACGATCGCCGAGGAAGACTGACCGTCCGCCCGAGACCCTTCGCCGCCCACAGCACGACCGCCGCCAAGCGAGAGCCGCCATGCAAAACCTAGAAGAGCGCGACTACTTCAGCGACCACGAGATCCTGAAGGACCCCTACGCCTATTTCGAAGCCGTCCGGGCCAAGGGACCGATCTACCAACTGCCCGAGAGCGGGATCGTGGTGGTCACCGGGTTCGACGAGGCGCTGGAGGTGTTGAAGAACACCGAGGACTTCTCGTCGGTCCTGGCGCCCCAGGGCCCCGCCGCGGCCCTGCCGTTCCAGCCGCAGGGCTCGGACATCACCCCGCAGATCGAGGCCCATCGCACCGAGTTCGTCGGCGGCGACCTGCTGGTGTCCCTCGACGACCGTCCTCACGCCTTCTCGCGCGCCCTGATCGGCGGCCTGTTCACCCCGTCGCGGCTCAAGGCCAACGAGGCGTTCATCGCCGAGTTCTCGGACGAGCTGGTCCGGGGTGCGGTGGCCAAGGGCGGCTGTGACCTGATCAAGGAGATCGCCACTCCGTTCGTCACCCTGGTGATCGCCGATCTGCTGGGCGTGCCGGCCGACGACCGCCAGCTGTTCATGGACGCCATCGAGGCGGGGCCGCCGCCCGGCAGCCTCGACGCCAATGACCTGATCGCCCAGAACCAGCCCTTGGTGCTGATGGGCGGCTATTTCGTCGGCTACGTCCACGACCGCCGCGAGAACCCGCGCGACGACGTGCTGTCGGAGCTGGCCAACGCCAAATATCCCGACGGCTCGACGCCCGACGCCCTGGAGATCGTGCGGCTGGCCACCTTCCTGTTCGGGGCCGGCCAGGACACCAGCGCCAAGCTGCTGGGCAATGCGATGAAGTTCATCGTCGACCAGCCCGGCCTGCAGGACCAGCTGCGCGCCGATCCCAAGCTGATCGCGCCGCTGCTGGAGGAGGTGCTCCGGGTCGAGGGCTCCACCAAGATGACCGCCCGTATCGCCCGCAAGGACAGCCGGATCGGCCACCTGGAAACGCCCGCCGGCACCAAGGTGATGATCGCCCTGGCCGCCGCCAATCGCGATCCGCGCCGTTGGGAAGACCCCCAGGCCTTCACCCTGAACCGCCCGCGCATCAAGGAGCACCTGGCCTTTGGGCGCGGGGCCCACGTCTGCGCCGGCGCGCCGCTGGCCCGGGTGGAGGTGCGGCTGATCCTGGAGAAGTTCCTCGAACACACCTCCAACATCGAACTGGTCGAGGAAAAGCACGGTCCGCCCGGCGCGCGGACCCTGGAGTTCGAGCCCAGCTTCATCATTCGCGGCCTGGGCAATCTGCACCTGAAGCTGACGCCCGCCGCAGGCTTCAAGCCGCCCGAGCCCGCCAAGGCGGACAAGCCCAAGCGCGGGCTCTTCGGATTGTTCGGCAAGAAGGACGACAAGGCCGCCGCGCCCAAGCCCTATTCCACGGGCGAGACCCGGCTGGGCGTGCTGCTGGCCGATCCGGCGGCGACGGCGGTGCTGGACAGGCACTTCCCCGGCGTCAGCACCGATCCGCGCATCGGCATGGGCAAGGGCATGACCCTGCGGATGGTCCAGAAGTTCGCGCCGGAAATGTTCACCAACGAGGCCTTGGACGCGATCGACGCCGAACTCGCCAAGCTGCCGGTCAAACACTGAGAGGGATGAGTCAATGACCATCAACAGCAAACGGGTCGTCGTGGTGACCGGCGGCGCGTCGGGCATCGGCCTGGGGATCAGCAAGCTATTCGCCGCGAGCGGCCACCCGGTCGCCATGCTCGACATGCAGGAGGCGGCGCTGGAACGCGAAAGCGCCGCCCTGGCCGCCGCCGGCGCCAAGGTGCTGGGCCTCAAGACCGACGTGTCCGACCGGGGCCAGGTCGAGGCGGCCTACGCCGCCGTGCGCAAGACGCTGGGGCCGATCGCCATCGTCATCGCCAACGCCGGGATCTCGGTCAGCGCCGACTTCCGCACCCTGTCCATCGAGGCGTGGCAGCGGATGATCGACGTCAATCTGACGGGCGTGTTCCACACCCTGCAGCCGGCGATCGCCGACATGGCCGACGCCAAGTGGGGGCGGATCGTGACGATCTCGTCCCAGGCCGCCCAGTCCGGCGCCCAGGATCGCGCCCACTACGCGGCCTCCAAGGGCGGGGTGATCGGGCTGACCCGGTCGCTGGCTCGCGAGCTGGCCCCGCTGGGGATCACGGTCAACACCATCCCGCCGTCGCTGGTCGACACGCCGCTGGCGCGGGCCGGCGAGGCGGCGGGCCAGGTGCCGCCGCTGGAAGTGATCGCCCAGATGATCCCGATCCAGCGACCGGGCACGCCCGAGGACATCGCCAACGCCTGCGAATTCCTGTGCTCGGACAAGGCCAGCTACATCACCGGCCAGGAGATCAACGTGAACGGCGGATCGTGGATGTAGGCTCGGCCTTCCGCGAGGAGGGGCGCTTGCCGTCGCCGCGCATTCGTCGTAGCGGCGACGCCTTGGCGCCCGCGGGCGACAGCCGGAGCAGGTACGGGAAAATGGTGTCGAACCGTCGCAGGGGACCGGAAGATTCGGCGGTGCGCGCCGAGCTGATCGAGGCCGCCGAACAGCTGATCCGCGAGGAGGGCTATCCCGCCGTCACGTCCCGCACCCTGGCCGACCGGGTCAATCTCAAGCGCCAGATCGTCCACTATTACTTCCACTCGATGGACGAGCTGTTCATCGCGGTGATCCGGCGCGGGGCCGACCAGATGCGCGAACGCATCAAGGCGGCCCTGGCCAGCGACGAGCCGCTGCGCGCGCTCTGGGACCTCAACAGCGATCCGGCCCAGGCGTCGCTGTCGCTGGAGCTGAACGCCCTGGCCAACCGCCGCCCGGCGGTTCGCGCCGAGGTCTCGCGCTTCGGCGAGGAGTTCCGGGCCATGCAGGCCAAGGGCCTGGTCGAGCACGTCAAGGCCCGGGGACAGGCGCAGACCTTGCATCCCCTGGTCGCCACCGTGCTGCTGACCAGCCTGTCGCAGATGCTGACCCTGGAGGCGGCCATCGACGTGAAGCTGGGGCACGCCGAAATGCTGGCATTCACCGACGAGTGCCTGCGGGCTTTCGCCGAGGGGCGCGAGCCGCCGCTGGGCGCGCCGAACTTCCTGGCCAAGCCGGCCTGATCGACGGAGCACGCCATGGCCTCCACGAACGCCGCCTGGAGCGGATGCGCGGTCGTCACCGGGGCCGGATCGGGCCTGGGCGCGGCCATGGTCGGCCGCTTCGCCGAGGTCGGCATGGCGATCGTCGCGCTCGACATCGACGAGGCGCGGGCCGAGCAGCAGGCGCAGAGGGTCCGTGACCAAGGCGGCCGGGCGATCGCCCTGGGCGTCGACGTCGCCGATCCCGCCGCGATGGCGCGCGCGGCCGAGGCGGCGCGGGCGGAATTCGGCGGCTGCAACGTGCTCTGCGCCAATGTCGGGGTTCAGCAGTTCGGCGCCATCGACAAGCTGACCGCCAACGACTGGCGCTGGGTGCTGGACGTCAATGTGCTGGGCGTCGTGAACACCGTCGGCGCCTTCCTGCCGCTGTTACGCGAGAGCCGGGGCCTGCGGCGAGTCCTGGTCACCGCGTCTTCCTCGGTGCTGACGCCCGGGGTGCGCATGGCCGCCTATATCGCCAGCAAGTACGCCGTCATGGGCTATGGCGAGACCCTGCGGATGGAGCTAGCGCCCGAGGACATCGGCGTCTCGGTGTTCTTTCCGGCCGGCATGGCCTCGCGCCATCTGGAAAGCAGCCGCCTGGCCCGACCCGAGGCGCTGGGGCCATCGGTGCTGGAGCGCGCCGACATCGACGCCATGCTGGCCAGCCGCCAGGGGACCAGGCCCGAGCCCGTGGTCACCCCCGAGCACGCGACCCGCAACCTGCTGGCCGACCTGGTCGCCAACCAGCGCTTCATCGTCAGCCACGGCGCCTATCGCGACGAACTCGTGGACCGCTGCGACGACCTGATCGCCGCCTTCGACCGCGCTCAGGACGATTAGACCTGGGCGGCGGTCTCGGGGCGGTTTCCCCGTTGCGTTCGGCCCGGACGCGTCGCACGTTCGGCGCCTCATTTCCCGCCCCACGGAGACTGCTCGCATGTGTGACGACGATATCCACCCGGGTCTGGTCCACGATCCCCGCCTGTCGCGCCGGACGTTCGGCCTGGCCGCCGCGGCGCTGGGCGGCCTCGCCGCGACCGCCGCCGGGGCGCAGAGCGCGGTGGTCGAAAAGGATGTCGTGATCAAGACGCCCGACGGCGTCGCCGACGCGGCCCTGTTCTACCCCGAAGGCCCAAGTACCAAGAATGGGGGAAAATGGCCCGCGGTGCTGGTCTGGCCGGACGTGCTGAGCCTGCGGCTGGTGTTCCGCGACATGGGCAAGCGGCTGGCCGCGGCCGGCTACGTGGTGCTGGTCCCCAACCTCTACTACCGGGTCCAGAAGGCGCCGGTGATCGACGGGACCTTCGACTTCTCCAAGCCCGACGATCGCGCCAAGCTGACCCCGCTGCGGGCCACGGTGACGCCGGAGGGCACCGACCGCGACGCCGCCGCCTATGTCGCCTTCCTCGACGCCCAGCCCCAGACCAACAAGGCCAAGAAGATCGGCGTCCAAGGCTATTGCATGGGCGGCCCCCTGTCGTTCCGCACCGCGGCGGTCGCGCCCGGCCGTATCGCGGCGGTGGCCACCTTCCACGGCGGCGGCCTGGTCACGGGCGAGCCGACCAGCCCGCACCTGCTGATCCCCAAGACCCACGCCGAATATCTGATCGAGGTCGCCGACAACGACGACAAGTCCGACCCCACCGTGAAGGACAAGCTGAAAGCCGCCTTCGCCGAGGCCAAGCGCCTGGCCCAGGTCGAGGTGTTCGAGGGCGCGGCCCACGGTTGGACCGTCAAGGGCAGCGCCGTCTACAACGAGGCCGCCGCCGAGAAGGCCTGGGCCAATCTGCTGGCGCTCTACAAGAAGGTGCTGGCCTGACCACGAGCGGGGACATGCCCTTGGGCGTGTCCCCCTATCGGCGCGAGGCCTGTCGTACGGCTGTCGCGGGACGGGTCTAGTCGGTCCGGCTACGAAATCCGGGGGGACCTCATGTCGACCGTTCGCACTCTGATGCTGGCGTTGGTCCTGGCCGCGCCCGTCCCCGCCTTCGCCGCCGCTCCGACTTCGGATCTGAAGCTCGAGCGCGTGGTCATGCTGATGCGCCACGGCGTGCGTCCGCCGACCAAGGCCCAGGCGACGCCAGAGGGCACGACCGCCCAGCCGTGGTCCAGCTGGACCACCCCTTATGGCGACTTGACCGATCACGGCGCCGAAGGGGCGCGGCTGATGGGCGTCTACAGCCGCACCTTCTTGGCGTCGCGTGGCCTGCTGCCCGGCGCCGGCTGCGCGCCGGCCGGTGAGGTCGTGGTCTGGGCCAGCGGCAAGTCGCGCGCCATCAAGACCGCCAAGGCCTTCACCGAGGGCCTACAGCCGGGTTGCGGGATCGCCGTCGCCCATCCCGACAGCGAGGACAACGACCCGGTCTTCCACCCGCTGGACAGCGGCGAGACCATCGACGGGGCCGTTGCCCTGAAGGCCGCCCAGGCCACGAAGCCGGGCCTGACCGCCGAGACGCGCCTGCACGCCGCCGACTTCGCGGTCCTGCAGAAGGTGCTGGGCTGTGATCCGGCCACCAAGGCCGGCTGCGGGATCGCCCAGCGGCCGTCCAGCCTGAAGGCCAATCCGCACGAGGGGCCCGACGTCGACGGCGCCCTGGCCATCGCCTCCACCGCCGGCCAGACGGTGCTGCTGGAATATGTCGAAGGCAAGCCGATGGATCAGGTTGGCTGGGGCCGCGCCTCTAAGGCCGACATCCAGGCGATGCTGCGGTTCCACACCGTGAAGTTCCGCTACGAGGCGCGACCGGCCTACATGTCCGAGCGCTATGCCGCTCCGGTCGCCCGGCGGATCCTGGCGGCGCTGAACGGCGAGGCCGACACCGGCCGGCTGACCCTGCTGGTCGGTCACGACACCAATATCGCGGCCCTGGGCGGCTTTCTCGACGTGCACTTCACCGCCGCCGACTATCCCCAGGACGATCCGCCGCCCGGCGGGGCCATGGGCTTCGAGCTGCTGAAGGATGCCGGCGGCCAAGCCTTCGTGCGGGCCTTCTATACCGCCCAGAGCCTGGACCAGCTGCGCGAGCTGCGGCCGCTGACCGCCGCCAATCCGCCGGCCTACGCCTATTTCCCGATCCCGGGCTGCGGCGTGAAGGGCCAGCCCACGCTTTGCCCGCTGGAGACCTTCCGCAAGATCGTCGGCGACAAGTTGGCGGCCCCGGCCGCGCGCTGAACCGTTTCCTCACCGCCTGTCCTTGGCGGTAATCGCCTAGTCCGAGTGGGATTCTCCAAGCCGGAAAGGCGTTCAGGGCCCAGGTTGGCGCTCCAATCTGGAGGTTCGTTATGAAACGCCTGTTCCTTTGGGCCGTCGCCCTGCTTTCCCTGGCCGGCGCCGCCCACGCCGAAGTCCCCGCCTTCCCGGCGTCGTTCAAGACCCAGGAGATCACCACCAACGGCACGACAATCCACGTCCGGGTCGGCGGCAAGGGCCCGGCTGTCGTGCTGCTGCACGGCTATGGCGAGACCGGCGACATGTGGGCGCCGATGGCCGCCGACCTGGCCCGCGACCACACCGTGGTGGTGCCCGACCTGCGCGGCATGGGCCTGTCGAGCAAGCCGGCGGATGGCGGCTACGACAAGAAGAACCAGGCCAAGGACGTGGCCGGCGTGCTGGACACGCTGAAGATCGACAAGACCGACGTGGTCGCCCACGACATCGGCAACATGGTCGCCTACGCCTTCACCGTGCAGAACCAGAAGCGCGTGACCCGCCTGGTGCTGATCGACGCGCCGGTGCCGGGCGTCGGCCCCTGGGAAGAGGTCCTGAAGAACCCGCTGCTGTGGCACTTCCGGTTCGGCGGCCCCGACATGGAGCGCCTGGTCGCCGGCCGCGAGCGCATCTATCTGGACCGCTTCTGGAACGAGTTCTCGGCTGATCCCAAGAAGTTCGACGAGGCCTCGCGCCAGCACTACGCCGCGCTCTACGCCCGTCCGGGCGCGATGCACGCCGGCTTCGAGCAGTTCCACGCCTTCGACCAGGACGCCATCGATAACAAGGCCTTCCTGGCCCAGTACGGCAAGCTGACCATGCCGGTCCTGGCCCTGGGCGGCGAGAAGTCGTTCGGCCCGATGATGGCCACGGTCATGCGCGCCGCCGCCGACAACGTCACCGAGGGCGTGGTCCCGGCTTCCGGCCACTGGATCATGGAAGAAAACCCCACGGGCACGATCGCCCTGGTGCGTCCTTTCCTGGACAAGTCCCTGTGAGGGCCGCCGCTCTCGCCTTCGTCGCGGTCCTGCTGACCGCGACGGGGGCCGGCGCCGCCCCCAGCGCGGAGCTGCGCCTCACGCCGGCCGAGATCGCCACCTTGGCCCAAGGCGGGGCCGGTCCGGGGTCCTCGGGCGTCGTCGGGATCCAGACCTCGGTCCTGGCCGGCGACCCGACCAAGCCGGGTCCCTACACGATCCGCCTCTGGGCGCCGGCCAACACCCGGATCTCCGCCCACAGCCACCGCGACGAGCGCACGGCGGTGGTGGTCTCGGGAACCTGGTTCTTCGGTTATGGCGACAAGGCCGAGGAGACCAAGGTCAAGGCCCTGCCGCCGGGCAGCTTCTACACCGAGCCGGCCGGCGACCATCACTTCGCCCTGACCCGGGGCGAGCCGGTGGTGGTCTATATCTTCGGCTACGGCCCGACCGACACGGTCTATGTCGACCCGACGGCCGCGCCTAAGCCTAAACCCTAGACGGCGCGTGCAGATCGACTTCCTCGACCAGGAAGTCGATCAACGCCCGCACCCGGCTGGGCAGCTGGCCGCCATGGCCGACATAGACGGCGTGGATTTCCTCGACATCGCCGGGATTGTACGTCTCCAGCACCGGAACCAGCCGCCCGGCGGCGATGTCGCCGCCGATGTGGAAGTGGGCCAGCCGGGCCAGGCCCTGGCCGACCAGGGCCAGCTGACGCGCGGTCTCGCCGTCGCCCGCCGTGGCGTCGCCATGGATCGGCAAGGACAGGCGCTGGCCGCCCTCGACGAACGCCCACTTGTCGCAATGACGGGCGAAGTTGAAGCCGATGCCGTTGTGGGCGGTCAGGTCGCGGGGGGTCTTCGGGGTTCCGTGGCGGGCCAGGTAGGCGGGCGAGGCGACCACGGCCATCGGGCTTTCGCCCAGCTTGCGGGCCATCAGCTGCGAGGCCCGCATCGGCCCCACGCGGATGGCCACGTCGGTGCGGGCGTCCATCAGGTCCACGACTGTGTCGCTGAGCACGATGTCGAGGATCACCTTCGGAAACGCCGCCGAGAACTTCGGCACGAGAGGCAGCAGATGGTGCAGGCCGAACGGGACATTGGAGTTGATCCGCACTCGCCCGCGCGGGGTCAGGCTGGCGGCGACGGCGCTCTCGGCCTCGTCCAGGTCGGCCAGCACCCGCAACGCCCGCTCGTGAAACAGCTGGCCCTCGGCCGTCAAAGTCAGCTTGCGGGTCGAGCGGTTGATCAGCCGCGCGCCCAGCCGGGCCTCCATCCGGCTGACCAGCTTGCTGATCGCCGAGGGTGTCATCTTCAGTTCACGCGCGGCCGGCGAAAAGCCGCCCAGCTCCACGGCCCGGGCGAACACTTCCATCTCGCCCGAACGGTTGATCTCCAGCCTGGCCATCTTTGACTTCAACTCACAGATGTCTGTCGTTCCGACAGTCTAGTTCATGGAGCGCCGAGGGCCTACCTCTGCGGCTCGAAATCCTTCAGGAGCCTTGCCCGTGCCCCTAGCCCTCTACGCCCTGACCGTCGGCGCCTTCGGGATCGGCGTCACCGAATTCGTGATCATGGGCCTGCTTCTGCAGGTCTCGGCCGATCTCGGGGTCTCGATCCCGCAGGCCGGACTGCTGATGACCGGCTACGCCCTGGGCGTGTTCGTCGGCGCGCCGATCCTGACGATCGCCACCCGCCGCCTGCCGCGCAAGACCACCCTGCTGGTGCTGATGGCCATCTTCACGATCGGCAACATCGCCGCCGCCCTGGCTCCGACCTACGGCCTGCTGATGGCCGCGCGGATCGTCACCGCCCTGGCCCACGGCACCTTCTTCGGCGTCGGTTCGCTGGTCGCCGTCAGCCTGGTGCCGCCCCAGCGCAAGGCCTCGGCCATCGCCATCATGTTCACCGGCCTGACCCTGGCCACCCTGCTGGGCGTGCCGTTCGGTTCGTGGCTGGGCCTGGCCTACGGCTGGCGCGCCACCTTCTGGGCGGTGGGCGCGATCGGCCTGATCGCCTTCGCCGTGCTGGCCGCCTTGGTCCCGCGCGAGAAGGACGTGGCCCAGCCTGGTCCCCTGCGCGAGGAGTTCGCCGTGCTCGCCCGGCCGCAGGTGCAGATGGGTCTGGTGATGACCGTCCTCGGCTTTGGCGGGGTGTTCGCGGTCTTCACCTACATCCAGCCGATCCTGACCGAGCTGGCGGGTTTCTCGAAGGAGGCCGTGTCGCCGATCCTGCTGGTGTTCGGCGCGGGCCTGGTGGGCGGCAACCTGGTGGGCGGGCGCTGGGCCGACAAGGCCCTGGCGCCGGCGCTGCTGGGCACCCTGGCCATCCTGACCGTTGTGCTGGTCGCCTCGGCGTTCGGCTTTCACGATCGGATCGGGGCGGTGGTCGCCGCGTTCGGCCTGGGCGCGGCCGCCTTCGCCACCGTCGCGCCGCTGCAGATGCGGGTGCTGTCGCAGGCCGGCGGCGCGGGCCAGGGCCTGGCCTCCAGCCTGAACATCGCCGCCTTCAACCTGGGCAACGCGTTCGGCGCCTGGCTGGGCGGGGCGGTGATCGCCCACGGCCCGGGCCTGGCCGCCGTGCCGCTGGTCGCCGCCGCCGTGCCGCTGTCGGCCCTGGCCCTGGCCGCCTTCAGCCTTTCCGTCGAACGCCGCGCCCTGCGCGTCGCCGCCCTCTAACCCAAAGGACGTCGGATCATGGAATACCGCCAACTCGGCCGCTCCGGCCTGCGCGTTCCGGCCCTCAGCTTCGGCGCGGGCACCTTCGGGGGCCAGGGCCCACTGTTCAGCGCCTGGGGCGACACCGACGCGCGCGAGGCCCGCCGGATCATCGAGATCTGCCTGGAGGCCGGGGTCAATCTGTTCGACACCGCCGACGTCTATTCGAACGGCGCTTCGGAAGAGATCCTCGGCGCGGCCCTCGAAGGCCTGCGCGATCAGGCGCTGATCTCGACCAAGCTGGGCCTGCCGTCCGGCGACGGACCGCTGGATCGCGGGACCTCGCGCCTGCGGCTGACGCGCGGCGTCGAGGCGGCGCTCAAGCGCCTGCGCACCGACCACATCGACCTGCTGCAACTGCACGCCTTCGACGCCTTCACTCCGGTCGAGGAGGTGCTGTCGGCGCTGGACGATCTCGTGCGGGCCGGCAAGGTGCTCTATGTCGGCGCCTCCAACTTCTCCGGCTGGCAGCTGATGAAGTCGCTGGCGGCGGCCGATCGGCACGGCTGGCCGCGCTATGTCGCCAACCAGGCCTACTACTCGCTGGTCGGCCGCGACTACGAGCACGAGCTGATGCCGCTGGGGATCGACCAGGGCGTCGGGGCCATGGTCTGGAGCCCGCTGGGCTGGGGCCGCCTGACTGGAAAGATTCGTCGCGGCCAGCCGCTGCCGGCCGTCAGCCGCCTGCACGAAACCGCCGACGCCGGTCCGCCGGTCGACGACGAGAAGCTCTATGCGGTGGTCGACGTCCTGGACCAGATCGCCGCCGAGACCGGCAAGACCCTGCCGCAGATCGCCATCAACTGGCTGCTGCGTCGGCCGACCGTGTCCAGCGTCATCGTCGGCGCCCGCAACGAAGAGCAACTGCGCCAGAACCTCGGCGCGGTCGGCTGGGAATTGACGCCGGAGCAGGTGGCGCGTCTCGACGCCGCCAGCGCCGTGACCCCGGCCTATCCGCACTATCCCTACTGGCGCGAGGGCGGCTTCAGACAGGTCAATCCGCCGCCGGTCTAGGCTCGACTCGCTTGTCCGTGCGCGCCCGGCAACTTGCACGAGCGCGCACGGATGCGACCTCCGCGCCGCGAAATGCGGCGCGACCTGCAAGCTCCAGCGGCGCCAGGCGGACAAACGCGCGGCGCCGTCGTGTTTGATTGACCCACGGGAAGCCGGCGCCCTCGCATAGCCCCAACCAACAGCAAAGAGGGGTCTTGCATGCCGGTCAGCCGTCGCAGTTTCATCCACGCCATCGGCGCCGCCGGCGGCTATGGCGCCGCCTTCACCGCCATGCAGGCGCTGGGTCTGCTGGCCCCGTCCACGGCCTTCGCCGGCGCGCCGCCGGACCTGGCCAAGGGCGGTGGCGGCAAGGGCGCCAAGGTGGTGATCCTGGGCGCGGGCGTGTCGGGCATGGCGGCGGCGTGGGAGCTGGGCAAGGCCGGCTACGACTGCACGATCCTGGAGGCCCGGGCTCGCACCGGCGGCCGGGTCTGGACGGTGCGCAAGGGCGACAAGATCGAGATGACCGACGGCTCGCGGCAGGTCTGCGAGTTCGACGAAGGCCAGTACATGAACGCCGGCGCCGCGCGCCTGCCCAGCCACCACCAGATCGTGCTGGGCTATTGCCGCGAGCTGGGCGTGGAGCTGGAGGTCGAGGTCAACACCAGCCGCAGCGCCCTGCTGCTGAACCCGATGGCCAACGACGGCAAGCCGATCAAGATGCGCACGGCCGTCAACGACACCCGCGGCCACGTCTCCGAGCTGTTGGCCAAGGCCATCAACAAGGGCGCGCTGGACGAGGACCTGACCGCCGACGACAAGCAGCGGATGGTCGCGTTCCTGAAGACCTACGGCGATCTGTCGACCGACCTCCTCTACAAGGGCTCGGAACGGGCCGGCCTGAAGATCGAGCCGGGCGCCGGCGACGAGAAGGCCACGCCCTTCGACCCGGTCAGCATGAAGGCCCTGCTGGACGAGGATCTCTGGAACGGCGTGCTGTTCGAGGAGACCATCGACATGCAGGCCACCATGTTTCAGCCCAAGGGCGGCATGGACGCCATTCCCCACGCCTTCGCCAAGGCCCTGGGTCCCAAGATCATCAAGCGCCAGTGCGAGGTGCGCCAGATCCGCAAGACCGCGAAAGGCGTGAAGATCGCCTATCACGACAAGGTCGCGAACCAGGACCTGACGATCGAGGCGGACTACTGCATCTCGACCATTCCGCTGCCCGTGCTGGCCAAGATCGATAACGACTTGAGCCCGGCCTATAAGACCGCCATCGCCCGCACGCCCTATCGCGACAGCATCAAGATCGCCTGGCAGGCCCCGCGCTTCTGGGAAGGGCCCAAGTACCAGATCTATGGCGGCCTCTCGTTCGTGAAGGGGCCGACCAACATGGTCTGGTACCCCAGCTACGGCCTGCACACCAAGACCGGGGTGATCCTGGGCGCCTATACCGGCGGGGCGGCGGCCACCCAACTGGCCAAGATGCCGCGCGCCGACCAGATCGAGCACACCCGCAAGATCATCGAGGCCATGCACCCCGGCTGCGGCCAGCTGCTGGAAAAGCCGCTGCAGGTGCAGTGGGCGGCGGTGCCCTACAATCTCGGCATCGGGGTGGGCTGGGCCAGCGACGACGAGCCGGACTATCACCTGCTGGGCCAGCCCGACGGGCCGATCCACTTCGCGGGCGAATATCTCAGCCATGTCGGCGCCTGGCAGGAAGGGGCGATCCGCGCGGCCCACCGCTGCATCGTCATGCTCGACGCCCAGCACCGCAAGGGTCAGCCGGTGACCGCTCAGCGGGTGATTTGATCGCTCCCTAAACCGCCAACATCCCGGCGAAGGCCGGGACCCAAGGGGGCTCCGTGGCTCCTGGCTCAGCGCCTCGTCCGGATGCTCGGCTTGGGTCCCGACTTTCGTCGGGATGTTGGAAAGTTGGGTAGATGATCCGTATTCGGATTATTAGCCCTGGCCCGTCTTCATCAACGCCGTTCGCGACGGCAGCAGCTGGGCCATGAACGGCAGCAGGGCCGCGCCCACGGCCGGTCCGTCGGCCGAGGTGGCGGCTCGCTCCACCGGGGCCAGGGCCGGTACGTCCGGGGTCGCGGCCAGGCGGGCGTTGACCGCCGCGACCAGGCGATCCAGCAACGCCGTGGGCAGGCGGCCGCCCACATAGATGGCCTCCGGATTGACCAGGCAGCTGATCGCCACGAACGGCTGGACCAGCAGTTTGGCCGACAGGGCGATCCACTCCTCGACCAGGGCCTGGCCATCGGCGGAAAGGTCGCCGAGTTGGTCGGGGCGGGTCACCACGACGCCGCCCGCCTCGAGATGGGCGTACAGCGCCGACAGCGACACCACCTCCTGCAACGGTCGGGTCTTGGTCTTGGGCGCGCCGGCGGGCAGGAAGCCGATCTCGCCGCTGCGCCCCTGGGCCCCGCGGAAATAGTCGCCCTCGATGACCAGCCCGCCGCCCAGACCCGCCGATACCAGCACGTAGAAGAAGCTGGGCTTGCGCAGGCCGTGACCGAACTGCAGCTCGCCCAGGGCCGCGGCGGCGGCGTCGTTCTCCAGGAAGACGGGCAGGGGTAGGACATCGGCCATCAGCTTGCCGATGTCGGCCGTGCTCCAGACCTCATAGCCCTTGGGCCGATGCGGCAGGTCCACCCGCCCCAGGTCGTCGGGCAGGGCGACGCCGATGCCCGACAGGCGCGGCGGATCGCCCTTCCAGGCGGCCAGCATCTTGCGGATCTGCGTCTTGCAGAACTTGGCGACGTCGGCGGGCAGGGGGAATTCGATGTCCTGGCTGGCCCGCGCCCGCACCACGCCCAGCAGGTCCAGCATCACTACCGTGATGTGGTCGCGGTCGATGTTGACGCCGATCGACAGGCAGCCGTCGGGATTGATCGTCAGGTTCATGGCCGGCTGGCCGCGCGGGCCCTGGACCCGGCCGGCCTCCAGGATCAACCCGTCTTCCAGCAGGCGCTTGGTGATGTTGGCGACGGCCGGCGGGGTCAGGCCGCTGATCCTGGCCAGGGTCACGCGGGTGATCGGACCGCCCACCCGGATGGCCTGCAGGATGACCCGCTGATTGTGGTCGCCGACCCGCTCCAGATTGGCGCCCGACAGGCTGGCCCCCGAGGTGCGCTTCCGGTTCGACTTCCGCGAGGCTTCCAAGGGCGGCATCCGGCAACTGCAAATGATACGACTTCGTACCATTAGGACGCACGATGGCGATAGCGTGGCCGTTGGCGGTAATAATTTAAATTGCTTTCTTTATTCGAGGCTGCTGAACATGGGCGCGATCGGAAGCGCGCCGCAGCGCGCGCTCCAGCTGGGCGGAGGAAAGCGGGTTGATCCAGGTCGGCGTTGATTTTGGCGGCACGAAGATCGAAGCCGCCGCCCTGTCGCCGGACGGCCGGTTCCTGGCCCGCGTGCGCGCCCCCAATCCCGGATCCTACGATGCGTCCATCGCCACCGTCCGCGACCTGATCGCTCAGGCCGAGCAGCAGGCCGGCGCGCGGGGCACGATCGGCGTCGGCGCGCCCGGCTCGGTGTCGTCGCGCACGGGCGTGATGCGCAACGCCAACTCCACCTGGCTGAACGGCCGCCGGTTCCGCGAGGACCTGGAGACCGGTCTGGGACGTCCGGTGCGGCTGGCCAACGACGCCAACTGCCTGGCCCTGTCCGAGGCCGTCGATGGCGCGGCGGCGGGACTGGCGGGCGTGTTCGCGGTGATCATCGGCACCGGCTGCGGCGGCGGCCTGGCGGTCGAGGGCCAGCTGGTCGAGGGCGCCAACGGCGTGGCCGGCGAGTGGGGCCACACGCCCCTGCCGTGGCCCAAGCCGGAGGAGTCGCCCGGTCCGGTCTGCTGGTGCGGCCGGCACGGCTGCCTGGAGACCTGGATCTCGGGCAGCGGCTTTCAACGCGACCACGCCGAACGCACCGGCCAGACCCTGACCGGCGAGGCGATCATCGCCGCCGCCCGGAACGGCGACGCCGGGGCCATGGCCAGTTTCGACCGCTATCTGGACCGTCTCGGCCGAGGCCTGGCGGTGATCTGCGACATCGTCGACCCGGACGCCTTCGTGTTCGGCGGCGGGCTGTCGAACGTCGCCGAGCTCTACGAGCGATTGCCCGCCTTCATCGAACCGCACGTGTTCTCCGACGGCTGGAGCGCCCGACTGGCGCCCGCCCAGTGGGGTGATTCCTCGGGCGTGCGCGGCGCCGCGCGGCTGTGGACTCTGGCCGAGGCGGCGGCCCTGCCGTGACCTGATCGACCCGACCCCAGACCCGACGACGACAAGCCGCCCGCAGAGGCCGGCCCGAGGAGGAAGACATGACCACCCTGTTCGCCCGACGGATCCGCCTGTCGCTGCTGGCGACCTGCGCCGCGTTGCTGGCCCTGCCGGCCGGCGCCCAGACGTCCTCCGTCTACGGACCCTATAACGCCGACCTGCCGCGCGGCGGCGATGGCCTGGCCAAACCGCTGGCGGGAAGCCCGCTGCCGGCCCAGGGGCCCTGGTCGCTGCAAGGCTGGATCTGGCCCTCGGCGGCGTCCGGCGGGCGGGTGGTCGTGGCCGGGGTCGGTGACCCCGCCGCCGGTGGACGCTTCCTCGAACTCGAGGGTGGCGTCCCGGCCATCTGGACCGGATCGTCGGGCGTGAAGGGGCGGGCGGTCCTGAAGCCGGGCGCCTGGAGCCATGTGGCGGCGGTGTCGGACGGGGCGAAGGTCACGCTTTATGTCGACGGAACCAAGGTCGGGGAGGGGGCTGCGGCGCCCGTCGCGGCGGCGTCGACCGTGCTGCTGGGGCCGCGCAAGCTGGCTGGGACCGCGCCGTTCGGCGGCAAGGTCGCCGGCTTCACGGCCCAGGGCGCGGCGTTGACGCCGGTCCAGCTCAAGGCCCTGGCGGCGACCCCGCCCGATCCGGCCCTGACCGTCTACGAGCCCGGCAGCCCGACCTGGCCGGTGCAGGTGCGCCAGATGTATGGCCAGGTCACGCCGCAGGACGCCTGGACGCGCCCAAAGAGCAAGGCGCCGTTCTCCAAGCCGGTCGCCGTCGCGCCCTATGCCGGTCCGGCCCTGGTGGCCGCGCCCGCCATGGAAGGCGCCGACGCCGTCTTCCTGCAGCGCTGGTCGCTGGTCGAGGCCCCGAAAGTCAGCGCGGCTCCGACAGCGCTGTCTAAGCCCGGCTACGACGCCAAGGCCTGGTACGCCGCCACCGTGCCCGGCACGGTGCTGACCACCCTGGTCGATCGGGGCGTCTATCCGGACCCGGACCATGGCCTGAACAACACCGCCATCCCCGAAAGCCTGAACAGGCAGGACTACTGGTACCGCGCCGAGTTCGTGGCCCCGGCCGGCCAGGACGGCCGCCACCAGCAGCTGGTCTTCAAGGGGATCAACTACGCCGCCGAGGTCTGGCTGAACGGCGAGAAGCTGGGCGCGGTGAAGGGCGCCTTCATCCGGGGCCGGTTCGACGTGACCGGCAAGCTGAAGCCCGGTGCCGCCAACGTCGTCGCGGTCAGGATCTCGCCGCCGCCGCATCCGGGCCTGGCCCAAGAGGAGTCCCTCACCGCCGGGGTCGGCGAGAACGGCGGCATGCAGGCCCTGGACGGTCCGACCTTCATCGCCAGCGAAGGCTGGGACTGGATCCCCAGCGTCCGCGATCGCAATACGGGCCTGTGGCAGGACGTGGTGCTGGTTTCGACCGGCCCGGTGCGGATCGGCGACAGCCACGTGGTCACGACGCTGCCGAAAGCCGACAACAGTATCGCCGATGTCGAGATCACCGTGCCGGTGGAGAACCTGACCGACGCCCCGGTCCAGGCCACGGTGCGCGCGGCCTTCGACACGGTCGCGGTCGAGAAGACCGTCACTCTTGCGCCGGGGCGGGGCGAGGTCGTGTTCAAGCCCGCCGACTTCCCGCAGCTGTCGGTGAAGAACCCCAAGCTCTGGTGGCCCAACGGCTATGGCGCCCAGACCCTGTACGGCCTGCGCCTGATCGCCTCGGTCGACGGCCGACCGTCCGATCAGAAGGACAGCCGCATTGGCCTGCGCCAGATGACCTACGAGCTGTCGCTGATGGACTCCAAGGGCGACCTGCGGCGGGTCGAGGTCGACTACGCCAAGGCCCGCCAACTGGGCCAGGATATTACCGACGGAAGCCATGAAGGCATCCGCAAGGTCGAGGGCGGCTGGGCCACCTCCCTGACCCAGGCGGGCGAAACCTCGCCGGCCGTCCGCGACGCGCCCGACACCGGCCTGACGCCCTACCTCGTCCTCAAGGTCAACGGCGTGAAGATCGCCGCGCGCGGCGGCAATTGGGGTACGGACGATTGGCGCAAGCGCGTCTCGCGCGAGCGGCTGGAGCCCTATTTCCGCCTGCACCACGACGCCCACCTCAACGTCATCCGCAACTGGGTGGGGCAGAACACCGAGGACGTCTTCTACGACCTGGCCGACGAGTACGGCCTGCTGGTGCTGAACGATTTCTGGGCCTCGACCCAGGACTACCAGCTGGAGCCGCAGGACGTGCCGCTGTTCCTGGCCAACGCCGCCGACGTCATCAGCCGTTATCGCAACCACCCTTCGATCGCCCTGTGGTTCGGCCGTAACGAAGGCGTGCCGCAGCCGATCCTCAACGAGGGCCTGGAAGCGCTGGTCCACGATCTGGACGGCACGCGCTGGTACACCGGCAGCTCCAACCGGGTGAACCTGCAAAACAGCGGACCCTATAATTATCGCGAGCCGGAGACCTATTTCACCGAGCACGCCAAGGGCTTCTCGGTCGAGGTGGGCACGCCGTCGTTCCCGACCCTGGAGGCGTTCGAGGCCGCCGTGCCAGCCCCGGACCGCTGGCCGATCAGCGACGTCTGGGCCTATCACGACTGGCATCCCACCGGGAACGGCGCGACCAAGACCTTCATCGACGCCATGACCGCCAAGCTGGGCGCGCCGACCAGCCTCGAGGACTTCGAGCGCAAGGCCCAGCTGATGAACTACGAGACCCATCGGGCGATCTTCGAGGGCATGAACCAGGAGCTGTGGACCAAGTCGTCGGGCCGGCTGCTGTGGATGACCCAGCCCGCCTGGCCCTCGACCATGTGGCAGATCCTCAGCCACGACTACGACACCCACGCCTCATATTATGGGACCCAGAAGGCGGCCGAGACTGTCCACGTCCAGATGAGCCTGGCCGACCACCGGCTGGCCCTGGTCAACAACGGCCGCGCGCCGATCGTCGGCGCCGCCCTGCGGGCCCGCGTCGTCGGCCTGGACGGCGCGGTCGTGGCCGACCGAACCTTCCGGATCGACGCCGCCGCCGACAGCACGACCTTGGGCGAGGCGCTGGACCTGTCCGGTCCGCTGGCCCAGGGCGCGGTGATCGTCCGCCTGGACCTGGCCGCGGCCGACGGCACGCCGCTGTCGAACAATCTCTACTGGATCGCACGCGACGCCGAGGGCGAGCGGCGGCTGTCGGCCATGACGGCCCAGCCGGTGTCGATCGCGGCCGCTCAAGCCGCGTCCGGCGCGGAGACGGTGGTCACCGCGACCCTGGCCAACACCGGCGCGGCCCCAGCCCTGAACGTCAAGCTGACCCTGGTCGACGCCCAGGGCGCGCGGATCCTGCCGGCCTACTACGCCGACAACTATGTCTCGCTGTTGCCGGGCGAACGGCGGACGGTCGAGGTTCGCTATCCGGGTCCGGCGCGGCCCGGCGCCAAGGTCGAGCTGCGCGGCTGGAACGTCATCCCGGCCGTCGCGCCGACCGCAGCGGAGGCGCGCTGAGACGGCGGGCGGTCGGCGAATTCCGCGTCCTTCGACAGGCTCAGGATGAGGAATTCGACTTCAACCGCCGCAACAGTAGCCCTCATCCCGAGCCTGTCGAAGGACGAGGGCGGCTCCTCGGTCTTGCCCGGGCGTGACCTGAAAGTCGCATAACGAAAATCGTTTTCGAAATCCTTGTCCTGCGTTGACAGCGCTGTCTGTTGTCCATAGGTTGAAGCTACCGGCCCTCTAAAAAAAGCCGGACCTTTCTGGGAGGATGCGACGGCATCCCCAAAAACTTTGGCCTCCAAGCTCGCTCAGCGCCGCTGTTCGAGAACGAGAGCCTCTGCCGCAAATTCAGGGGAATTCACAATGACGACAAAGTCTTATCGATCGCGTACGGCTCTGCTGTCGGCCGCTTCGGCCCTCGTGCTGCTCGCCGCCGGACAAGCCATGGCGCAGACCGCGCCGGCCCCGGCCGCCGAAAACACCCAGGTGGACGAGGTCATCGTCACCGGCTTCCGGGCCTCGCTCGCCAACGCCCTCAATCTGAAGAAGAACTCGAACCTGATCATCGAATCGGTCACCGCCGAGGACATGGGCAAGTTCCCGGACCAGAACATCGCCGAGTCGCTGCAACGCCTGCCCGGCGTGCAGATCGACCGCGAGAACGGCCAGGGCACCAAGGTCCGCATCCGGGGTCTGGACCAGAACGTCACGGTTCTGAACAACGAGATCTTCGTCAGCGGCCTGGAGATCTTCCGCCTCTACGAGGGCAAGATCACCCAGGACAATTCGCTGGAAGGCATCCCCTCGCAGCTGATCGGCGGGGTCGACGTCTACAAGTCGCCGGACGCCTCGCTGCTGGAAGGCGGCCTGGGCGGCATCATCAACCTGAAGACCCGCAACGCCCGCGACCTGGCCGACGACACCACGATCGCCGGCGACCTGCGCGGCCAGAAGGGCACGGGATCGGACTGGACGCCGACCGGCTCGCTGGTGCTGGGCCACAAGTTCAGCGACCGCTTCGCCATCCTGGGCACGATCTCGTACGACAAGACCGACAGCCACACCGACGTGCTGGCCGGCGAGAACCGCGGCGGCTGGGCCTATGAGGACCGTCCGCAAGGCGCGGGCACGGTCGATGTCTGGTCGCCGGAATACCGCTACGCCACCTATCGCGACCAGGAGCGCAAGCGCCTGGGGGCCTCGGTGAATCTCGACTTCGCCCTGACCGACTCGCTGCAGCTGACCGGCGACTGGTTCCACTCGGACCTGAAGATCCTGACCTCCGAGGCCTCGATCAAGTTCCCGTTCGCCAACGAGGGGGCCACCTATTCGGCGGCCGGCTTCACCAAGGACACCAACGGCATCCTGCAGACCGGCACGGTCACCGCCAACTCGGCCGAGGGCACCTCGTACGTCCAGAACGCCGAGGCCAAGACCGACAACTTCCAAGTGGGCCTGAACTGGGATAACGGCGGCCGCCTGACCGGCAGCGGCCGGGTGTCGTACTCGACCAGCGACTATGTCAGCGACAGCGGCAACAACGACGTCCGCTACAGCCAATACACCGTGCGCAACGGCACGGCCGCGGGCCTGGTGCCCAACGCCACCGCCCCGGCGACCTTCACCTATACCTACACCAACGGCGACAACCCGACGTTCACCCCGGCCAATCCGGCCCAGTTCACGACCCCCAGCAGCGTCTTCGCCAAGTCGCACTGGGTGTTCGGCGAGCGCACCAACATCGACAACAGCTCGGTGCGGGTCGACTTCAAGTACCGTCCGGAATTCGGCGAAAGCGGTAACCTGGTGCTCAGCGCCGGCGCCCGCTACGCCGAGCGCAAGGTCGACTCCGACTTCCTGCTGCTGCTGGCCGACTATTCCGGCAAGGGCGAGCTGAACGGCACGTCCTACGGCCAGGACTGGACCGCCCTGGGCTACTTCCAGGACGGCGCCATCGGCTACAAGTCGTGCGGCCTGCCCGCCGGCACGCCGGGTCGTCCCAACTGCGGCCAAACCCCGACCGACGACGGCCGCTTCGGCGCTTCCCCGGCCCTGATCACCCCGTACCAGACGGCGGCGAGCAATCCGGAGCGCTTCGAGCTGCTGAAGGTGGGCGGGATCTCGGCCCTGTTCCAGAACCGCGACCAGATGAAGAACCCGGTCTCGTGGCTTTCGGCGCTCTATCCGTCGACGCCGTTCAAGTACTACCGGGATCCGATCCAGTCGTTCAACGTCAAGGAAAAGACCACCACCGGCTACATGATGGCCGACGCGGGCGGCGGCGGCGATCGCTACCACCTGAACGCCGGCGTCCGCGTGGTGAAGACCGAGCTGACGATCGACTCCAGCGCCACGCCGACCGTCCCGAACTACTACGGCACCGACGCATGGAACGGGGTGATCTCCAACCCGGAGAACATCACCACCTCGCGGTCCTACACCGACGTGCTGCCGAGCTTCAGCGGCGTGTTCGACGTGACGGAAGGCGACAAGGTCCGCGTCTCGGCGGCCCGGGTGATGTCGCGTCAGAACCTGTTCCAGCTGGGCACGGGGTCCAGCTACAACTTCACCCGCAGCTCGACGCCGGGCCCGAACCTCAACCGCTTCCTCTACACCAACGGCAGCGGCGGCAACCCGGAGCTGGATCCCTACCGCGCCTCGCAGTTCGACGTGGCCTATGAGCGCTACTTCGGCACGCAGGGCCTGCTGTCGGCGGCCTTCTTCTACAAGAACGTCGACTCGTTCATCCAGACCGACACGGTCGCGCGGACGGTGGCCGACGGTTCGGTGGCGGGCTCGACGACGGGCATCTTCACCCAGCCGGTCAACGGCGAGGGCGGCACGATCAAGGGCCTCGAACTGGCCGCTCAGTACGCGTTCGACTTCGGGTTCGGCTTCACCGCCAACTACACCTACTCGGACTCCAAGTCGTCCAACGCCAACGACTATGACGACAACCTGCCGATCCCCGGCGTGGCCAAGAACGCGTTCAACGTTCAGGGCTATTACGAGGGTCACGGTTTCGAGGCGCGCCTGTCCTACGCCTGGCGCGACAAGAGCTACCAGGGCAACTTCGCCTTCGGGGTCGACAACAGCGCCACCGGCGGCGTCAACGACGCCCACTCGCTGGGCACCTGGGAGCGGTCCTACGGCCAGCTGGATGGCCAGATCGGCTATGCGGTCACCCCGGCGATCAAGGTGGTGCTGGAAGGCATCAACCTGACCAAGGAAGACACCGGCCGCTACCTGCAATGGAAGAACCTGCCGTTCCGCTACGCCACCGGCGACCGCCGGGTCGTGATCGGCGCGCGGTTCAAGTTCGGCATGTAGTTCGAGTTTCGGCGCGGCGGCGGCTCATCCCCAGTCGCCGCGCCGACCGCCTGGCGCCGGCCGGTCCCCAAACGCCGGCCGGCGCCGTTTTCTGCCTCCGCGGGAGGGCGTCATGAGCGACACGACCGCCAACAAGGCCATTCGATCGATCGCCATCGTCGGCGGCGGCACGGCCGGCTGGATGGCCGCGTCGCTGCTGGCCCAGACCCTGCGCGGGACGGACTGCGCGATCACCCTGGTCGAGTCGCCCGACATCGGCACGGTCGGGGTGGGCGAGGCGACGATCCCGCCGATCTTCGACTTCCTGAAGTTGATCGAGGTCGACCTCGACGCCTTCATCCCGGCCACCCAGGCCACGTTCAAGCTGGGCATCAAGTTCAACAACTGGCGGGCGATCGGCGAGGCTTATTGGCACCCATTCGGCACGTTCGGCGTCTCGATCGATCGCCGGCCCTTCCATCACGTGTTTCACAAGGCGCGGGCCCAGAGGCTGGATCCGACCGTGCCCCGGTTCAGCCTGGCCGCCGCCCTGGGTGAGGCCGGGCGGCTGGCCCATCCCGATTCGCGCGCGCCCGGCCCGCTGGCCGGCCTGCGCCAGGCCCTGCATTTCGACGCCGCCCTGGTCGCCCGCTTCCTGCGCGACCACGCCGAGCGCCGGGGCGTGAAGCGGCTGGAACGCGAGGTCGCCGAGGTGACGCTGCGCGACGACGGCTTCATCGACGCCCTGGTCCTGAAGGGCGGCGGCGAGGTGCGCGCCGATCTCTACATCGACTGCAGCGGCTTTCGCGGCCTGCTGATCGAGCAGGCCCTGGGCGCGGGCTACGAGGACTGGACGCGCTGGCTGCCCTGCGATCGCGCCCTGGCCGCGCCGACCGCCCATGTCGGTCCGCCCGCGCCCTACACCCAGGCCACCGCCCAGAGCGCCGGCTGGCGCTGGAAGATCCCGCTGCAGCATCGGGTGGGCAACGGTTCGGTCTATTGCAGCGCCTTCCTCGACGACGGCGCGGCCCAGGACGAACTGTTGACGGCGATCGGTTCGCCTCTGGCGCAGCCTCGCAAGCTGAGTTTCACCGCCGGCCGCCGCAAGGTGATGTGGAGCCGTAATTGCGTGGCCCTGGGACTGGCCTCCGGCTTCCTGGAGCCGCTGGAATCCACCAGCCTGCACCTGGTGTGCAGCGGGCTCTACAAGTTGCTGGATCACTTCCCCGACCGCGACTTCGCGCCCAGCAACATCGCCGCCTACAACCGCGCCCTGGCCGACGAGTACGAGACCTATCGCGACTTCATCCTGCTGCACTATTGCGTGACGGACCGCGACGACACGCCGTTCTGGCGCGAGCGGGCCGCCGCCCCGCTGCCCGACCGCCTGGCCGAGCGGATCGAGCTCTACCGCGCCTGCGGCCGGGTCGACGCCAAGCCGGGCGAGCTGTTCACCGACCTGTCGTGGTTCTACATCTTCGAGGGCATGGGCGTGCGGCCTCGGGCTTATGACCCGCTGGTCGAGGCGTCGAACTTCGACCAAGTGCGGGCGATCTTGCCGGACTTGACCGCCCGCATCGACGCGGTGGTCGCCCAGAGCCCGACCCACGAGGCCGCCCTGGCGGCCATTGTCCGTCGCAGCGCCGCCTGATCCATGTCCGACCTTCGTCCAATAGGTACCGCTCACATTGAGCTGGACAGCGCTGTCAATCTGTGGTGCAGTCGAGGCCGTCAAGAGGGGCGACAGCCCCCGTCTCAGGGAAGGAAACGCCCACGCCCCACCGGCGCGCCCCATCGCGCCGGTGACGCCTCCCATCGCAGCTCTCCGCCCTTTCGCTTCGTCCCGTTCCAGCGCCGATCCGTCGGCGGGGATGGCGCGCCGCCGTCAAACCCCTCCGACGTCGTCGCGACTGGATCCCCTTATTCGGGGACTCTCCAAACTCCGGCGCGACGACGTTCTCCCCGTCGCGCCGGTTTTTTGCCGCCCAATGTCCGCCCGCGTCCTCTGTCGCCCGGGCCGCTTCTCGAAGGTGTTGAATGACCGTTTGCTCCCGCCGCCTTCTGATCTTGGCCCTGATCGCGTCGACGGCCGTCGCCTCGCCCGGCCTTGTGCTGGCCCAATCGGCGACGGCTCACCCGGCCCAATGGCCCGCGGCGGCCAGCCTGGCGGCGATCACCGACGCCAAGACCGAGGCTTTCATCAGTGAGCTGATGAAGAAGATGAGCCTGGAGGAGAAGGTCGGCCAGACCATCCAGGGCGACATCGCCTCGATGACCCCGGCCGACCTGGAGAAGTACCCGCTGGGTTCGATCCTGGCCGGCGGCAATTCCGCGCCCGGCGGCGACGATCGCGCCCCGCCCAAGGCCTGGACCGACCTGGTCGACGCCTATCGCAAGCAGGCCCTGGCCCAGCGTCCGGGTCACACGCCGATCCCGATCCTGTTCGGCATCGACGCCGTGCACGGCCACAACAACATCGTCGGGGCCACGATCTTCCCGCACAATATTGGCCTGGGCGCCATGCGCGATCCGGCTTTGATCCGCCGCATCGGCGAGGCCACCGCGCAAGAGGTGGCGGCGGCCGGCGGCGACTGGACCTTCGGCCCGACCGTGGCCGTGCCCCGCGACGACCGCTGGGGCCGCAGCTACGAGGGCTATGCCGAGGACCCCGAGGTCGTGAAATCCTATTCCGGTCCCATGACCCTGGGCCTGCAGGGCGAGCTCAAACCGGGCAAGACCTTGGGCGCGGGCCACATCGCCGGTTCGGCCAAGCACTTCCTGGCCGACGGCGGCACCGACGGCGGCAAGGACCAGGGCGACGCCAAGATCCCCGAGTCCGAGCTGGTGGCCATCCACGCCCAGGGCTATCCGCCCAGCATCGACGCCGGCATCCTGACGGTGATGGCCTCGTTCTCCAGCTGGAACGGCCAGAAGATCACCGGCAACAAGACCCTGATCACCGACGTGCTGAAAGGCCGGATGGGCTTCCAGGGCTTCGTGGTCAGCGATTGGAACGCGCACGGACAGCTTCCGGGCTGCACCAATGTCAGCTGCCCCCAAGCGATGAACGCGGGGCTGGACATGTACATGGCCCCCGACAGCTGGAAGGGCCTCTACGACAACACCCTGGCCCAGGTGAAGTCGGGGCAGATCCCGATGGCGCGGCTGGACGACGCGGTGCGGCGCATCCTGAGGGTCAAGGTCAAGGCCGGGCTGTTCGAGCGCGTCGCGCCGACCACCCAGGGCCAGTTCGATCGTCTGGGGGCGGCCGATCATCGCGCGATCGCCCGCGAGGCGGTGGCCAAGTCGCTGGTGTTGTTGAAGAACGACGGCGTGCTGCCGATCAAGCCGGGCGCGCGGGTGCTGGTGGCCGGCGCCGCCGACGATATCGGCAAGGCCGCGGGCGGCTGGACTCTGACCTGGCAAGGCACGGGCAACAAGAACAGCGACTTCCCGCACGGCCAGTCGATCTGGGGCGGGATCGACGAGGCGGTGAAGGCCGCTGGCGGCCAGGCCGAGCTGGCGCCCGACGGCGCGTTCAAGACCAAGCCCGACGTCGCCATCGTGGTGTTCGGCGAGGACCCCTATGCCGAGTTCCAGGGCGACGTCACCAACCTCGGCTATCAGCTGGGCGACAAGACTGACCTGGCCTTGCTCAAAAGGCTCAAGGCCCAGGGGATCCCGGTCGTGTCGGTGTTCCTGTCGGGTCGTCCCCTGTGGGTGAACCCGGAGATCAACGCCTCCGACGCCTTCGTCGCCGCCTGGCTGCCGGGCTCGGAAGGCGGCGGCGTCGCCGACGTGCTGATCGCGGGCAAGGACGGCAAGTCCAGGCGCGACTTCCAGGGCAAGCTCGGCTTCTCCTGGCCCAAGCGCGCCGACCAGGGCCCGCTCAATCGCGGCCAGCCGGGCTATGACCCGCAGTTCGCCTACGGCTACGGCCTGTCCTACGCCAAGCCCGCCAAGGTCGGGACCTTGCCGGAAGACGCCGGCGACGTGGCCGCCGCCGGCAGCGTCGACCGCTATTTCGTGGCCGGCCGCGTGCCCGCGCCGTGGACGATGGACTTCGTGGGGGCCGGCTCGATCAAGCCCATCGACGCCGGAGCCCAGGAGAACGCCCGTCAGGCGGCCTGGACCGGGCAGGGCATGGCGGCCATCCACGGCCCGCCGGTGGACCTGTCGCGCCAGACCACCGGCGACATGGCGGTGATGGTCCGTTATCGGATCGACACGCCGCCGACCGGCCCGGTGTCGATGAGCATTGGCTGCAGCGACGACGCTTCATGCGGCGGGACGCTGGATGTCACCAGCCTGCTCAAGGCCTCCGAGCCCGGCGAATGGCGCAGCGTGAAGATCAAGCTGTCCTGCTTCCAGGCGGCGGGGGCGAAGATGAATCACGTCACCGCGCCGTTCGCGCTCGGCGCCAAGGGCGCGTTCGCGGTGTCGCTGACCGAGGTGCGGCTGGCCTCCAACGAGGGCGACGCGATCTGCCCGAAGTAGGGGGCGGCAAAACCGGTGCGTGGTCCTCGTCCTTCGACAGGCTCAGGATGAGGACCATTTCATAGGCTCGGTGCTAGAAAAACCTCATCCTGAGCTTGTCGAAGGACGAGGCTTTCACCACGGCCCAGCTATAGAGACGCCATGTCCCGCACCACGCCCGCCACTCTCGCCCTGACCAAGGCCGGGATCGAGTTCACCGTCCACGCCTACGACTACGACCCGGACGCCGACAGCATCGGCCTGGCCGCCGCCGCGGCGCTGGGCGAGGACCCGGCCCGGGTGCTCAAGACGCTGATGGCCCTGGTCGACGGCAAGCCGGTGCTGGTCATCGCGCCGTCCGACCGCGAGGTGGCGATGAAGAAGCTGGCGGCGGCCATCGGCGGCAAGTCGGCCCAGATGATGAAGCCCGCCGACGCCGAGCGGATCAGCGGCTACAAGGTCGGCGGCATCAGCCCCTTCGGCCAGCGCAAGTCTCTGCCGGCGGTGATCGAGGCCGACGCTCTTACGCAGGAGCGGGTTTACATCAACGGTGGCCAGCGGGGGCTGCAGGTGCGGCTGGATCCGAACGCGGCGCGGGACGTGCTGAAGGCCGTGGCGGCGCAGGTGTCGAGCTAGCCCCGAAACCGCATCGCCACGTCGCAGCGCTCATAGCGGCTGCCGAACAGCGCCATGATCTCGGCGTCGTGCTGGAAGCCCAGCTTCTCGTAGAGATGGATGGCCGGCCCGCATTTGGTGTTGGTCAGCAGGTATAGCCGCTCAGCCACGCCCATGGCCTTGGCCCGTTCCAGCGCCGCCGCCAGCAGGAACTCGCCGACCTTGCGGCCTCGCGCGGCCTCCAGCACGCCCATCTTGGTCAGCTCGAACCAGCCGTCCTTCATCTGCATGATGGCGCACGTGCCGACCACGCCCAGGTCCGGGGTTTCGGCGAACAGCACCGCCCCGCCCTTGTCGACGATCAGGTCGCGGGGGTTCTCCAACAGCGTGATGTCGTTTTCCTCCAGCGCGAACATCTGCGAGATCCAGGCGGCGTTGATGTCGTAGAAGGCCCCGGCCAGGTCGTCGGAAAAGTCGCGCACGCGCATGGCTGGCGTCAGTACGCGGTCGACCAGCGAGCGGCGGTCCAGTTCGGTCTCGATCATCGTGATCTCCTCCAGCAGGGCGGCGTGGCGGCCGCCGCACAGCGACATGGCGGCGGCCTCGACCTTGGGCCACAGGTCGCGTTCCAGCCTGTCCATCAGGGCCACGCCGTCCGCGCTCAGCGACAGCAGCTTCTGGCGCTGGTCCCGGCCCTCGCGGCTGACGTCGATCAGGCCCTGCTCGATCAGGGCCTGGATGGCGCGGGTGGCGGTCGGCTGGCTGATCCGCAGGTGTTGGGCGACGCCGCCCACGGTCTGCGGGCCTTGCTGTCGCAGCACGGCCAGGAACTGCTGCTGGGCCGGCTGGATCGGCAGGTCCAGGGCCTGCAGCGTGGCGGCCGCGTCGGTCTGCAATCGGTCGGCCAGGCGTTTCATCCGGCTGCCCAGGAAGGTCACGCCCAGGTCGGCGAGGGTGTCGGGGGTCATGATCGGACTCTTCGGGATCATAAGCATGTAGCACTATATACATAGCTATGTATCTGGTTTGGCAAGTCCAAATCGCCGGCGATGTGCGCGACACGACACAGGAACGAACCCCGCCCGTCGGTGTTTTCAGCTCACCCAGCGCCCATGGATGAGCGGAACACGCGCCATGACCTCCCTCATCCGCCGCATCCGCTCGATCGCGTTGTTCGAGCAGCTGGGTCCCGGCCTGGTCACCGGCGCGGCCGACGATGATCCTTCCGGTATCGCCACCTATTCGCAGACCGGCGCGCGGTTCGGCTATGGCCTGCTGTGGACCCTGTTGCTGACCTATCCGCTGATGTGCGCGATCCAGCTGGTCAGCGGCCAGATCGGCCGGGTCACGGGCAAGGGGCTGGCCCGCAACATGGGCGAGGTGATCCCCCGGCCCGCCGTGACGGCCCTGGTCGCCCTGCTGTTCATCGCCAACACCATCAATATCGGCGCGGATCTCGCGGCCATGGGCGCGGCGGCGCAATTGCTGGCGGGCGGCGGCGCGCATCTGTTCACGATCGGCTTCGCGGTCGCCTCGCTGCTGCTGCAGATGTTCATCCCCTACAAGCGCTATGTCCGGTTCCTGAAATGGCTGACCCTGGTGCTGTTCGCCTATGTCGCCGTGGTGCTGGTCGTGAAGCTGGACTGGGCCGACGTCGGGCGCGGCCTGGTCATGCCGGACCTCAAGCTGCTGGGCTCCAAGGAGGCCATCACCACGATCGTGGCGGTGTTCGGCACCACGATCAGCCCCTACCTGTTCTTCTGGCAGACCGCCCAGGAGGTCGAGGAAGTCGATCACAATGACCAGGCCCGCCCCCTGACCGAGGCGCCCGAGCAGGCCAGGCCCGAGATGCGCCGCATACGGATGGACACCTTCTTCGGCATGGCGGTGTCGAACCTGATCGCCATGGCCATCATGATCGCCACCGCCGCCACCCTGCACGCCACCGGCAAGACCGAGATCGCCACGGCGGCCGACGCGGCCAAGGCCCTGGAGCCAGCGGCGGGCCAGTTCGCCTTCCTGCTGTTCAGCCTGGGCATCGTCGGCACCGGCCTGTTGTCGATCCCGGTGCTGGCCGGCTCGGCGGCCTATGCGGTGGGCGAGACCCGGGGCTGGACCTGCGGGCTGGACGCCAAGCCGTGGGAGGCGGTCGGTTTCTATGCGGTGATCGGCGCGGCCACCCTGCTGGGCGTGGGCCTGGACCTGGTGAAGATCGATCCGATCCAGGCGCTGTTCTGGAGCGCGGTGATCAATGGCGTGATCGCCGTGCCGATGATGGTGGTGATGATGCTGGTCGTCTCGCGCCGCGACCAGATGGGACGCTTCATCGCCGGCCCGACCCTGAAGCTGTTTGGCTGGCTGGCCACGGGGGTGATGGCCGTCGCGGCGGCGGCGATGTTCGTGGCTATGGTGTGATCGCGCGGCGCTTCGCGGGCTGATCCCGCAATCGGAATGGTGGCAATTATGGAATTGCAACCATGGTTTCTGGATGCCATGCTGAACGCGGCGTCGGGGACGCTCTGGCGCTGCGGTTCATCGCGCCGCAAGGAAATACATCATGACGAGCCTTCGTCGTATCGCCGCTCGCGCAGTGGCGGCGATCGTGTTCGCGTTCGCGACCCTCTGCATTTTCGGTCCCGTCCAGGCCGCTCCCATCGGCGCCGAGGTGATGCTGGTCAACACCCAGACCGGCAAGTGCCTGACCATCGCGGGCGGGGTCAGTACGGACAACAATGTCGAAACCGTGCAGTTCAACTGCGACGCCGACCCTTCCAGGCGCTGGACGTTGAACCAGGTGGCGGGCGCCGACATCTACCAGATCCGCAACGTGCGCACGGGCAAGTGCCTGACGATCGCGGGCGGGCGCAGCACCGACAACAACGTCACGGCCCTGCAGTTCAACTGCGACGGCGATCCCTCGCGCACCTGGCACATCACCGATGTCGGCGGCAACGGCCTGCACCAGATCCGCAACGTCCAGACCGACAAGTGCCTGACGATCGCCGGTGGGCGCAGTACGGACAACAACGTGACGGGGCTGCAGTACAACTGCGACGGCGACCCATCGCGGACGTGGATCCTGCGACTGAAGCTTCAGCGGCCGGGGGAGTAGGGGTCTAATTAAATCCGCTCATCCCGGCGAAGGCCGGGACCCAGATCCCTTAGCGGTGTGGCTGATTGGATGAGCTCAGCGCTCATGGCGTCAACCTCAAAGCCATTCCATCTGGGTCCCAGCCTTCGCCGGGATGAGCGGTGTTTGAGTTAAACGTCCACCTCGGCGTCCAGGGCGTTCTCCTGGATGAACTCGCGGCGCGGTTCGACGAGGTCGCCCATCAGGCGGCTGAACATGTCGTCGGCGTCGTCGGCGTGGTTGACGCGCACCTGCAGCAGGGTGCGGGCCTCGACGTCCAGGGTGGTTTCCCACAGCTGGTCGGGGTTCATCTCGCCCAGGCCCTTGTAGCGTTGGATCGACAGGCCCTTGCGGCCGGCGTCCAGCACCGCGCCCAGCAGGTCGAGCGGACCACGCACGGTGGTCGACTTGTCCTTGCGGCGGAAGATCGCCGCGCCCGAGAACACCTCGGCCAGGGCCGTGGCGCGCTCGGCCCAGCGGCGGGCGTCGGCGGCGTGCAGCAGGCCGTCGTCCAGCACCACGCTCTCGGTGACGCCGCGGCGGATACGCTTGAACACATAGGCGGTGTCGCCGCGCTCGCCCGACCACGGGCCGTCGCCTTCTTCCGCATAGAGATCAAGGCGCTTGGCGGCGGCGGCGATGTCGGGGTTCTCGCCGAACAGGCCGGCCAAGGCCGCCTGCTCGATGGCGAAGGCCGGGGCGCGCTGCGACAGGCGATCGATATTGCCCTTGGCCGAACGGCACAGCTGGACCAGGGCCAGCAGGTCCTGGCCCATGCGGCGCTCGCCGGAGGCCAGGTCCAGTTCCGCCCCGTCGACGCCTTCGTCGACCAGGAAGGCGTCCATCTCGCTGTCGTCCTTCAGATAGCGCGACGACTTGCCCTTGGCGGCTTTGTAGAGCGGCGGCTGGGCGATGTAGATGTAGCCGCGCTCGATCAGCTCCGGCATCTGACGATAGAAGAAGGTCAGCAGCAGGGTGCGGATGTGGGCGCCGTCGACGTCGGCGTCGGTCATCAGCACGATCTTGTGGTAGCGCACCTTGTCCGGGTTGAAGTCGTCGCGGCCGATGCCAGCGCCCAGCGCCGTGATCAGCGTGCCGATCTGGTCGGACGACAGCATCTTGTCGAAGCGCGCGCGCTCGACGTTCAGGATCTTGCCGCGCAGGGGCAGGACGGCCTGGTTGTCGCGGTTGCGGGCCTGCTTGGCCGAGCCGCCGGCCGAGTCGCCCTCGACGATGAAGATCTCGGACTTGGCCGGATCGCGCTCGGAGCAGTCGGCCAGCTTGCCGGGCAGGCTGGTGATGTCGAGGGCGCTCTTGCGGCGGGTCAGTTCGCGGGCCTTGCGGGCGGCTTCACGGGCGGCGGCGGCCTCGGCGATCTTCGAAACGATGGCCTTGGCTTCGTTCGGGTGCTCCTCGAACCAGGTGGCCAGGCCCTCCTGCACCAGGCTTTCGACGGCCGGACGCACTTCGGACGAGACCAGCTTGTCCTTGGTCTGCGAGCTGAACTTGGGGTCTGGCACCTTGACCGAGAGCACGCAGGTCAGGCCTTCGCGGGCGTCTTCGCCGCCGACGCTGACCTTTTCCTTCTTGGTGATGCCCGAGCTCTCGGCGTAGCCGGTGATGATCCGGGTCAGCGCCCCGCGGAACGCCGACAAGTGCGTGCCGCCATCCCGCTGGGGGATGTTGTTGGTGAAGCACAGCATGTGCTCGTGGTAGCTGTCGTTCCACCACAGGGCCAGATCGACTTCGACCTTGTCCTTGCGGCCGCGAATGACGATCGGCTGCTTGAGCAGCGGGGTCTTGGCCTTGTCGAGGTGGCGGACGAAGGCCTCGATGCCGCCCTCGTAGTGCAGCTTTTCTTCCCACGGCTCGGCGTCGCGCAGGTCGCGGAAGAAGATCGTCACGCCCGAGTTCAGGAAGGCCAGTTCGCGCAGGCGATGCTCCAGCGTCTTCCGGTCGAACTCGATGAAGGCGAAGGTTTCCAGGCTGGGGAAGAAGGTCACTTCCGTGCCGGTCAGGGTCTCGCCGGCCTTGGGGCCTTCCGCGCGGACGGGCGAATCGCCGGTCTGGGCCAGCGAGGTCACCGCGTCGCCGCGCTCGAAGCGCATCTGATAGCTGTGGCCGTTGCGGTGGATCTTCAGTTCCAGCCAGTCGCTGAGCGCGTTGACGACCGAGACGCCCACGCCGTGCAGGCCGCCCGAGACCTTGTAGCTGTTCTGGTCGAACTTACCGCCGGCGTGCAGCTGGGTCATGATGACCTCGGCCGCCGAGACGCCTTCGCCCTCGTGGATGTCGACCGGGATGCCGCGACCGTCGTCGGTGACCGTCACCGAGCCGTCGGCGTTGAGGATGACCTCGACCTTGGTGGCGTGGCCGGCCAGGGCCTCGTCGATGGCGTTGTCGACCACCTCATAGACCATGTGGTGCAGGCCCGAGCCGTCATCGGTGTCGCCGATGTACATGCCGGGGCGCTTGCGCACCGCGTCCAGGCCCTTGAGCACCTTGATGGAGTCGGCGCTGTATTCGCCCTGCATCACTTCGGGAGCCGACATTTCCGAACCGTCGGCGGTGGTCAGACGGTCGCCGGAATTGTCCTCGACGGGGCCTTTGGTCTCTTCGGTCATACGTCTTCCAATGCGGTCAGGCCGAGTTCGCTGACGCGAACGCCGAGAGCCCGACCTTTCAGGTGGTCGAACAGCGACTGGTCCGTGCCTGTGAGAAAGGCCTGGAGCCCGAGCGCCGTGAGTTCGTCGGCCAGGGCGGCCCGCCTTTTCAGGTCGAGATGCGCGGCGACTTCGTCGAGCAACAATATAGGATTCGGTGCGTCCTTCGCACGCGAAAGTCGCGCCGCCTGGGCCAGAACCAGGTTCAGAATCAGCGCTTTCTGCTCTCCGGTCGAACATTCGGCGGCCGGACGGTCCTTGTCGACGTGGTGGATGGCCAGATCGCCCCGGTGCGGGCCGGTCAAGGCCCGTCCGGCGGCCCCATCGCGGGGCCTCGCGGCGGCCAGGGCGGCGGCCAATTTGAGCTCGATCTCGGCGGTTTCGACCCCCTCCAGCGCCAGTTTTTCCCACTCGCCGGTCAGGGCCAGGCGGGCGCGAGGGAAGGGGCGGTCGCCGCGGCTGTCGATCTCGGTCTGCAAGGCTTGAAGGGTGCGAGCCCGGGCCCCGGCCATCAGGGCGCCGGCCTGGCCCAGGCGGGCCTCCAGGGCCGTCAGCCACACGGTGTCGGCCGGCTGGCCGCTCTCAACCGCGTCGGTCAGCAGGCGCATGCGCTCGCGCTGGGCCTTGTCGTAGGCGTTGGCGTGGCGGGCGTGGTCGGGCTCGCCGGCGAACACCAGGCGGTCGAAGAACTTGCGCCGCTCGCCGGCGGCTTCCAGGAACAGGCGGTCCTGGGCCGGGGTCAGCCAGATCGGGCGCACATGGTCGGCCAGCCGCCCGGGCGGAACGGTCTCGCCCTCGATGCGGACGATGCGGCGGGCCGCGCCGGCCAGCTCGACGCCGGCGCCCAGGCGGACCGGCTCGTCGTCGCCGCTCTGGGCTTCCGCCGACACCGCCCAGGCGCGGCCGGTCGTTTCACCGGGCAAGCGGCGTCCGACCTCCGGCAGGCTGGCGCTACGCAGGCCCTTGCCCGGCGACAGCAGGCTGATGGCTTCCAAGAGGTTGGTCTTGCCCGCCCCGTTGGCCCCAAACAGATAGACGCTGGCGCCCTCCGGACGCAGGGTCGCCCGCTCGTAGGAGCGAAAGTCGGTCAGGGTCAGCGAAAGAAGGGCGGCGCGGCTCACCGGGGGGTTCTAGCCTATTCGGGCCGCAGGTCTAAATCTCTGACCTGTCCTCGTCGCGGCCCTTCAACGGTTGTCATCCCGGAAGCCTCGCAGAGGCTGTCCGGGA
The DNA here is from genome assembly GCF_011045195.1 of Caulobacter soli. Taxonomy (GTDB): domain Bacteria; phylum Pseudomonadota; class Alphaproteobacteria; order Caulobacterales; family Caulobacteraceae; genus Caulobacter; species Caulobacter soli. Next base: position 4,919,795 of record NZ_CP049199.1, on the reverse strand, counting down.
CCCAGGGGACTGGGCTCTGGCTCAATGCGGTTCACCTGGGTCCCGGACAAGCGCTACGCGCTTTCCGGGATGACAACGGTGATGAGGGCCTACCGTGTCAGCCGAACTTGTAGCCGCACAGCTTGTTGCCATCCAGGTCGCGGAAATAGGCGAAATAGACGCCTGGCATCCGCTCGCCCGGCGCGCCCTCGCAGCGTCCGCCCAGGGCGATGGCCTTGGCGTGGAAGGCGTCGACCTCCTCGCGGCTCTCGCAGTCGAAGCCGCCCATGGTGCCGTTGCCGACGCAGGCCGGGTTGCCGTCGTGGGGGCCGAGCACCCCGAACAGGCCGCCGTCCTTGCCGCGATAGAGCCGCCCGCCCGAGGGGTGTTCGTACATGCCCTTCATGCCGATCGATCCCAGCAGGGCGTCGTAGAAGGCCTTGGCCTCCTCGAGCTTGTTGGACCCCACCGTCATGTAGCTGACCTTCGCCATGCGCCGTCTCCCGTCTTTTTATGAAACGGAGGATAGCGTGGGGCGTAGCGGGGGCAAGATGTCGAGCGTGCTTAGCGCGCGGGCGTTGCGGGCGGCTTGCGCCGCCCGGTCCGGCGTGCATGAATAGCGGTAACAGAGCCCTGGGGAGGGGACATGAAACTCAAGCCTTTGGGCGCTTCGCGCCAGTGGTCCCGGACCAACCCCGAACTCGCCATGGCGACCGGCTGGGCCGTCGTCTGCGGCGCCCTGTGGCTGGTCGCGCGGATGCTCGGGGTGGCCTGAGGACCAGGACCGAGAGGCCCGGCGATCAGGCCGGAGCGTAGCTCAGTCTGATCACGTCCTCGCCCATGGGGTCGCTGGCGACCAGGCGCAGCGACGGCCGCGACCCGGCGAAGAACGGCGCGCCGCCGCCCAGCACGACCGGGTGAAGATAGATCCGATACTCGTCGATGAGGCCAAGCTCGGTCAGGCTCCGCGCCAGGTCCGGCCCGCCGACTTCGATCTCCCCGACGTGCGCGGCCTTCAGGTCGCGGATCGCCGTTCCGAGATCGCCCTCGACAAGCGTGGCGTTGGGGCCGATCGACTTCAGAGAGCGTGACACGACCCACTTCGGATTGCCGCGCCAGGCCGCCGCGAAGTCGCGCCTCGGCGCGTCCCATTCGGGATGATCCTCGTCCCAATAGCGCATGATCTCATAGAGGCGACGGCCGTACAGGCTGCCGGTCAGGCCGCGCGTCTGGTCGATGAAGTGGCGGAAGAGCCCGGGGCCCGGCCCGAATCCCATGTGGTCGACATAGCCGTCCAGGGACTGATTCATGCCAAAGAACAGCTTCGCCATGCCGCGCGCCTCGAGGTCGCCGAAGGGATGGTGGCGAGGTTGCGCGGAATCCCTGTCGGGCGCAATCGGCGCGCCGGACAGCAAAACGGGCGCACGCGGCGCCCGTCTTTCTCGAAGGGTAGGGGGAGCGGGCCCTACACCCGCAGCGGCATCAGCACGTACTTCACGCCCGGATCGGTCGGGTCGACCACCAAGGTGGGGCTGGCCGGGTCGGCGAAGCGGAATTCGGCGATCGGGCCGCCGATCTGGCCGCAGACGTCCAGCAGGTAGCGGGCGTTGAAACCGATCTCGAAGGCCTCGCCGTCGTAGTCGACCTCGACCTCCTCGACGGCCTGGCCCGCTTCCATGTTGCGCACGGTCAGGGTGATGCGGCCCGGCTCGACTGCCAGTTTCACCGAACGGCTCTTCTCGGCCGAGATGGTGGCCACGCGGTCGACGGCCTTGGCGAACAGGTCGTTGTCCAGCGTCAGGATCTTGGCGTTATCGCGCGGGATGACGCGCAGATAGTCGGGGAAGGCGCCGTCGATGACCTTGGAGGTCAGGGCCGCGCGGCCGAACTCGAAGCGGATCTTCTGGGCCGAGATCTGCAGGTCGACCTGCTCGCCGGCCGATTCCATCAGGCGGCGGGCCTCCTGGATGGTCTTGCGGGGCACGATCACGCCGGGCAGGCCGGCCGAGCCTTCCGGCGCGTCCATTTCGGCCAGGGCCAGGCGGTGGCCGTCGGTGGCCACGGCGCGCAGCTTGGTCACGCCGCCGTCGTTGACGGTGTGGAGATACAGGCCGTTCAGATAATAGCGGGTCTCTTCAGTCGAGATCGCGAACCGGGTCTTGTCGATCAGCCGGATCAGCTCGTTGGTGTCGACCGAGATGCGGCCCGACAGGCCGTCATTGCTCATCACCGGGAAGTCGCCGGCCGGCAGCACCGGCAGGTTGAAGCGCGAGCGGCCGGCCTGGATCACCAGGCGGGGATCGTCGCCGCTGAAGCTGAGCGAGACGTCCGAGCCGTCGGGCAGCTTGCGGACGATTTCGTACAGCGTGTGGGCCGGGGCGGTGATCTGGCCGGGCACGTCGATCTGGGCCAAGCCCTCGTCGATGATCTCCATGTCCAGGTCGGTGGCCGAGAACGACAGGGTGTCGCGATCGGCCGACAGCAGGATGTTCGACAGGATCGGGATGGTGTTGCGGCGCTCGACGACGCTCTGCACGTGACCCAGCGCCTTCAGCAGCGCCGCCCGCTCGATGGTAAGCTTCATATCTCGGTCCAGGCTCGGGGTCGCCGCCGAACGAGAGAATCCCTCTGCGGCCCCGTCATGATTGGACTTGCGACATTAGCGCAAACCGCGACCGGGGGAAGGCCTGGGCGCGGCGAAATGCGCACCCAGGCCTCCGATCATGTTCGCCTAGACCGCCGCCGCGCTCTCGGCCCGGGCCGGAAGCACCCAGCCGGGCCGGATGAAGTGGCAGGTGTAGCCGTTGGGAATGCGCTCCAGATAGTCCTGGTGCTCGGGCTCGGCTTCCCAGAACGGGCCGGCCGGTTCGACCTCGGTCACCACCTTGGCGGGCCACAGGCCGGAGGCGTCGACGTCGGCGATGGTGTCCAGCGCGACGGCCTTCTGGGCCTCGCTGGCGTAGTAGATCGCCGAGCGATAGCTGAGGCCGATGTCGTTGCCCTGGCGGTTCTTGGTCGTCGGGTCGTGGATCTGGAAGAAGAATTCCAGGATCTTGCGATAGCTGATCACGTCCGGGTCGAAGACGATCTCGATCGCCTCGGCGTGGGTGCCGTGGTTGCGATAGGTGGCGTTGGGCACGTCGCCGCCGGAATAGCCGACGCGGGTCTTCAGCACGCCGGGATAGCGGCGCAGCAGGTCCTGGACGCCCCAGAAGCAGCCGCCGGCGAGGATCGCGGTTTCGGTGGTCATGGGAAGACGGCCTTTCGTCAGAGGAATGGGCGAGGCTACATGTTGGGCTTGAGCGGGGCGCGTGCAAGCGGGCCTGTCCAGCCTGGAAAGAATGTCCGTGTCGCGACCCGCCGTCTTGTTCGTTTGTCTCGGAAACATCTGCCGTTCGCCCCTGGCCGAGGCCGCCTTCCGCCAGGAGGCCGAGCGGCGCGGGCTGGACGTCGAGATCGATTCGGCCGGCACCGGCGCCTGGCATGTGGGGCATCCGCCCGACCGCCGGGCCCAGGCGGTGGCCTTGCGGCACGACGCCGACATCGCCGGCTATCGCGGCCGGCAGGTCAAGCCCGAAGACTTTCGCCGCTTCACCCACGTGGTGGCGCTGGACCGCGACAATCTCGCGGACCTGAAACGGATCAGGCCGTCGGATGGGACGGCCGAGTTGCTGTTGCTGCTGGACGCCGTCGAGGGCCGCCAGGGCAAGTCGGTGGCCGACCCGTACTACGGCGACGACGCGGACTTCGACATCACCTGGGCCGACGCGGTGGCGGGGGCGAAGGGGCTGGCGGACCGGATCGAGAGCCAATCCTAAATTCCGCTCATCCCGGCGAATGCCGGGACCCAGATCTTTTAGCGGTGTGGATGATTGGAGGGGCTCAACGCTAGTGGCGTCAGCCTCAAAGCCATTCCATCTGGGTCCCGGCATTCGCCGGGATGAGCGGATATTTTTAGATCAGGCCTTGGTATCGAACGCCCCGCCCGACGCGTCGCCGTTGCTGGCGTAGGGGTTCGCGCCCGCCGCCGGTTCGGCCGGGGCGCCTGGGCCCCTGGAGCCCTTGGCGGCCACGGCGACCATGGCCGGGCGGACCAGGCGGCCCATCAGCTCGTAGCCGGTCTGCAGCACCTGGATGACGCCGCCGGCGGCGACCTCGTCCGAGGGCTGCTCCATCACCGCCTGGTGCAGGTGGGGATCGAACTTCTCGCCCTTGCCCGGCGCGATCTGCTTGAGGCCGTTGCGCTCAAACGCCGACAGCAGTTCCTTCTCGGTCATCTCGACGCCGATGATGAAGTTGCTGACCGCCGCATCCTGCGACTCGCGGGGGCTGTGGGCGGTGGCGCGCGACAGGTTGTCGGCCACGCCCAGCAGGTCGCGGGCGAACTTCTGGATGGCGTAGGCGCGCGCGTCGTTCATCTCGCGCTCGGCGCGGCGCTTGGTGTTCTCGGCCTCGGCGGCGAAGCGCAGCGCCTGATCCTTCAGCGCCGCCACTTCCAGCTTCAGCGCCTCGATTTCCTGCGACGCGTCCTCCCAAGAGCCATTGGGGGTTTCGAAGGCCACGTCCTCGGCCGGCGTCGTTTCGTCGGTCATCTCGTCCTCATCCGTCCATCATCCGGCCGAGCACGCGGGCGGTATAGTCCACCAGCGGGATCACCCGGGCATAGTTTAAGCGGGTGGGGCCGATCACGCCGATCGCCCCCAGCACCTTCTGTCGGCCCGTCATATAGGGCGCCGCGATCAGGGAGGAACCCGAAAGCGAAAAGAGTCGCGTTTCGGCCCCGATGAAAATGCGCACGCCTTCCGCCGAGCGGACGTCGTCCAGCAGGCCGATCAGTTGGCCCTTCTGCTCCAGGTCGTCGAACAGCCGCCGCACGCGCTCCAGATCCTCTCGGGCGCTGGCGTCGGCCAGCAGGTTGGCCCGGCCTCGGACGATCAGGGCGCGGTCGGCGTCGTCGCCGCCGCTCCAGGCGGCCAGGCCGTCCTCGACCAAACGCGCCGCCGTGACGTCCAGTTCACGCCGGGCTGTATCGAGCTCGGCGGCCATCTCGGCCTTGGCCTCGTTCAGGGTGCGGCCGCGCAGGCGGGCGTTGAGGAAGTTCGAGGCCTCCTGCAGCGAGGCGGGGGTGACGCCGGCCGAACGCTTCATCAGCCGGTTCTCGACCGTGCCGTCGTCGAACACCATGATCGCCAGGGCCTGGTCCGCGCCCAGGGCCACGAACTCCACGTGCTTGACCCCGCCCTCGCGGACCGGGGCGACCACCACGCCGGCCCCACCGGCCAGGCCCGACAGGATGGCGCTGGCCTCGCCCATCGCCTCCTCGAAGGATCGGCCGTGGGCGAACAGGCGCGATTCGATGGTCCGGCGCTCGTCCTCGCCGATGTCGCCGACCTCCAGCAGGCCGTCGACGAACATCCGCAGGCCCGCGTGGGTGGGGATGCGGCCGGCGCTGGTGTGGGGGGCGTCCAGCAGGCCCAGCTGGGCCAGGTCCTGCATGGTGTTGCGGATCGAGGCCGGCGACAGCTGCACCCCGCCGCGCGAAATGGTCCGCGAGCCGACCGGTTCTCCGGTCTCCAGATAAGATTCCACGACCCGGCGAAAGATATCGCGAGCCCGCGAGTCCAGGTCCGTGAGGCTGGGCGTCTGGGCGGAAAACCCCGAAAAAAGCTGTGTCATGAAGCCTTCGAACGCGCCCTTTCGGGTCCTTTCGGGTTCGACGGGATTGCCAAGGGGATTGGACGAGCCCGTCTTAACTAGGATAAGCGGCCCCATCCTATCACGCCAAGCCCCGGAGTTTCCCATGCGTCCGTCCGAACGCGCCCCAGATCAAACGCGCGAAGTCACGCTGGAAACCGGCGTCAACCGCTATGCCGAAGGCTCGTGCCTGGTCAGCTTCGGCCACACCAAGGTGCTGGTCACCGCCACGGTCGAGGAAAGCGTCCCCGGCTGGATGCGCAACAAGGGCGCCGGCTGGGTCACGGCCGAGTACGGCATGCTTCCCCGGGCCACGCATACGCGCGGTCGCCGTGAGGCCGCTCAGGGCAAGCAGAGCGGCCGCACCCAGGAAATCCAGCGCCTGATCGGCCGCTCCCTGCGCGCCGTGGTCGACATGAAGGCCCTGGGCGAGCGCCAGATCAGCCTGGACTGCGACGTCATCCAGGCCGACGGCGGCACCCGCACCGCCGCCATCACCGGCGCCTGGGTCGCCCTGCGCCTGGCCGTGAACTACCTGCTGGAAGAGGGCGTGCTGAAGACCGACCCGATCCTGGGCCAGGTGGCGGCCGTCTCCTGCGGCGTCTTCAAGGACACTCCGGTGCTCGACCTCGACTACGAGGAAGATTCCAGCGCCGAGGCCGACAGCAACTTCGTGCTGACCGACGCCGGCGACATCGTCGAAATCCAGGCCACCGGCGAGAAGCGCGGCTTCACCCGCGGCGAGTTCGAGCAGTTGTTCGCTCTGGCGGAAAAAGGGATTGGGGAACTGTTCGTGAAGCAGCGCGAAGCGGTTTCGGGGAAGTGATCCCGATCCCTCTCCCCTTGCGGGAGAGGGTGGCCCCACGGAGTGGGGTCGGGTGAGGGGTTGAAAAACGACAAAGCCGCGTCCAGTCGCAAGACCGGGCGCGGCTTTTGCTTTTGAGAGACCCCTCATCCGTCGGCTTTGCCGACACCTTCTCCCGCAAGGGGAGAAGGATTTAGTCCTCCTCGTGAGCCTCCCCCGGCCCAGGCTCGTAGCTCATCAGATCCCCCGGCTGGCATTCCAGCTCGCGGCACAGGGCGTCCAGCGTGGTGAAGCGCACGGCGCGGGCCTTGCCGGTCTTGAGGATCGACAGGTTGGCGATGGTCACGCCGACCCGGTCCGACAGCTCGGTCAGCGACATGCGCCTTTCCAGAAGGATGCGGTCCAATTGCACGCGGATGGCCATGGGGTTCTTAAGTCTCCGCGTCGTCAGATTGTCAGTTCGGCTTCCCGGCGAAGGCGCGCGCCCTCGCGGAAGACCTCGGCCAGAACGAACACCACCAGGACCGGGAACCAGGCGCTAAGGCTGAACGAGCCGTCGACGACCTTGGTGTCCGGCGCCAGCCACTTGGCCAGGGCGGCGAAGATGTAGTGGCCGATCTCCAGAGCGGCCAGGACCAGGCCCACCACCCGCAGGCGGCGGACGTTGTCGGGATGGAACGGGTCGCCGGCGGTCAGGGTCGAGAACACCCGGCGCAGACGCTCGACGATCACCATCCAGCCTCCCGAAAGCAGCGCCCAGGCGCCCAGGGCGCCGGCGAACAGCGGCCCCTTGTTGATTAGTTCGTCGACCGAGCTGCCGATATGCAGTTTCGAGGTGATCAGTTCGGGATTGAAGCTGAGCAGCAGCACGGCGACCGTGAAGATCGCCAACAGGCTGACCCAGACCCACAGACCCACATAGATCACGTCGAGAATGATCTTCAGAAAACTCGATACCGAGCCTGGCCCCAAGGCGCGCATCCGCTGTCCCCTCTCCCCTCAAGCCGAAACGCCGACCATGCCCCGACGGATCGGGGCCGGTCAAAGGCGCGCTGGATCTTGGGTCAGAACGTCTTGATCGCGAAGGTCACAGCGGCGAGCGGCAGACCGGCGATCAGCGTCAGCGTGGCCAGGCGGGTGGCGACGGCGTCGACGATGCGGAACAGTCTGGCGGCGGACATGGCGGGCCTTCGAAACGGGTGGGGCGAAACGGATGCGGGACGGAGCCGACATGGCGCTGTTCCCATGACGCCAAGATAAGGAGCGATTGTGACGTCGCCAATGTCGCTTATCGATAAACGATATTAAACCTCTGTAATGATCGCGCTCACCGAACGGAATATTCCGGGTGTGGCGCCGGGGCCACCATTGGGGTTCGCGAGTGGCTTAGGCGGCGTCGTTCACTTCGATCGGAGCAGGCTTCAGCCGCAGCCCCAGCGCCGCGACGATCTTCAACACGGTCTCCAACTGGGGGTTTCCGCCTTCCTTCAAGCCTTTGTAGAGGCTCTCGCGCCCCAGGCCGGTCTTCTCGGCGACGGCCGTCATGCCCTTGGAGCGGGCGATGACGCCGAGCGCATGGGCGACATAACCCGCATCACCGGTCGCTAGCGCATCCTCAAGGAAAGCCACCACGGCCTCGGGCGTGTCGATATATTTCGCTGCGTCGAAGGGCGTCGTCTTCGTGCTGGTCATCACATATCTCCGGTTGCGGGCTCGGCGAAGCCCGGTTGGCGAGGTTTAAAGCCCACTCGCCAGGGCTTTGGCTCTCTCGATGTCCCTGCTTTGTGTTCGCTTGTCGCCTCCGCAGAGGACGACGATCAGAACGTCGCCTCGACGGATGAAGTAGATTCGGAAGCCCGATCCATAGTGGACGCGGGCTTCGCTGATCCCTTCGCCGACAGGGCGAACATCGCCCATCAAGCCGTAGCTGATCCGGCTCAGGCGGGCGTTGATCGCGTGGATAGCGCGAGCATCTTTCAGACCCTCGAGCCATTCGGTGAACTCGTCGGTGACGCGAACCTCGATCATGGGTTCTGTATCTCATGGGATACAGCAATGTCGCAAGTGAAATCGTATCCTGTAGGATACGATGGCCCGCTGGCCGTCCATCGAGATTTCGAAAGCCGTCACGCGAACCTTGCGGGCGAAGGGCGACATGGAGGAGTAGAGAGGCCGTATGGGAAATTGTCCGAGAGGAGAGACGCGATGACGCTGAAGCTGGAAGCCGGAACCAAGCTCGTCGCGGCGACGCACAACCCCGGCAAGGCCAAGGAGCTGCACGCCCTGCTCGACGGTCGTTTCGAGGTGCTGACCGCGGGGAGCCTGAACATTCCCGAGCCGGACGAAACCGAGACGACCTTCGTCGGCAACGCCCTGCTCAAGGCCCGCCATGCCGCCGACCTGTCGGGGCAGATCGCCCTGGCCGATGACTCGGGGATGTCGGTCGCGGCCCTTGATGGCGCGCCGGGCATCTATTCGGCGCGCTGGGCCGGGCCGTCCAAGGACTTCGCCCTGGCCATGGACAAGGTCGCCGAGCGCATCGAGGAGACGGGATCGGAAGACCGCGCCGCCTGGTTCACCTGCGCCCTGGCCGTGGCCTGGCCCAACGGCGGCCCGGCGGTGGTGGTGCAGGGCGAGGTCCACGGGACCCTGACCTTCCCGCCGCGCGGCGACCGGGGCTTCGGCTACGACCCGATCTTCATCCCCAATGGCCACGACCAGACCTTTGGCGAGATGGAGCCAGCCGCCAAGGACGCCATGAGCCACCGCGCCGTGGCGTTCGAGAAGCTGAAGGCGGCGCTGTTTGAGTGACGCTTCACCGCCGGTGGGGCCGTCGCTGGGCGTCCCATTGGGCGTCTACGTCCACTGGCCCTACTGCGCCAAGATCTGCCCCTATTGCGACTTCAACGTCGTGCGGGACCGAGGCAAGACCGACGAGCAGGCGGCCCTGGCCGACGCCATCGTCGCCGACCTGAAGGCCCAGCGGGAGCTGACCGGCCCGCGTCCCCTGCTGTCGATCTTCTTCGGCGGCGGCACGCCCTCGCTGATGGATCCCGCCCAGGTCGCCCGGGTGATCGAGACCGCCAAGGCGCTGTGGACCCCGGCCGACGACCTGGAGATCAGTCTCGAGGCCAATCCGACCGACGCCGAGACCGACCGCTTCGAGGCCCTGGCCGCGGCGGGGGTGGCGCGGCTGTCGCTGGGCGTCCAGGCCCTGAACGACGAAGCCCTGGCGCTGCTGGGCCGCAACCACGACGCCGGCTCGGCTCGACGCGCGATCGCCGTGGCCGCCAAGGCCTTCCCGCGCCTGTCGGCCGACCTGATCTACGCGGTGCCGGGCCAGACGGTGGAGGCCTGGACGCGGGAGCTGGGCGAACTCCTCGCCTATGGCCCCGAGCACGTCTCGCCCTATCAGCTGACCATCGAACACGGCACGGCCTTCGACCGCGCCGTCGGGCGGGGCAAGCTGGTCGTGCCCGACGAGGACCTGGCCGCTAGCCTGTTCGAGACGACTCAGTCGGTGCTGGAAGCCGCCGGCTTCGACGCCTACGAGGTCTCCAACCATGCCCGGGGACAGGCGGCTCGCTCGCGCCACAACCTCGTCTATTGGCGCGGCCATGACTATGTCGGGGTCGGTCCGGGGGCGCATGGCCGCCTGACGCTTCCGGATGGAAAGCTGGCCACCACGGCCCAGCGGAAGATCGCCGACTACATCCGCGCGGTCGCCGAAACCGGCGTCGGCTTCGAGCGCGAGGCTCTCACCGCCCTCGAGGCCGCCGAGGAGCGCCTGCTGCTGGGCCTGCGCATCGACGACGGTGTGAGCTTCGCCGAGATCGCCGCGCTGGACCTGTCGCCGGACACGCCCAAGGTGAAAACCCTGGTCGAGGCCGGCCTTCTGGTCGACGATCCGCTCCGGCTTCGCGCCACCCGATCGGGCCGTCTTGTACTGGACCGGCTGACAGGAACGCTCGCGACCTGATAACCCTGTCGGCAGATCATGCGTAACCGCGTCGTCGGCGCCCCGTTCGCGTCGACCCAGTCCGCCGGAAAGTAAGCCCTTGAGCCGCCAGCTTGCCCCGCCCGCCTTGTCCGACGCGCCGCTGGCCCCCGGGCTCTATCTGGTGGCGACGCCGATCGGCAACCTGCGCGACATCACCCTGCGGGCCCTGGACGTGCTGGCCGGCTGCGACGTCCTGCTGGCCGAGGACACCCGGGTGTCGGGCAAGCTGCTGGCCGCCTACGCCATCTCCAAGCGGCTGCAGCGCTATGACGAGCACGTCGCCGACCGCGAAACGCCGCGCATCCTGGAGCGGCTGGAGGCGGGCGAGCGGGTCGCCCTGGTCTCGGACGCCGGCACCCCGATGGTCTCCGACCCCGGCCTGCGCCTGGCCCAGGCGGTGATCGCGGCCGGTCATCAGGTCTTCCCGATCCCCGGCGCCTCGGCGGCCCTGGCGGCCCTGACCCTGGCGGGCCTGCCCACCGACCGCTTCCTGTTCGCCGGCTTCCCGCCGACCAAGACCGCCGCGCGCAAGACCTTCTTCGAGGACCTGGCCAATGTCCGCGCCACCCTGATCTTCTACGAGGGCGCTTCGCGGGTGGCCGACAGCCTGGCCGACATGGCCGCCGTGTTCGGCCCGCGTCCCGGCGCGGTGGCCCGGGAGCTGACCAAGCTCTACGAGACCTGCATTCGCGGCCCGCTCGACGTGCTGGCCGCCGACCCCCGCTTCGAGGCCCCCAAGGGCGAGATCGTGATCCTGGTCGGACCTGGCGAGGACGAGGTCGCCACCGCCGCCGACGCCGAGACGGCCCTGCGCGAGGCCATGAGCCGCCTGCCGCTGGGCGAGGCCGCGTCGGAGGTCGCCAAGGCCCTGGGGCTGTCGCGCAAGGACCTCTATCGCCAGGCCCTGGCGATGAAGGAGGCCGGATGAGCCTAGCCCGGCCCGTCCGTCCCGAACGCCAGGCGCAGAGGAAGGCGCGCGGCGTCGCCGCCCGCCTGTCGGGCCGTCGCGCCGAGGTGGTCGCGGCCCTGTGGCTGATGGCCAAGGGCTATCGGATCCTGGGCTTCCGCCTGGCCACGCCGCTGGGCGAGATCGACCTTCTGGCGCAACGCGGCGGCGTGCTGGCCGTTGTTGAGGTCAAGAGCAGGACCAGTCTGGAGGCCGCGCTGGAAGCGGTGACCTACGAGCAGAGGGCCCGTCTGCGCCGGGCCGGCGCGCACATCGCCGCCCACCGCGCCGGCCTGCGCGACGCCGTGGTCCGGCTGGATCTGATCGCCCTCGCGCCCGGCCGTCGTCCTCGTCATGTCGCTAATGCCTGGATGGGCGACCAATGACGCGGGAGGAGGCCGAAGCCCTGCTGACCGAGGTCGGCCAGCGTCCGGACAAGGCCTTTCCGCTGTTCGAGGCGGCCCTGGCCTGCGCCGTGCACGACGATCCGGATCGCGACCTGGGCCCCGTCCTCGACATGGCCAAGGCGGCGGTCGACCGTCTGACCGACCGCCTGAAGTCCGAATCGCCCGAGGAGGCCATCGCCGAGGCCATGGCCGGAGATCTGCGGCTGTCGGGCGACCTGATCACCTACGACCACCCTGACAACGCCGACGTCATCGCCGTGGCCGAGCGCCGCAAGGGCCTGCCGGTGGCGCTGGGGGTGTTCTACCTGCACGCCGGCCGCGCCTGCGGCCTGGAGCTGCACGGCGTCGACTTCCCGGGCCACTTCCTGTTGCGGATCGAGACCGAGGAAGGTCCCCTCGCGCTCGACCCGTTCAGCGAGGGGCGGGTGGTGCTGCCGTCCGAGCTGTCGCGCCGGGCCCTGCACACCGGCTTGATGCCCGATGTCGCCGCCAAGCTGGACGTGCTGATGAGCCCGATCTCGGATCGCGCCGTGTTGATCCGTCTACAGAACAACATCTTCGCCCGCGCCCAGCAGTCTCGCGATTGGGGACGGGCCGAGCGTTCGGCCTTGCGGCGGGCCCTGCTGGATCCCACCGACCACCACCCCTGGCTGGACGTCGCCGCCGCCCGCGAAGGCCAGGGCGCCCTGGCCGGGGCGTTGCAGGCCCTGTCCCGCGCCCAGGTCCTGGACGGCGGCGCCGCCATCGCCGCGCGGGCCGCGCGCGAGCGGATGCGGATGCGGCTGAATTAGCGTCATCTTCTCCTCACCCGTGAAACGGGGGAGGGGGACCACGAAGTGGTGGAGGGGGCGTCACCGTCGCACCGTGGTGGCCTGACGCCCCCTCCGTCACGCTGCGTATTCGCAGCGCGCCACCTCCCCCGCTGCGCGGGTGAGGAGCTCGTGCCTAGTGCTGCGGCCGCGCCGCCACGAACCGCGCGACCGAGTCGCGGAAGGTCTGTACGTCCTTGTTCAGCTGCACCAGCTTGTCGACGCCCAGCCCGGCCGAGGCGAACAGCGTCTGGCCCAGGCAGGCGCTGCGGGCCTGCATGTCGCGGCCCTGGTCGGTCAGGCTGACGACGACCTGGCGCTCGTCGGCGGGATTGCGTTCCCGCGACAGCAGGCCGGCGGCCTCCATGCGCTTGATCAGCGGCGTGACGTTGCTGGAATCCAGGCCCAGCCGCTCGGCGATCGCTCCGACGCTCTGGCCGTCCACCTCCCACAGCGCGCTCAGCACCAGGTACTGCGGATAGGTGATCTCCAGGGCGTCGAGCAGCGGCTTGTAGGCGCGGTTGATCGCCAGGCTGGCCCCGTACAGCGAGAAGCACAGCTGGTCATCGAGGGTGAGGGTGCGGCCGGGATTCGGCATGAAGGGCTCCTGGGCGGACTCTGGCCTTAGCGCAAAAATAGATGTCGTGACAAATAATGACTCGACAAGGATCGCGGTGGGCGGCTAGATCCAATAATATGTCACGACATAGAATGTCGCGACATCAACAAACCTTTCGTCCTTCCGCCAACCTTCCGATGGAGGCCAGCATGGCCAACGACACCACCTCTTCGCGCGCCGCCGCCGGCGCGCTCGTGCGCTACTATCTGCTCCGCGCCGTCGTGGCCGCCGTCTGGGTCGCGGCCGCCTTCACGGTCGGCGCGGCCAATCCGCTGATCGGCGGCGTGCTGCTGGTGCTCTATCCGGCGTGGGACGCGTTCGCCAATGCGCGGGACGCCCAGGCCAACGGCGGCTTCCGCGCCAATGTCCCGCAAGCCTTCAACACCGTCGTCAGCGCCCTGGTCGCTTTGGGCGTGCTGGCGGCGCTGCGGATCGACCCGAGCCTGGTGCTGGTGCTGTTCGGAGCCTGGGCGGCGCTGGCGGGGCTGCTGCAACTGGCGGCCGGCGTGCGTCGCTGGCGGACCTATGGCGCTCAGTGGGCGATGATCCTCAGCGGCGCCCAGTCGGCCCTGGCGGGCGGGTTCTTCGTCAGCAAGGCCGCCGCGCCGCCGGCCGGGTCCTTGGTCACCGTCATCGCCCCCTACGCCGCGTTCGGGGCCTTCTATTTCCTGGTCTCGGCCGTCGCCTTGGCGGTGAAGGCGCGGCGCGTGGCCAGGCCTGCCTGAAGTGAGGCCTGCCTGAGGCCAGGACTCAATACGCCGCCGTGAACCGCGCCCGGCCGTGGCGGTGCTGCTCAAGCTCATCGACCATGGCCAGGGCGTAGTCGGCGAAGCTGATCTTGCTCTCGCCAGCCGCGTCGACCACCAGCTGGTCGCCGCCCAGCCGGAACGTCCCCAGGCGCGGTCCCTCGAAGATGAAGGCGGCGGGCGAGAAGAAGGTCCAGTCGATCGCCGTCTCGCCGCGCAGGGCGTCCAGGAACGCGATGCCGCCCTGGGCCATCGTCTTCCAGTCCTCGGGGAAGTCCGGCGTGTCGATCAGGCGCTTGCCGGGCGCGACCTCCAGGCTGGCCGCCCCGCCCGTCACCAGCAGGCGGCCGACCCCGGCCTGGCGCAGAGCCGACAGCAGGGTTTCGGCCGACACGTCGAAGTGCAGGGCGCTGATCACCGCCTCGCTGCCCTTGATCAGCGTGGCCAGGGCGACGGGATCCGACGCGTCGCCCGCCACCGCCGTGACGCCAGGCGCGGCGGGAATGGCTTCGGGCTTGCGGGCGACGGCGGTCACCTGGTGGCCGCGCGCGGCCAGTTCCTGGGTGATCTCCGAGCCGGCGCGACCGCTGGCGCCCAGAACCGTGACCTTCATGATGTGCTCCTTGGTTTCCATAAGTGACCAGGTGCGCTAGGGAGACTGGTCATGCAAGACGGCACCTTTCCCTCCCTTGGTCACCTCCAAGAAACCAGCCCCGCGGGCGGCCTCGAGGCCGGCGTCGCGGCCATCAGCGCGCGAGGCGACGTGTTCGCCGCCGACTGCCCCACCCGCAAGCTGCTGGACCGCGTCGGCGACAAGTGGAGCGTCCTGATCTTGCAGCTGCTGGGCGACGTCGACATGCGCTTCAGCGACCTGAAGCGCCGCATCCGTGGCGTGTCGCAGAAGATGCTGACCCAGACCCTGCGCTCGCTGGAGCGCGACGGCCTGGTCACCCGCCGGGCCGAGGCCACGGTTCCGGTGACGGTGACCTACGGCATAACGCCCCTGGCGCGCGATCTGCTGGCGGCCTTGCGGCTGATGATCGACTGGGCCGAGACCCGCATGCCCGAGGTGGCCGCCGCCCAGCGCCGCTACGACCAGAACGGCAAGCCCTCGCATTCGTCGCCGGGCGCGCCTAACTAGGCAGTCGCCAGCTAGAGCCCCGGAGTCGTCATGTCGCTGAGAGTCGCCGTCCAGATGGATCCCGTCCAAGGGATCAACATCGAGAACGACACCACCTTCCTGATGATGTGGGAGGCTCAGGCGCGCGGCCACAAGCTGTGGTTCTACACGCCCGACAAGCTGTCGATGGAGGACGGCCGGGTGTTCGCCCGCGCCCAGCCGCTGGTGCTGACCAAGACGCAAGGCTCCCACGCCCAGCTGGGCGAGACCGTGCTGCTGGACATGAAGGACGATGTCGACGTGGTGCTGATGCGCCAGGACCCGCCCTTCGACATGGCCTACATCACCGCCACCCACTTCCTCGAAAAGGTTCACCCCCACACCCTGGTGGTCAACAATCCGGCGGAGGTGCGCAACGCGCCGGAGAAGCTGTTCGTCACCGACTTCCCGGGCGTCCAGCCGCCGACCCTGATCACCAGCGACCACGAGGCGATCTACGACTTCCGCGCCCGGCACGGCGATATCGTCCTGAAGCCCCTGTACGGCGGCGGCGGTTCGGGCGTGGCGCGGCTGTTGGCCGATGACCCCAATCTCGACGCCCTGCTGGAACTGCACGCCATGATCGGCCGCGAGCAGGTGATCGCCCAGAAATTCGTCCCGGCCGTGAGCAAGGGCGACAAGCGCATCCTGCTTGTGCACGGCGAGCCCGTGGGCGCGGTCAACCGCGTGCCGGCCGCCGGCCAGGTGCGGTCCAACCTGCGGGTCGGCGGCCGGGCCGAGGCGGTGGACCTGACCGCGCGCGATCTCGAGCTCTGCGCGATCATCGGCCCGGAACTGAAGAAACGCGGCCTGCTGTTCGTGGGCATCGACGTGATCGGAGAGTACCTGACCGAGATCAACGTCACCTCGCCGACCGGCGCCCAGCAGCTCAAGCGTTTCGGCGGCGCCGACGCCGCGGCGATCCTCTGGGATCGGATCGCCGAGCTAAGCTCTACCTGAGGATTAGGAACTACTTCTAGACGACTGAATCGTCACACTTTCCTGAAACGTTCGTTTTTCGTTCTTGCTCCGCTCCAACGGCCATGCTTGGCTTGTGGATAAATCAGTGGGCAAGGGGGCGGAATCCCAATGGCGGCAAAGGTCGTCACGGTGGCGTTCGAGGGCGTGGAGGCGCGTCGGGTCGACGTCGAGGTGCAGCTTACGGGCGGCGCTCAGGTCATGGTCATCGTCGGCCTGGGCGACAAGGCCGTGGCCGAGAGCAAGGAGCGCGTGCGCGGAGCATTCGCCGGCCTGGGCCTGTCCCTGCCGCCCAAGCGCATCGTCGCCAATCTCGCGCCGGCCGATCTGCCGAAAGAGGGCAGTCACTACGACCTGCCCATAGCCCTGGCCGTGATGGCCGCCATGGGCGTCATTCCGATCGACGCGCTCGACGGCTGGGCGGCGATGGGAGAACTATCCTTGGACGGACGGATCGCCCCCTGCGCCGGGGCCCTGCCGGCGGCCATGGCGGCCGGCGCGATGGACTTAGGCCTGATCTGCCCCGAGGCTTGCGGACCGGAAGCGGCCTGGGCGGGTGGCACCCGAATCCTGGCCCCGCGCTCGCTGGTGGCGCTGATCAACCATTTCCGGGGCGGCCAGATCCTGTCGGCGCCCTTGCCCGGCCCGGTGGTCGAGGGCGAACCGGGCAAGGACCTGCGCGACGTCAAGGGCCAGGAACACGCCAAGCGGGCGCTGGAGATCGCCGCCGCCGGCTCGCACAACCTGCTGTTCTGCGGTCCGCCGGGCTCGGGCAAGTCGATGCTGGCCCAGCGCTTGCCGGGGCTCTTGCCGCCCCTGAGCTCGCACGAACTGCTGGAGACCTCGATGGTCCATTCGGTGGCGGGGCTGATCGCCAAGGGAACGCTGACCCGCGCGCGGCCCTATCGCGCGCCGCATCACAGCGCCTCGATGGCGGCCCTGACCGGCGGCGGGCTGAAGGCCAAGCCGGGCGAGGTGTCGCTGGCGCACAATGGGGTGCTGTTCCTGGATGAGCTGCCGGAATTCGGGGTGCAGGCGCTGGATAGCCTGCGTGGGCCGCTGGAGACCGGCGAGGTGATGGTCGCGCGGGCCAACGCCCATGTGCGCTATCCGGCCCGGGTGCAGCTGGTGGCGGCGATGAATCCCTGCCGCTGCGGTCATGGCGGGGCTGGACGGGGGGCGTGCGGCAAGGCTCCGCGTTGCATCCGCGACTATCAGGGCCGGGTCAGCGGTCCGCTGATGGACCGCATCGACCTGGCCGTCGACATGCCGGCAGTCACCGCCGCCGACCTGGCCTTGCCGCCGCCTTCGGAAGGCACGGCGGAAGTCGCGGCGCGGGTCGCCCAGGCCCGCCGGTTGCAGCTGGAACGGGCGATCGACATCGAAGGCGCGCCGATCGGGGCCGAGGCGCTGAACGGCCGCGCCGAGGGGCGGTATCTGGAGAAGATCGCCGATCTCGACGAGGCCGGACGAAGCCTGCTGGCCCGCGCCGCCGAGGCCGGCCAGATCAGCGCCCGAGGCTGGACCCGCGTCCTGCGCCTGGCCCGGACGATCGCCGACCTGGAGGGCGCGGCCAGCGTCCGACGCGTGCACGTGGCCGAGGCCCTGGCGCATCGGCGGACCAGCGCGATGGGGGCGGCGACAGGCGAAGCGGCGTTCTGAGAGCTGAGACGCTCCGTCCCTCCCCCTCGCGGGGAGGGTGGCGGCGAAGCCGACGGGTGGGGGATCGGTGCAGGGTGTGGGACGGGCCTGGTTCTGCTGAGTCATCAAACCCCACCCGACCCGCTACGCGGGCCACCCTCCCCACAAGGGGGAGGGAAGGGCAATTTGGCTGTCTATCCTCAGCGTATAGAGACTAAAGTTAAGCAAAATCAACGCCCTGAACTTTCTCAACCCCAATCTATCCTCACCCTCCCAAACCGCCCGTATCCTGCTTGCACCTGAGAGCACGGGGAGGGCGCACGTACGGCGACCGATGCGGCTTTCGGGGGTGGTCGAGCGGGAAGCGCTCGTCGGTGGTCTTGAGTGACGCTTCGGACGTCCTGGGCAGGTTCCTTGAAACACAGGACGAAGCCCAGGCGGCGAGGGATCGGCGAACGCAGCAGGTGCGGGCTGAAATCGCTCGCACGGTCCGGAGAGTTCAGCCAACTCTCCGCCCGTCGGGGGCCTCCATCGGAGCGGGTTAAAAATCCGCGATCCGAAGGCTTCTGGAAAACGGTCCACGCGAAGCGCCTGCACTTCGTCGAAACGGTACAAACATCAAAGCTACTCCGGGCGAGGCCCGGGCGCTTCGCACCCTTCCCAAATCTTCAGCGGCGGTCCGCGTGAAGCGGCGAAGCTGTGTGATTTTAAAGCCTCCCCCTGTGGGGGAGGTGTCGCCCAAAGGGCGACGGAGGGGGGAGTGATAGGCCGATGGCCACAACCCGGATCGACGACCCTAAAACTCCCCCCACCGATCGCTTCGCGATCGCCTCCCCCAAAGGGGGAGGCTTGTGTCTCCTACTTCGTCAGCGGTCGCAGGATGATCTCGACCCGGCGGTTCTGGGCGCGGCCTTCGGCGGTGTCGTTGGAGGCGATCGGCTGGCGCTCGCCCTGACCGGCGACGAAGACGCGGTCGGGCAGCACCCGGCCGGGGCCGGTCAGATAGCCGGCCACCGAGCTGGCGCGGCGTTCCGACAGGGTCTGGTTGTAGTCGTCCGGACCGCTGCTGTCGGCGTGACCGACCACGTCGATCGTGGTCTGGGGATAGGCGTTCAGGGTGCGGGCCACGTCGTCGAGCACGCGGGTGAACTGCGGCTGGACCTCGGACTTGTCGACGGCGAACGTCACGTCGCTGGGCATGACCAGCACGATCTGGTCGCCGTTACGGCGGATCATCACGCCCGAGCCTTCCAGGCTGCGGCGGAAGTCGGCCTGCTGACGGTCCATGTAGTTGCCGGTCGCGCCGCCGGCCAAGGCGCCGATGCCCGCGCCGATCAGCGCGTTCTTGCGGCCCTGCTCGCCCTTGTTGGTGTTGGTCAGATAGCCCAGGGCCGCGCCGATGCCGGCCCCGGCCAGGACGCCGGTCCCGGTGTTGTTGCGCACCGGCATGCCGGTATAGGGATCGGTGGTGGTGCAGGCGGCCAGGGTCAGGGCGCCCAGCATGGCGACGCCGATGGCGGTCTTGTTCATCATCACGATCTTTCCCTCTTGCGGCCTTGATCCGAGGCTATGCCCCGTGGTCCCTGGCGTCTTGAATGGTTGCGAGGCAAAACGCCTCTCGAATGGTCAAGTTCCAACATCACACATGACGCCAGCATGAGCGGGGACTTCGCGCCCGCCAGCTGACGGTGTAGTAAGTCCTGTCTTACTACTGCCCCCGCTACCAACCTCAAGGCCCACGCCCGTGTCCGCATCCGCCATCGAACCCGTCTCGTTCACCCTGTATTCGAAGGACTTCGACAGGTTCGCCCAGGCGCTGGGCGCCTCGTTCGAGCGTTACGGCTTCGCGGTGCTGTCGGACTACGACCTGCCGCAGGACCGCATCGACGCGGCGGTCGACGACGCCAAGGCCTTCTTCGCCCTGCCGGTCGAGATCAAGAAGCAATATGCCGGGATCAAGGGCGGGGCGCGGGGCTACATCCCGTTCGGGGTCGAGACCGCCAAGGGCGCCACGCACCACGACCTGAAGGAATTCTGGCACATGGGCCGCGACCTGCCGCCCGGCCATCGCTTCCGCGCCACCATGGCCGACAATGTCTGGCCGGCCGAGATCCCGGCCTTCAAGCATGACGTCAGCTGGCTCTACAACGCCCTGGACGCCATGGGCGGCAAGGTGCTGGAGGCGGTCGCCACCTATCTGAAGCTGGACCGCGACTTCTTCAAGCCGACCGTCGAGAACGGCAACAGCGTGCTGCGCCTGCTGCACTATCCGCCGATCCCGGTGGACGCGACCGGCGTGCGGGCCGGCGCCCACGGCGACATCAACACCATCACCCTGCTGCTCGGCGCGGAAGAAGGCGGGCTGGAAGTGCTGGACCGCGACGGCCAGTGGCTGCCGATCAACCCGCCGCCCGGCTGCCTGGTCGTCAACATCGGCGACATGCTGGAGCGCCTGACCAACCACGTGCTGCCCTCGACCCAGCACCGCGTGCAGAACCCGCCGCCCGAGCGCCGCGGCGTGCCGCGCTATTCGACGCCGTTCTTCCTGCACTTCGCGTCGGACTACGAGATCAAGACCCTGCCCAACACGATCACGGCCGAAAATCCGGACCGCTATCCGGAGTCGATCACGGCCGACGAGTTCCTCCAGCAGCGCCTGCGCGAGATCAAGCTGGCCTAGGGCTTAGGTCCTCCCCCCGTGGGGGAGGCGATCGCGTAGCGATCGGTGGGGGGAGTTTTTAGGATCGTCGATCCTGGAGCCGGCCATCTGCCGACGCCCCCCACCGTCAGCTTCGCCGACACCTCCCCCACAGGGGGAGGGGCCGCTACTTGCTGATCCGCAGGTTCTGGATCGAACCGGCGATGGTGTTGAACACCGAGGTCAGTTCGTCGGCGTCGTTGACGTCGTAGTACAT